>NZ_JAMYSY010000002.1:0-291269 GCF_040322175.1 Mesorhizobium sp. M0185 | reverse complement strand
GGGGAGATGGGGTATCTTGTCTGCTTCCGCCAATCACCAACGTTGCAGGATTGGCGGCTAGGGCGAAGCTGCTGATCTCCCCCCTTGAGGGGGAGATGGCCGGCAGGCCAGAGGGGGGCGCCGTAGAACTCGACGCGCGTGCCTGCTATTCTCTACGCCTCATCCTCATCGTCGAGCAGCCGGGTGGCGCGCCAGCGGGTCAGCACGATGTTGGTCTGCTCGATGACGAAGAAGCGCGCGGAATCGCGGTCATAGCCTTCGGCCAGCAGCTTTTCGTAGTCGGTGTGGGCGTGGCGAATATGCGCAATCGTTGCCAGCCACACGGCAATGCTCGGCGGCAAGCTCTTCATGTGCACGGCGCCGGCATCGGCACGGATCTTTTCCATGTCGGCATAAGGCGCCAGCGGCAGGAGCGCTGTCAGCGCCTTGGCGACGGCGCGGCGGCGGCCGGTCGGCGCGCTCATCACTCCACCGGCCCTGACTCGTCCCGCCCGGCGATGGTCGCCTCGGCGAAGGCATCGGTCGAGGCGAAATAAGGCTTGATGTCGATGACCGGCGTGCCGTCGAGCACGTCGATGGCATCGAGATCGACGCGGCCGGTGTCGATGTCGACGGCAACCAGCTTGGCGACGTGCAGCCCAATTGGGTTCGGCCGGGCAGGGGAGCGCAGCGAAAAGACGCCTTTCGGCTCCGTGGCATGGCGGGGTTTCTGGACAATCAGTTGCCGCGGCGCATGGTGCAGCCAGGACAGGATGATGACGTGGCTAGCGCGTTCCAGCCCAAGCAGGCCGTCCCGATAGAGCGGATCGATCGTGAGAACCGCCGGCTGTCCCATCTCCCGCGCTGCCTTCATGTTCTTGGGGCAGGTCTCCCGCGTGACCCAAGGCGAAGCGATGCGGCCGATGAAGACGACATGGCCATCCGGCGGCATCGTTGCCGGGTCGGTTTCCAGAAGCTTTTCGCCGCTGCGCGTTTCGAACATGGGTCTCGCCTCGATCATGCTTCCGACTTTGCGCGATCCGCCACGCATGCGTCATTTTCTTGTCCGGAAGCGACATAGCGCTTGCAAGCCCATCAAAATCGACATAAACATATGTTTATATCTTTTTCAAAGAGAATGCTCGCATGCATGTCGCTCTCGACACGATGGTAGATACATTGAAGGCGGCTGCCGAATCCAGCCGGCTGCGCATATTGGCGCTGCTGTCGCGCGGCGATCTGACCGTGTCCGATCTCACCGAAATCCTTGGCCAGTCGCAGCCGCGCGTCTCGCGCCATTTGAAATTGCTGCTGGAGGCCGGGCTGATCGGCCGCTACCAGGAGGGCTCGTGGGCGTTCTTCCGGCTATCGGATTCCGACGCGTCGCGCGATTTCGTGCTCAGGCTGGTCTCCGGCATCCGCGGCGCCGATCCGCAGGTCGAGCGTGATCTCGAACGGCTGGCCGCGGTCAAGCGCAAGCGGCAGGACCGGGCTGCCGAATATTTCTCGGTAAACGCCGCAAGCTGGGACCATATCCGCTCGCTGCATGTGCCGGATCGCGCCGTCGAAGCAGCCCTCATCAAGCTCGTCGGCAAGCGGCCGTTTCAGTCGATGCTCGATCTCGGCACCGGCACCGGACGGCTGCTCGAGATCTTTTCGCCGCTCTATCGGCGCGGTATCGGCATCGACATGTCGCGCGAAATGCTGACGGTGGCGCGCGCCAATCTCGACAAGGCCGGCGTTTCGAATGCGCAGGTGCGCCAGGGCGACATTTTTGCGCCACCGGTCGAACGCGACGCCTTCGATCTCGTTACCATCCATCAGGTGCTGCATTATCTCGACGATCCCGCCCGCGCCATCCGCGAGGCGGCGCGTCTGCTGCGCCCGGCCGGCCGGCTGGTGATCGTCGATTTCGCGCCGCACGCGCTGGAGTTCTTGCGCGAGGAGCACGCGCATATGCGTCTCGGCTTTTCCGACCGGCAGATTGGCGACTGGTTTTCCGAGGCCGGCCTCGATCTTGAGGACAGCCAGGAATTCGAGCCGCGCGGCGGCAACGAGGCCAAGCTCACCGTCAAACTCTGGCTCGGGCGCGATCGGCGCATGCTGATTGCCGACCCTTCCAACGACAGACAACCGGCCAATGCGTATCCGATAGGGGAAACCGCCTGATGAACCAGTTCCGCTTCTCCCGCCGCCCCGACATCGGCGACAAGGTCAGGGTTTCGTTCGAGTTCTTTCCGCCGAAAAACGATGAGATGGAAGCAAGGCTGTGGGACACGGTCACCCGGCTTGAGCCGCTCAAGCCGAAATTCGTCTCGGTCACCTATGGCGCCGGTGGTTCGACCCGCGAGCGGACGGCCCGCACCGTCAAGCGCATCCTCAATGAAACGACGCTGACGCCGGCGGCGCACATGACTTGCGTCGATGCTGCGCGTCACGAGGTCGATGCGGTGATCCGGGAGTTCGCCGATATGGGCGTCAAGCGTTTCGTCGCCCTGCGCGGCGATCCGGCAGAGGGCGTCGGCGCGGCTTACCGGCCGCATCCGGAAGGCTATGCCAATGGCGCCGAACTGGTCGATGCGCTGAAGGGCGCCGGCGATTTCGACATATCGGTCTCGGCCTATCCGGAAAAACATCCGGAGAGTCCTGATTTCGCCACCGACTTCGACATGCTGAAGCGCAAGGCCGACAACGGAGCGACGCGGGCGATCACCCAGTTCTTCTTCGACAACGATCTCTATGAGCGCTATGTCGAGCGGGCACGGCGGGCCGGCATCTACATACCGATCGTGCCGGGCATATTGCCGGTGCACAATTTCACCCAGGTCGCCAACTTTTCGGCGCGGTGCGGCGCCTTGGTGCCGGCATGGCTGGCCGAGCGTTTCGATGGGCTGCAGAACGATCCGCAAACGCATGCGCTGGTGGCATCTGCCGTGGCCGCCGAGCAGGTGCTGGACCTTGTCGAGCGCGGCGTCGGCGATTTCCACTTCTACACGATGAACCGGGCCGATCTGGTCTTCGCCATCTGCCACATGATCGGCATCAGGTCGCACGAAGTCGAGGCGGCGGGATCGGCCGCGGCGTAAGGCGGCAAGCTCCTTTTTGAAATGTCAAAGATCGGGGAAATGCAAAAGGCCGGGCAAAATGCCCGGCCTTTTCAATGGTTTGGAATATTCGGTGCTGGTCTTCCCCCGCTAAGCGGCCTTATGGAAGGACGCCCATAATGAGGGCGCCGATGAATGCAAACGCAGCACAAATCATCAATGCGTTGATCGGCCTCGTCAGTCCCATGTCATAGCCTCCTCTTAAAGAGCTATGGCGAGAGTCTAGGGTCATTTGTGCCACAGGCAAGCAGAAACTTTGCTGCAATGCGACGAGATTGTGGAATTTGCGACCTGCCGTTTGCCGTTAGGCATTGAAAATCTTTGTCAAAAGCCGGCTCGGGACCTGTGAATAATTTGTGGCAAAGCCGGGGCAGTAACGAGAATGGCAGCGCTACCGCGGCAGAAATCGGAATCGATTTTCGGAACGACTGAAGATTCGACGCGTCGAAGCATCCTTTGCGCATCCAACCGGATGCTGCACGCTATACGAATGCGGTGGGCAACCAGCAGCGTTGTGAGATAGCCAGGACTTGAATTTTCTGCCAATTGGCAGTATATTGCCTGCCAAGTGATGGAGGTCGGAATGAGTGTCGCTTATGCGGTTCGCGATCCTGCAAATCAGGCTTTGCCGGCAAATCTGGCGGATGCCTCGGCACGGGCGCGGATCACGCCAGCTGCTGTTGCCGGCATCGTCAGGGTCGCAGACATCTGGCATCTGACCAGCACCGAGATCTGTACCTTGATCGGCGACGTGTCGGAGAGAACCTGGTTCCGCATGAAGAAAGGCGAGTGGGAGGGCGTTCTCTCCCAGGATTCGCTGACACGCATCAGCGCCCTGATCGGCATCTTCAAGGGACTGCGGCTTCTGTTCTCCGAAGGGCTTGCCGATGAATGGGTGCGGTTGCCGAACAAAGGGCCTCTTTATGGTGGCCGGCGCCCCCTGGACGTGATGATCGAGGGCGGCATTCCGAAGCTGCTGCAGGTTCGCCAACATATCGACGCTTTGCGCGGTGGACTTTGAATGCAGATCCCACCACGCGCTGACATTTCCCAGCGCGACACGATCCGGCTGATTTCGACAGGCAGGCTCAAGGAACCGGTCCTGATGCCGTTGGCCAGGAATCATGGAGATTTGGAGGACCTTGCGGAGCTCGAAGGAGCCACCAGCGGCCGTCTTCAGGCGCAGCAAGGGGGATTGCCCGACCTCGATCCGCGCGAACTGGTTTTCGGGAGACCGGGCTACACCTTCATCAATGCGGCGTTCGCTTACACCCGTCCAGGCGGCAATCGTTTCAACGATGATGCCAGGGGCGTCTGGTACTGTGCGTTCGATGCAGAAACCGCGCTCGGCGAGGTCTCTTTTCATCTGACGCGCGAGCTTGCCGCGATCGAACGGTTCGAAAACGTCACCGACTACGCGGAGCTCGTTGCCGACTTCATAGGCTCGTTTCACGATCTGCGCGGTGCTGAGTTCAGCAAGGACCCGGTGCTCGATCCGGATACTGTCTTAGCCTATCCTGCCGGTCAGGCGCTGGCGAAGCAACTCCGCAAGCAAGACGCCGCGACCGGTCTTGCGTATCCTTCCGTGAGACATGTTGGCAGGACCTGCCTTGCCGCCTTCCTTCCCGATCTCGTTCAGAATCTCCGGCAAGGCGGTATCTGGCGTCTGGAATGGCAGGGTTCATCTGTTCCCGCGATCACGCCCATATAGCGCCATCTCTAAAGCGCGTCGCGTTCGACCGGCCTCATGCGACGCGCTTTAGGTTCTTGTTCTATGCATGTCGTTATCGCAAAACCGCTGCACACCTTTGCGCGACATGCATTAGCGCCGCCCGAACAAGCGACCGTCGATGGTGACGAGGCCGAGCGCGATCAGCGCCATGCCGCCCAATTCGAACAGTTCGAGCCGCTCGCCCAGGAACAGGAAGCCGAGCAGAATGGCACTGGCCGGCACGATGAGCGTGACCAGCGAGGCATTGGTGGCGCCGGCCGAGGCGACGAGATTGAAATAGAGGATGTAGGCGAAGGCCGTCGACAGCAGCGCCAGCGCCAGCACCGCCGCCCACACCGGCGGCGAGGCCGAAAACAGATTGGCAGCGTCATAGGTGAACAGAACGACCGGGATCATGATGATGGTCGAGCAGGTCAATTGTCCGGCGGCAATGACCGGTGACGGCACACCCTTGAGGCGGCGGGCAATCATCAGCGCAACCGCATAGGATAGCGACGCTCCGATGAGCGCGAATTTCGCCCAGACCGAACCGCCGAGCCCGGCGACGAGGCCGGGGCCGATCATCACCGCCGTTCCCGCGATACCGAGGGCGATGCCGGCAAGCTTGTTCCACGACAGCTTTTCGTCGCTGGTCAGGGCGTTGGCGAGGATCAGCGTCCAGAACGGCGTCGTCGAATTGAGCACCGAGGCGACACCGGCGCCAAGTTCGGTCTGGCCGGCAAAGATCAGCGAGAAAGGGATGACATTGTTGGCGAGCGCCAGCAGGAAGAACAGGCCGGCATGCGGCAAGGCGAGGCGAAACGACGGGCCGCGGACCGCAAGATAGAGCTGCAACGCGATCGCAGCGATGGTGACGCGAAACAGCACCAGCACCAGCGGCGGAAGTTCCGCCACCGCAATGCGGGCAAAGAAGAACGAACCGCCCCAGACGGCGCCGAGCAGCAGAAGCTGCGCCCAGTCCTTGAGCACCATCGGACCGCGCATCGTGGTGGTGGCAGCTATCGCCATTGGTCGTCCTCCCAGACGAGATGCCTTGCTCTTCAGGCGTCTGTTCACGCCATACCCGATCCGGCCGCAAGGGCCACCCGAAACCTGAGCGATGGCCTAGCTCGCTCATAACCGGCCTGCAGCACCGGCGTAGCGCCGCGAAGCCAGGGCGGCGAGACATAGAATTGTTTTCATTAGCCGCTAGCTTGGATTAATTGTGCGCAGCCTCAGTCAAGGGATTCGTCCATGCAGCGATTCGAAAATGCCCGCGAGGCAGCGCTGGCGCTTCGCCCGGACGATCCGATCTATTGCTTCCGCCCGCAGGTGCTGAAGGCGGACGCCAAACAGTTCATGGGCATGTTTCCCGGCAAGACCGCCTATGCGGTCAAGACCAATGGCGAGCGGATCGTGCTCAACGCCCTGGTCGAGGCCGGCGTCGGTGCCTTCGATGTGGCCTCGCCCGGCGAATTCGCCGCCGTGCGCGCCGTCTCGCCGGACGCCGAGATGCTCTACATGCACCCGGTGAAGGCGCAGTCGGACATCAGGCTGGCGCTGGAAAAATACGCCATCCGCGTCATTTCGCTCGACCATGAGGACGAGGTCACCAAGCTGACCAGGGTGGTGCGGGCGCTCGACATCGATCCGGGCGCCATCACCGTGTTCGTGCGGATCCAGACGAAAGGCTCGGCGGCCTACGAACTGTCGAAGAAGTTCGGCGCCGGACCGGCCAATGCGGTCGAACTGGCCGAACGGCTGAACCGGACGGGCTACAAGGTCGGGCTGTGCTTTCACGTCGGCAGCCAGATCGAGGATCCCGACACCTATGAGCGGGCGCTGGCCTCCGCCGACTGGGTGCGCAACCGCGTCGGTTTCGACATTGCCGGGCTCGATGTCGGCGGCGGCTTTCCCGCCGAATACGGTCATGATCCGAACAGCCGCAAGCCGGAAATGCCGTCGCTCGGCCAGATCATGTCGCGGCTGTCGGGCGACCTCCAGGAGTACCAGTTCGACCAGATGCCGCTGGTGGCCGAGCCCGGCCGGGTGATCGTGGCGCGCTGCCTGTCGCTGATCGTGCGCGTGCTGCTGCGCAAGGGCAAAAGGCTCTACATCAATGACGGCATCTGGGCGTCGCTGTCGGATTCATGGACCGGCAAGATCACGCTGCCGGCGCGCTTCATCCCCGATCCGGCGATCCGCTCGCGCAATGGCGAGGACAAGACCATCGTGCCGTTCAAGGTCTGCGGCGCGACCTGCGATTCCGTCGATATATTGTCGCGGCCGTTCTGGCTGCCCGAAACCGTCGATACCGGCGATTGGATCGAGATCGGCCATATCGGCGCCTATTCGCTGTCGCTCCGAACACGGTTCAACGGCTTCTATCCCGACACTTTCGTCGAGGTGGCGACGCCATTCGACGAAGGCGATGCGCCGCAGGGGTTTGCCAGCCTGGAGACGATGGCGGATTAGTGAATAGTGAATAGTGAATAGTGAATAGAAGTAGTTCTTGCGTTCCGTCCGCTTCGGTGAATTATCACCATTCACCATTCACCATTCACCATTCACCATTCACCATTCACCATTCACCATTCACCATTCAGTCAGGCCACGCCGCCGCCGGCCTGGATGTTCTCGCCGGTAAGCCAGCGAGCCTCGTCCGAGGCCAGGAAAACCGCGACATCGGCGACGTCGTGCGGTGCTCCGATCCGGCCGAAGGGCGACATGCCGGCGGCCACGGCGCGGTCCCGTTCGGGGAGCAGGTCGGTGTCGGTGAAGCCTGGTGAAAGCGCATTCACGGTGACGGAGCGCGGGCCGAGTTCGCGCGAGAGGACGCGGACGAACTGCTCGACGGCTCCCTTGCTGCCGAGATAAAGCGCCGTTTGCGTGAAGAACATCCTGGTTCCACCGGTGGAAACGGCAATGATGCGGCCACCGTCACGAACGCGGCGCGCCGCTTCCTGAAGCGTGAAGAAGGTGCCCTTGGCATTGGCGCCGAACACGTGATCGAAGTCCGCTTCGGTGGCCTCGACGAGCGGCTTTATGACAGCGACGCCGACATTGGCGACGACGATGTCAATCGGCCCCATCTGCCGTTCGGTTTCGTCGAACAGCCTGCGAATGTCGGGGATGCTGGAGACGTCCGCCTGGATGGCGACGGCTTTTCCGCCAATCCCTTCAATGGCGGCAACCACTTCCCTGGCTGCTTTCTCGTTGCCGACATAGTTGACGACCACGGCAGCACCCTTGGCCGCGAGCCCCTCGGCGATGGCGCGCCCGATGCCACGCGAGCTGCCGGTCACAAGTGCGGTTTTGCCTTCGAGTGGACGATGCATGGCTGTTCCTTCCGTCTGATTACGGCCGCCTCGATCGAGCGGGCGTTCCAGGGAAAGCTATGGGCATGCTATTGCTCAGAGAATAGCCTATTATCTTACTGACTTGTTAAGGCTGGGGTACATAATGCGCGGAACCGAGTTTTCCGAACTCACGGCATTTGCAGCAATCATCGAAGAGGGCAGCTTCGTCCGCGCCGCGGCCAAACTCAGGATTTCGCCTCCAGCACTCAGCCAGACGATACGTGGGCTGGAAGAGCGTCTCGGTGTCCGCCTGCTCAACCGCACCACGCGCAGCATGTCGCCGACGGCTGAGGGCGAGAAGCTGTTTGCCCGCATCGCACCGGCGTTCAGCGAACTGGAAGGGGCCGTCGCCGACGCGCATGCATCACGCGGCCGGCCGGCAGGCTCGCTGCGCATCAATGTTCCGCGCATTGCCGCCACGCGTTTCATCGCGCCGATCCTCGGCGATTTCCGCCGGGCCTATCCCGATATCGCCCTCACAATCATTGTCGACGACATGCTCACCGACATCGTCGAGGGCCGCTTCGATGCCGGAATCAGATTGGGTGAGCGGCTGCACAAGGACATGGTGGCGGTAAAACTCAGTGACGAACTGGAGATGGCCGCAGTGGCCGCGCCGAGCTACCTGGAGCATCGCCCGATACCCCGTCACCCGGCGGATCTGCATCAGCACCAGTGCATCAATTTCCAGTGGCCCAGCGGCGGCAATCTCTACCGCTGGGAGTTCGCCCGGGGCCAACGTGCCTTGGAAGTGGCTGTCAGCGGCGGCCTGACGGTCAACGATACGGAACTGATGATCGGGGCGGTTCTGGATGGGGTCGGCGTGGCGTACATGCTGGAATATCAGGTCCGGCCATGGATCGAAGCGGGAAAGCTCATCCGCTTTCTCGACGCCTGGTCGCCGAGATTTCCGGGCTTTTATCTATATCACGCGAGTTCCCGCCAGGTTCCGGCACCGTTGCGAGCGTTCATCGATTTCCTGCTTGCCAGGCGGTGATGTGAATAGTGAATAGTGAATAGTGAATAGTGAATAGTGAATAGTGAATAGTAGTAACCTCTGGTGCTCAGTGCGGCTCCGGTGCTATTCTTTTTCACCATTCACCATTCACCATTCACCATTCACCATTCACAGTCTCGCCAGCAGCTCCGGCGTCGGCCAGCCGTCGACCGGCATGCCCAGCCGCTTCTGCTCCTTGCGGATCGCTTCGCGGGTGTTGGTGCCCAGTATGCCGTCGACGGTGCCGACGTCATAGCCTTTCGCCTCGAGCTTGGTCTGCAGCGCCTTCATCTGGTCGCCGTTGAGGCCGGGTTCGGGGCTGCGCGGATCGAATCGCGGCGCGCCCCCCAGCCGGGCGGCAAGATTTGCCGCGGTCAGGGCATAGGTGAATGACTGGTTCCACTCGAGATAGACGTCGAAATTGTCGTAGGTCAGGAAGGCAGGCCCCTTGCGACCCATGGGCAGCGCCAGGCCGGCCTTCAGGCCGTTGTCGAGAAGCGGCGTACCGTCGGGCCTGGTAACGCCCCACTGCGCCCACTGCGTCAACGGCAGCTTGTTGGTGCGCCCCGTCTGCTCCCACGGCAAATCGTCGGCCACACGGACTTCCTCGATCCAGGGCTGATCGCGCTTCCAGCCGCGCGACTGGATCTTGCTGGCCGTGCTCATGATCACATCGGGCGCGCTGCCGCGCAGGTCGACCAGGCCGTCGCCGTCGCCGTCGACGCCGTGGCCGAGATAGTCGGAAGGCAACATCTGCGTCTGGCCGATCTCGCCGGCCCAGGCACCGGTGACGTCGGCCGGCACGACGCCGCGATCGATCAACATCAGCAGCGGGACGATCTGCGGCCGGAACAACTGCGGGCGGCGGCAGTCATGCGAAAGGCTCACCAGCGCGTTCAGCGTATGAAAATCGCCCTGCACGGCGCCAAAATCGGTCTCCAGGGCCCAGAAGGCGGCGATGACCGGCGCCTGCACGCCGTATTCGCGATCGGCGCGGACAAAGACCTCGGCATATTTTTGCAGATTGGCCGCACCTTGCTTCAGCCGATGCGACGAGATCATGCGGTTCGAGAATTCGATGAAGGTCTGGGTGAAGACGCCCTGGGCGCGGTCGCGTGCCAACGCCTTCTCATCGAGGGTGGCGTTTTCCAGCGCATCAAGGCCGGCAGCGCCGACGCCGGCCGCCCTGGCCTCCGCCGCCACGCCGTGCTTCCATGACTCGAAATCCCCGCCGCATTGCTGTGCCGCGGCCGGCACGGCGGTCAGGAGCAGCGCCGCGAGAAGTCCAAAGCGCAATCGCATCGCTATCCTTCCAAGAAGATTACCGGCGGTTGCAGGCATTCGTCGTTGGCTGTGTCGAAAAGCAGGCGGCAGGCCTGGTGTCAACGGGTGTTCTGCCGCAACCACTTCTTCCACGCGGCTTCGGAGCCGTTGAAGACGCTGATGTCGGCGTTTCCGGCCATGCCCGGCACGACACCCGTTCCGGTATACTGCCAGAAGGTGAAGGGATGGCTGCCGTATTTCTGGCGCGGGTGCCCGGCGACGGAGCGCAGCCAGTAGGGGTAATTGCGGAAGCCCGATAAACCGTTATCTTCGAAGAAATCGACAGACGTGTAGATGATCGGCTTCTTGCCGTAGTATTTTTCGACGATTTCGAGAAACGTGCTCATCTCGCTGCGTACCGTGGCGGGATCGGGCCGCAGCTTGCAGGTCGGCGATTTCGGGTTCCATTCCATGTCGAGAACCGGCGGCATCGCCGAACCGTCTTTGGGCACGTTCTGGATGAACCAGCGCGCCTGGGTAGCGGCCGGCGTGCAAAAGTAGAAGAAATGATAGGCGGCACGGGGGACGCCCGAGGCCTTCGTGCGGCTCCAATGCTCGTTGAAAGCTTCATCGAAACGGTCTCCGCCTTCGGTTGCCTTGATAAAGGCGAAGGAGATGCCGCTGGCCCTGGCCGCCGGCCAGTCGATCGAGGTCTGGTATTTGGAGACGTCGGTGCCGTGGACGGCGTAGCTCCACGGTGCGCCGCTATCCCATTCATGCGGGTCGGAATCGGCAAAACGGGGCGCGCGTACCGCAACCGTCGGGGCGCTGGACGACGACAGCGATGGCGTCAGATCCTCGACCGTCGAGCAGGCACCAAGCAGCATCAGCGTGATGAGGACCGCGAAACGGCGCATCGCTACTTCCTGAGCCGGTTTCAGCCGGCCGCTGATGGGTCTTTCCGCGGGTGGCCCCTCGACCGGGCGCGGCGCGTTTGAAACTGACTTACGCGACGCGCCTGGATCTTCGTTTCATGCATTCCCAAACCGTTACGCAGTTTTGGGACGCATGCATTCAAGCCCCCGCCGGACGGTCACCCCACAGGATCGCCCGGTCTGTCCTAAGCGCGTCGCTTCGACGCGCTTAGCTCTTTTGTCTATGCATGTCGTTGTCCCAAAACCGCTGCGCACTTCTGGGCGACATGCACCTGTGATCGCCGATCATGGTTGATATTCGGTTGACGGCGCTCGACAAGAGCCGCGATTTTGCCGAAACAATGGCGGCAAATCGATGACATAGATCGCGCTCAGGGGAATTCGAAAAAATGCAGATCCTCCTGAAGTTCGTCAAATGGCTGCTCGGCCTGGCTGTGCTGGCCGCCGCGATACTCGCCGGCTGGCTGTATTTCGCGCCGCCGGAACTGATCCGCGTCGGTTCCGGCTATGCCGCCAAGATCGTCTGTTCGAACGTCTTCATCGCCGGGCGAGACGCCAACGACGTGCTCGCCGTCGATGTGCAGGCGCCGGGTCATCCGCTGCTGAAGCTGATGAGAGTGTCGGTCGACAAGGAGAAGGGAACGGTTTCGGCCGGCCTGTTCGGCGCGCTCGGCAAAAGTGTCGCGGTCGCCCGCGAGGGGCTCGGCTGCGCCTCGGTTCCCGACGGCGATATTGCCGCCGCCAAGGCTGTCGCCGGAGCTGCACCGACGCCGGCGCCGCTGCCCGATCTGATCTGGCCGGAGGGCGACAAGGCCGATGCCTCGCAGGATCCCGAGGTCGCGAAAGTCCTCGACGATCCAGCCATGACCGGCGCCGGCATGCGGGCGGTCGTGGTGGTCAAGAACGGCCGCATCGTCGCTGAGCGTTATGGCGACGGCTTTTCCGAAAAGACGCCGCTATTGGGCTGGTCAATGACCAAGACCGTAAATGCGGCGATCGTCGGCACGCTGGTGAAGGAGGGCAAGCTGGCGATGACCAACCAGGGTCTGTTCGGTCCCTGGAAGGGAGATGGCCGCGCCGTGATCAGCCTCGCCGACATGATGGCGATGTCGAGCGGGCTGGAATTCAACGAGGATTATGGCGACGTCGCCGACGTAACGCGCATGCTCTATCTCGAACCGGACATGGCGGGCTTTGCCGGATCCAAGCCGCTGACCGGCGAGATCGGCAAGGTGTTTTCCTATTCGAGCGGCACGGCGGTGATGCTGTCCAGGCTGTGGCAGGACGCAATCGGCGACAAGGACAAGGCACTGGCGTGGCCGAGGACCGCGCTGTTCGATCCGCTCGGCATGCAGAGCGCTGTGCTTGAGGCCGACGAGCACGGCACCTTCGTCGGCTCGTCCTATCTCTATGCCACGGCACGCGACTGGGCGCGCTTCGGCCAGTTCCTGCTGCAGGGCGGCGTCTGGAACGGCCAGGAGATGCTGCCCGCCGGCTTCGTCGACTGGATGCGGGAACCGGCAACTGCCTCGAAAGTCTACGGCAAGGGGCAATTATGGATAGAAGGACCGGGCGACGAAGAAAACCCCGGCGCCGGCACTGCCGCCGGCGTGCCCAAGGACACCTATTGGATGGAGGGGCATGATGGGCAAACGGTTGCCATCATCCCCTCAGAGCAGCTGGTTGTGGTGCGGCTCGGGCTGACGCCGGCCAGGCTCGGCTACCGGCCGCAGGCGATGGTGGCGGCGCTGATCAAGGCGCTGCACTGAGGAATGCGGCGGTCGCAGTCTTGTCTATGCGGCTGTCGCCAAAGGCTTGGCGCGATCAACACGCGCCCGCTCGTCGGGTGAATTCATAACCGTCCAAAGATCGTTACGGCGCTGGACGTTCAACCAGAAATCCGGGCTGTTGCCAAACACCCGCGCCAGAATGAGCGCGGTAGCCGCCGTCACGTTGCGGCGGCCGTTGCACAATTCGTTCACATGCTTGCGCTGGACGCTCATAGCTTCGGCCAAAGCCGCCTGTGTCAGGCCGAGTGGTTGCATGAATTCTTCCGTAAGAATTTCGCCAACCGTTGCTGGCTTGCGTGCGGTCATCAACATGTCTCACCTCACTTATATATAGCTGTGGTCGTCGAGATAGATGTCCGACGCCTCGCCCCGGCCCCCGTCCCAGCGGAAGACCAGCCGCCATTGTTTGTTGACACGGATCGAATGGAAACCTTCGAGATTGCCGCGCAACTTCTCGAAATGGTTGCTGGGCGGCACACGCAAATCCTGATCGATCGCCGCGTCGTCAATCATCTGGAGCTTGCGGAACAAGCGGCTTTCGAGATCGGACGGAATATTGCGGGAATGGGTGTCGTCCACGAAGAAAGCCCGCAGCCATCCATCTCTAAATCCGATGATCATCCCATGCTTCCGGCGAGGAGATAATGTACCACTCCTTGGGTCACATGGCAATGTGTGATTTAGCCAATTAAACTGATTTCAGCCACGGCCCCCATTTAGGATTGGAGCCCCAAAACCTTCCACGCCAAAATTGATATTAGATGGCGATCTTGATCACGGCGAGCCAGCTGTAGCCGCGATAAAGTGTTCTGAATCGAAGGCTTGCTCCAACTCTCGCAGATTCCGATTCCAGGACGTCGCGCAGGACTTCACGCGGCTGGACATGGAATTTTCTCAACCAGCCGCGCAGCAGCGTGCGGAACCAGCCGGGCAGGGCCTCCTGCTGGCCGAAATCGACGACGTGCAGCGAGCCGCCCGGTGACAGGGCAGCAAGAGCCGCGAACACTGTCTTCTCCCAGCCGGGAATCATCGACAGCGAATACGAGACAAAAATGCGGTCGAAACTTTTGACGCCGAACAGTGCTTTCGCGTCGAAATCGGTGGCGTCGCCGCACGCCAGGGTGACGCGCCCGGAGAGGCCTTCGCGGGCAAGGGCAGCGGTGGCCGTCTCCAGCATCCCGGCCGAAATATCGAGGCCGAAGAAGCGCGCGCCGGGATAGCGGCGGGCGGCGAGGATGATGTTGCGGCCGGTGCCGCAGCCGAGCTCGAGCACGGTGCCGCCGGCCGGCACATCCAGTCCGGCGATAAGCCGGTCGCGGCCGAGCAGATAGTATTTGCGGGTCAGGTCGTAGATATGACGCTGCCAGCGGTAGACGCCGTCCATCAGCTCGGCATGGCTGGCCGGCAAGTCGGTCGTGCTCATCAGGACCGCTTCACATAGAGATGGAAGCCGCCATAGATGGCCGAGCGGTCGCGCGCCGAAAACTCGCGCGAGGCGTCGTTCTCGTAGCGCCACTGATCGAGCAGCGAATTCGAGACGCGGCCGGGCAGCAGGCTGGGTTCCGCTGCGGTGCGGAAGATGACGCGGGCGCCGGTTGAGGCGGTTCGGGTGATCTCGGCCCACAACCCGTTGAGCTGGTGGTCGGTCATCCAGTCCTGTGCATCGAGCAGCACGAAGCGATCCACCGAGCCGGCATCCTTGCCGGCAAGGAACTCGATCAGATTGGCGTGGTGGATGGCAACGCGATCGACATTGTTGCGGATCGTCTTGTAATTGCACTTTTCGAGATAGGCGGGCAGGGCGGCCTCGCCCGGATCAGGGTAGCGGCGGGCGAAAGCCTGCCAGGCGAAATAATTGGTCTTCAGCGGAAAATCGCAGGCGAGCTTTTCCAGTCGTGCCTTCAGCACGCTGGCCATGGTGCCGTCACCCGAGGTGATCAGCGAATCGTACTGGGCCGGCGGAATGCCGAGGCCGAACAGCGAGGCTTTTCGTGAGGTCGCCCATTTCAGCAGCGGTTTTTTGAAGACCGGCGCCAGCTCTTCGTCGAAGAAGCGGCGCTGATCGGCGATGCTCTTGGCGTCCATGATGCCGGCCGGGTCGACGCCGAAGAATTTTGCGGTGCGATGGCCGATCGCAATGAACAGGCCAAGCAGGCCGGTCTGGTAGAAATTGCGGTCGAAGACAGCGATGCGGCGACGGCCGCGCCAGTTGCGGCGCTCCCAATAATGGCGGCTGACCGGGTCGAGATGCGGTGCGATGAAGCGATCGTAGGCCTGTGAATTGTGCCCGGTCCCAGCCGCGCCGAAGAAACGGAACAGGTCGCCCTGCGACGGCAGGTGACGGACGGCTTCGAGCTTCATGCGGTTCAGCGCGATATGGGCAGCGTTGAGGTCGACGGCATCGATCCTTTCCGGCGAGCGGGTGAGATAGGCAAGGATGTTACAGCCGCCGGAGGCAATGGTGACGATGCGGTGGCCCGTCCCGAGCTGCATCGCGTCCATGTCGATTTCGGGGTCTTCCCAGATCTGCGGATAGACGAGGCCGGAGAACAGGAAGGCGAACAGGCGCTCGGAGATGCCGGCTTTCGACAGCGGGCGGTTCTGGTAGACGGCCTTGCCGACTTCCTTGCCGCGGCGAAAAACCAGGTCCCCAGAAATGTCCGTCATGGCAAGGCGATTCCCCGTTTGCGTTGCCGCAAGCGGGTAGCGCAGGGTGATGACAGGCCGGTGACAGCCTGTTGACGCCGGCTCAAGCATTGCTGTGGCGCGCAAAATTAGGTGGTGCCTTGGCACAACCTTACTTGGCAGCGAATTTGGCTGGAAAATCGAGGGCCAGTCGAATCGTAGTTCATGAATCTACGATCAATCCGTAGAGGCAGGCGAGCATCCCCAAATGTCGGTTCCGGTGTCGCAGTTTTCATGAGTTTGTCAGCGGTTGAAACCAAGATAGCCAAATGTATTTGTACAGAAAGTGAGCATCAACCAAAGAGGGCTTGTGCAGAATATGCACCACAGCACGATCACCGTTCGAAACACTTGATCATGAGGGAATGTGAACGGATCGATCTTGGGATGACCTAAGAGTTTTGATAAGGGCGGCACATAATTACCTGTAGCGGCAGCATGCATCGTCTTAGAAAAATGTTTCCATCTTAGAAAAACGAAGCAAGCCCAAAATGCAGGAAAAAGCGTCAGTGCGAATATCATCTTTAGCGGTATGGGTTGCCCGCCGTGAATGATCCACCCAGGGCAACTACTTCGCGCTGGGTCGACCAGCGAAAAGATGAAGGCCTCCACAACAACTCCCAAAAAACAGACTATAGCTCCCCACTTAGCAACCCTTCGACAGAAATCTGGATCATAGTTCGGGAGGCGCGTATACTCATCCATATGGGTGCTAAGTCCTCATCGGTCCTGGAAGTCTTTGGTATAGAATGGCGAAGCTGCTCTTCGCCCTTGAGGGTTTGATCCGCCCGCCGACATCGAAATTGCGCCCGCAACCCTTTTTGGCCCACGGTCGGTTTGGTCCCGCCGGATCGCTCTCAGCCCCCTGCTTTCCATAGGCCCCCTGCTTTCCATAGCTTGCGCAATCGTGCCCGCCGTTTTCCCACCTTGCCCTGCCTAGGCGGCCGATATCATCTTATCTTGCGCGTTACACTTGCGCGTTACGACTTGCCAAATCCACCTGGGGTCGGCGTCGTCACGATGACCGCCTCGCCAGCGTCGAGGATGGTCTGATCGCAGGCTTTCAGCGTCTCGATCGCGCCGGTCTTGCGGCGGACCTTGGTCGAACCGGCCTCGCCATCGCCGCCTCCGTCCAGTCCCCGCGGCGGGCGGTTGCGATGCGAGGACAGGATGGCGCATTCCATTTTTTCGAGGAAGCGGATGGTGCGCCTGGTGCCGTCGCCGGCATTCCATTTGCCTTCGCCGCCGGAGCCTTCGCGGATATGAAAATCCTCGAGCAATACCGGGAAACGCAGTTCCAGCACTTCCGGATCGGTCAGGCGCGAATTGGTCATATGGGTGTGGACGCCGGAGGTGCCGGCAAAACCGCGGCCGTCGTTCATCCGGCCGGCCGGCGAGCCCGAGCAGATCGTCTCGTAATACTGATACTGCTTGTTGCCGAAGGTGAGATTGTTCATCGTGCCTTGCGCATTGGCCATCGCGCCCATGGCGCCGAACAGCGCGTTGGTGACGTGTTGCGAGGTCTCGACATTACCGGCGACGACCGCCGCGGGATAGGCGGGTTTCAGCATCGAGCCGTCGGGAATGATGATGTTGATCGGCCGCAGACATCCGGCATTCATCGGGATGTTGTCTTCGACCATGACGCGAAAGGCATAAAGCACCGCGGCACGGGCGACTGGCTCTGGCGCATTGAAATTGTTCTTCATCACCGGCGACGTTCCGGTGAAGTCGACGGTGGCTTCGCGCTTCCGCCGGTCGACCGATATCTTCACCTTGATCATTTGGCCGGTGTCGGTCGGATATTCGTATTCCGAACTGTCGGGCAGCCGCTCCAGAACGCGGCGCACGCTTTCGGCGGCATTGTCCTGGACATGGCCCATATAGGCTTCGACCACATCGAGGCCGAAATGCGCGACCATCTTGCGCAGCTCGGCGACGCCCTTTTCGTTCGCGGCGATCTGCGCCTTGAGGTCGGCGATGTTCTGGTGCGGATTGCGCGCCGGGTAGGGGTGGTCGGTGAGCAGCGTCTCCAGGTCCTTCTCGCGGAACCGGCCGCGATCGACGATGCGGAAATTATCAAACAGCACGCCTTCCTCGTCGACGGTTGTGGCAAGCGGCGTCATCGAGCCGGGCGCGGTGCCGCCGATGTCGGCATGATGGCCACGCGAGGCGACGTAGAAGAGGATCTTCGGCGATTGGCCGATCTCCCCCCTTGTGGGGGAGGTGGCGGCGAAGCCGCCGGAGGGGGTCGTTGCGGCAGTGCTCGACGCACTTGTGGTGCCTTCTGCGAGGACCCCACCCGGCCGCTTCGCGGCCACCCTCCCCTCAAGGGGGAGGGAAAACACCGGCGTCACCACTGTGATATCAGGCAGATGGGTGCCGCCATTGTAAGGCGCGTTCAGCGCAAAGACGTCGCCGGGACGGATGTCGCCGGAGTTGAGCCGGATGATGGTTTCCACCGAGCGGTCCATCGAGCCGAGATGCACCGGCATATGCGGCGCGTTGGCGACCAGCGCGCCATTCCGGTCGAAAACGGCACAGGAGAAGTCGAGGCGCTCCTTGATATTGACCGAATAGGCGGTGTTCTGCAGCGTCACGCCCATCTGCTCGGCGATCGACATGAACAGGTTGTTGAAAACCTCCAGCATCACCGGATCGGCTTCGGTGCCGAGTGCGGCGTGTCGGCGCTTCTTCTCGACGCGCCGCATCAATACGTGGTTCTTGGCGGTGATCTCGGCCTGCCAGCCCGGCTCGACGACGATGGTCTGGTTAGGCTCGATGATCAAAGCGGGGCCGGCGATCTTGTTACCAGGCTTCAGCGTTTCGCGAGGGAAAATGCCGGCGTCGCGCCAGACGCCGTCGACAAAGATTTTCCGGTTCCCGGAAGGATTTGCGGCCATGTATTCAACAACTGAATCGCTTTCGTCGCGGCCGGTGCCGCCGGTATCGGTACCTTCGACGCCGATCGACTCAACGATCATCGGCTTGTCGTCATAGACGAAACCGAACTGTGCCTTGTGCGCCGATTCGAAGTCCGCCTTGGCCTGCGCAATCGAGCCGTGCCCGAAGTTCACAGGCAGCGCGGTATCGGTGCCGTCGTAGCGGATCTGCAGCACCGGTCTCGAGACGACCGCGTCTTCGCTGATGCCTTGCGCGGCGAGTTCGTCGATGACGGCTTTGCGCAGCGTTGCGATGAGTTCATCGATCGCTGGCCCGGAATTGTCCGCCAGCGGCTTCAGCAGCGCCTGCTGGCGTGACGCAAATACAGAGGATAGGCCGATGCCGTATGCCGAGAGCAGGCCTGAGAAGGGATGGATCAGCACCGCCTCCATGCCGAGCGCATCGGCGACCAGGCAAGCGTGCTGGCCGCCGGCGCCGCCGAAGCAGTTCAGGAGGTATTCGGTGACATCGTAGCCGCGCTGCACCGAAATCTTCTTGATGGCGTTGGCCATGTTTTCGACGGCGATGGTGATGAACCCTTCGGCGACGGTTTCCGGGGAGCGGCCGTCGCCGATCTCGGCGGCAAGGGCCGCGAATTTTTCGCGAACCGTCTGGACGTCGAGCGGTTCGTCCTGGCCCGGTCCAAAAATAGCCGGGAAGAACTCGGGCTGCAGCTTGCCCAGCATGACATTGGCGTCAGTGACGGCCAACGGGCCGCCGCGCCTATAGGCGGCCGGGCCGGGATTGGCGCCGGCCGAATCCGGCCCGGCGCGAAAGCGGCCGGCCTCGTAATGCAGGATCGAGCCGCCGCCTGCAGCGACGGTGTGGATGCGCATCATCGGCGCGCGGATGCGCACGCCGGCGACCTCGGTGTCGAAGGCGCGCTCGTAGTCGCCATCGTAATGGGCGACATCGGTGGAGGTGCCGCCCATGTCGAAGCCTATGACCTTGCCGAAACCGGCGAGTTTTGCCGTCTCGACCATGCCGACGACGCCGCCGGCCGGGCCGGACAACAGCGCATCCTTGCCCTGGAACATGTCGGCGGCGGTGAGGCCGCCCGACGACATCATGAACATGAGGCGAGGGCTTTCCCTCCCCCTTGAGGGGAGGGTGGCGGCGAAGTCGCCGGGTGGGGTCGGCTCGACTGGGTTCGACACTCTGGCGGTGCCTTCTGAGATGACCCCCTCTGGCTGCTGCGCAGCCATCTCCCCCACAACAAGGGGGGAGATTGGCGCGGCACCCAGTTCCGCCGCAACCCTTTGCACATACCTAGCCAGGATCGGCGACAGATAGGCGTCGACCACCGTGGTGTCGCCGCGGCCGACCAGCTTGATCAGAGGCGAGACCTCGTGACTGACCGAGACCTGCGAGAATCCGAGCTTTCGACAGACTTTGGCGACCGCCTTTTCGTGCTCGGGATGTTTCCAGGCATGCATGAAGACGATCGCGACCGCATCGATGCCATCCGCCTTGGCTTGCTCAATAGCCGGGCGTACCGAAGCAATGTCGAGCAGGCGCTCGACACTGCCGTCGGCGCGAACCCTTTCGTCGATCTCGACGACACGCTCATAGAGCTGTTCGGGAAGGATGATCTGCTTGGCAAAGATATCGGGCCTGGCCTGATAGGCAATCCTCAGCGCATCGCGGAAGCCTTTGGTGATGAGCAGCAGCACACGGTCGCCCTTGCGCTCGAGAAGGGCATTGGTGGCAACCGTGGTGCCCATCTTGACATCGCCGATCAGAGCGGAGGGGATTGGAGCGCCGGGTTGGACGCCGAGCAGCTCGCGAATGCCATGGATGGCAGCATCGGCATAGGCTTCGGGATTCTCGGACAGCAGCTTGCGCGGGTGCAGCGCGCCTTCCGGGTCACGGCCGATGACGTCGGTGAAGGTGCCGCCACGGTCGATCCAGAAATCCCATTTTGCAGTCACTGCGGCGGCTCCCGGGATTTTTCCCTGTTCGATCTGTTAGCTTGCGAGGCCCTGACCGGCAATCGTCAAATGATTGGAATATGTTACAGGCAGAAATGCAACGTTACGAAACTCATGCGCAGCTTACGCATTGTGTCCTCGACCGCCGCCGGTAACGGAGGCGGATTAGAGGAGAGATATCATGAAGAAACTCATTCTTGCGTCGGTGTCGGCGCTTGCGTTGCTTGGCCTTGCCGCCTGCAGCAACAGCGGCACCGACAACACCACGACGCAGAGCACCAACCCGCCGGCATCCGACCAGACGATGAAGCCGGCTGCTCCTGACGCAAACAAGCCTGCCGAGCCGGCTCCGGCGCCTGCGCCGGCTGCTCCGGCTCAGTAGTCAATGTGACAACCAAGGAAAGGCTGGCCTCACAGGCCGGCCTTTCTGCTGCTTACGATACCAGCGCCTGGCGGCCGAGTGCGACGACGTGAGCGCTGGCGCCAGCCGCCTCAGACAAATCGATTGGGCCAGCCCCTGCGGCACTGTCTTGGCTTGATAGCGATGGGTGGTTGGCCCTATGAAGCCCCCATGTCGATTTGGGACCGCCTTGGCGACTTCGTCGCACGCGTTTCATCTTCAGCGTCGTCAGGCGTCGCCGAAGTGGTCGAGGCCGTGCGCACGGTTTTCTCCGGCGATGCCGATCTGCGCCGGCGCGTCGCCTTCTCGGTGGCGATGATCGCCCTGTCGGCCAAGATGGCCAAGGCAGACGGCATCGTCACGCAAGACGAGGTGCGCGCCTTCCAGGAAATATTCGAGGTGCCGAAGGAACAGAGGCGCAATGTGGCGCGGCTCTACGATATGGCCAAACGCGACATTGCCGGTTTCGAGACCTATGCCGAGCGGATGGCGCAGCTTTGCGGTTCGGGCCATTCGAACTGCCTGATGCTCGAGGACATACTCGACGGGCTGTTCCACATCGCCAAGGCCGACGGGCTGGTGCATGAGCGAGAGGGCCAATTCCTGCATCGCATCGCCGAGATATTCCGCATCGATGAGGCGCATTACCAGAGCATCCTGGCCCGGCATGTCGATCTGGGTGCGGCCGATCCCTATGTTGTGCTCGGCATCGAGCGTGGGAAGCCGTTCGAGGAGGTCCGCAGGCGCTACCGCAAGCTGGTCTCCGACAATCATCCGGACCGGCTGATCGCACGCGGCCTGCCGCAGGAATTCATCAAGATCGCGACGACCAGGCTGGCGGCGATCAACGCGGCCTATGAAATGATCGAGCGAGGCCTGCGGCACGCATGAGCGGCTTTCCGCCCGATGAGCCGAGCGCCGAGGTCAGGGTATCGCCGAATTTCGGACCACGGCGCGGGACGCTCGGACCCGATATGATCGTGCTGCACTACACCGGCATGGCTACCGGCGCCGGTGCCGAGGCATGGTTGTGCGATCCGGCAAGCGAGGTCTCGTCGCACTACCTGGTCCATGAGGACGGCGGCATTGTTCAGATGGTAAGGGAAGGCGACCGCGCCTGGCATGCCGGCAAGAGCTCGTGGTTCGGACAGAGCGACATCAACTCCTGTTCGATCGGCATCGAGATCGTCAATCCGGGGCATACGCTCGGCTATCGCAACTTTCCAAAACCGCAGATCGACGCGGTGATCGGCCTGTGCGCTGGGATCATCGAGCGCCATTCCATTCCGGCGCAGCGGGTGCTTGCCCATTCCGACGTGGCACCGGGGCGAAAGGTCGATCCAGGCGAGAAATTTCCATGGAAGGCATTGTTTGCTGCCGGTATCGGCCATGTTGTGCCGGCAGCACCGATCCGGCGCGGCGCCGTGCTGAAGCCAGGCGATACCGGCGCCGAGGTAGAGGCGCTGCAGTCGATGCTGGCGCTCTATGGTTATGGCGTCGAGATCACCGGCGCTTTCGACCGGCAGACCGAAATCGTGGTCGAGGCATTTCAGCGGCATTTCCGGCAGCGCCTGGTCGATGGCATGGCTGATGGATCGACGATCCGCACGCTGGAAAGGCTGCTCGCTTCCGTAAGGATAGCCTCTCTCAAATAATCTTTTGCCAGCTTAAAAGTTACAATCTGTTACTCAAAGTGACTTGCGTCGCCTTCTTTGGCGCCAATTCCGTCGTCAAAGGCGATCCGTACAGATTGTCGGACGTCTATCCCCCCAGATGTTCCGATGTTGATTGAGGGTATCTGCGCGAAGTCTTTGTGCAGATCAAACAGAACAGGATCACATGCAGAAATTGACCGTTTTAACGGCAGCCATTGCTGCCGGCGTAATGACTTTTGCCTTCAGTGCGGCGAACAGCGCACCGCTGAGCCAGCGGGCCGATCAGGGCTTCAGTGCCGCAGCCGGCAAAACCGCCGTGCCGAAGGGTGGTGCAAAAGTAGAGAAGACCGCCACCGCAAAAGTGGAAAAAGCGGCCGCGGTAAGGACGAAAAAGCCAGTCTCCGCGAAAGGGCCAACCGCTGCGAGAAAGACAATCGCCAAACTGCATGTGAAGCGTAACCGCAAACGCATCGACCGCATGGCAACGGCGTCAGTCGCTCCGAAGAGCAGGCCAGCGCCTCAGGCGGCGGCAGTCGGCGGCAGCGGACAGTATTCGGCGATCATTGCGCGTTATGCCGCCAGCTATGGCGTCCCGGTGTCGCTCGCCAATGCCGTCATCAAGATCGAAAGCAACTACCAACCGAACCAGGTCGGCAGCGCCGGCGAGATCGGCCTGATGCAGATCAAGCCGGCGACGGCGCGGATGATGGGCTATAGCGGTTCGGTTCAGGGTCTCTACGATCCCGATACCAACATCAAATACGGCATGAAGTACCTTGCCATGGCGCGGGATCTCGGCGGCGGCACGACCTGCGGCACGATCCTGAAATACAATGCCGGCCACGCCGCCACACGGATGAACCCGGTGTCCGCAGCCTATTGCGGCAAGGTCAAGGTGCAGCTGGCAGCACTTGGAGCGCCCGCCTGACAAGCGACAACGTGCTTTTTCGTTTGCGTTTTCGGGCCTGAACCCCTTTATACGCCTTGCCAGCTGGCCGGGCGGCCGCACCCGCGAAGCCGAAAGGCTGTGGGTGAGGAAAGTCCGGGCTCCATGGAGACACGGTGCCGGTTAATGGCCGGCGGGGGCGACCCCAGGGAAAGTGCCACAGAAAGCAAACCGCCACGATCCAATCGAGGCAAGGGTGAAAGGGTGGGGTAAGAGCCCACCGCGCGACTGGCGACAGGAGCGGCACGGTAAACCCCACCGGGAGCAAGACCGAATAGGGGCGGTGCGAGGGGAAACCCTCGAGGGCTGTTTCCGGCTCACCGTCCGGGTAGGTTGCGTGAGGCGTATGGCAACATGCGCCCAAGATGAATGGCCGCCACGTTCTCGCCCCGTACGGGGCGAGGGCCATACAGAACCCGGCTTACAGGCCAGCTGGCAGTTTCCCCGATAAAAGGAAATCTCCTGATATCAGCAGGTTGCGTTTTCGGGCGCAGCCGTTGATTCAGTTTCGACCCCTGCAGCCGAGCGCGACAATCCTTGAAATTGGTACGATTTAATCGTACCATTGAGAGATTGATCAGGAGTGCGCCATGGGCCACGTTGACAAACGCAGCATCACGCTGTCGCCGGAACTGGCGGCGGCGGTCGACGACGTGGTCGCCGCCGGCGAATATGCCTCGGCAAGCGAGGTGATCCGCGACGCGCTGAGGCAATGGAAGGACCGGCGCGACCTGCTCGGCTACACGGTCGAGGAATTGCGCAAGCTGGTGCAGGAGGGGATCGACAGCGGTCCGGGGCTGGACGGGCCGCCAATCATGGAACGGCTGCGCGCCAAATATCTGAAAATGGCCGGAACCAAAGGCCTTGAGGAGTGAAATACCGCCTGCTTCCTCAGGCATTGATCGACCTCGAAGCCATCGGCGACTACATTGCCGAACAGAATCCAAATGCGGCGGTTCGGCTCGTGGATCTCTTGCAAAGGCCGGTGGGATTTGCTGACCCTGCACCCCTTCTCAGGTGCGCCGCGCGAAGACATCGCAACCGGAATCCGTCACCTGATCGTCGGCGAATACCTCACCTTGTATCGTGTCCGCGAAGAGGCGATCGAAATCGTTCGCGTGCTGCACGGCCGGCGCAAGATTGATGCCGACGATCTGAATTCGTGATTGCCGATTCAGCCACCGATTGCGTCTAGCGACGCCTCGATCGCCTGCCAAAGCTCTTCCACCGGCTCGCAGCCGATCGACAGGCGAACGAAGCCGGGCGGAACGGCATCTCCCCTTTTTGATCGCCGTTCGGCCGAAGTGTGCACGCCGCCGAACGACGTCGCTGCCTGCATCAAGGCGCAATTGTTGATGAAATCCTCGGCCTTGTCCTCCGAGGCGAGCACGAACGAGATGAGAAAGCCGAAGCGCTCCATCTGGGCGCGGGCAAGATTGTGCGATGGATCGCTCTCCAGTCCCGGAAAGCGCAAGCCGCTGATCGCGCGATGGTTTTTCAGCCGTCGCGCTATCATTTCGGCGGAAGCGCACATGCGGTCGAAGCGCACGTCCAGCGTTTCGAGGCCGCGATGCACCAGCCATGCCTCGAACGGCCCGGGGATAGCGCCCGACGTCTCGCGCCAGTCGGTCACCCTCGAGATAATGTCCGCGTCGCGGCTGGCGACATGGCCGAACAGCACATCGGAATGGCCGTTTGGTGCCTTGGTGTCGGCGGCAATGACGATATCTGCGCCGAGATCGAGCGGGCGCTGGCCGAAAGGCGTCATTGTCGTGTTGTCGACCACAAGCACCGCACCCGCTCTATGCACGGCTTCGGCGACGGCTGCGATGTCGCATATATCCAGTCCTGGGTTGGCGGGCGTTTCGACGAACGCAAGCCGATACCTATCGAAGCCGCCGTCGAGGAAGCTTGATGTTGGCCGGACATCATAAGCGACGCCAAAGGACTTCAGGAAGCGCTCTGCCAGCGCTCTCGTCGTGTGATAGCCGTCGGACGGCAGCAGGATACGGTCGCCGGCTTTGAGCAGGCCGAAAAATACCGCCGAGATGGCAGCCATCCCCGAGGGAAAGGCGACGCATGAGGCGTCTTCCAGATGCGCCAGCATGTGCTCGACCGCATCCCAGGTCGGATTGCTGAAGCGGCCATATTGATCGAAGCCGGTGGCGTCGCCGGGCGCATGAAGGATGGCGGCCATCGTCAGGGGCAAGGGGATCGGGTCGCCCTTGGCCAGCCCGCCGCGGCGCAGATGGGGAAGTGCCGCGGCGCGTGACTTGGCTGTTTCGGACATGATTTCAAACCTCGTTACTGACCGGAAAAGGAGATGCCGAGGCTATGCGCGGCAGCGATCCGCAGCAAGCCGCCTCCGGTTGGACCAGACGGCCCTAAACGCTTCGTTAGGCTTAATGGAGGATAAAGACCGGAGTGCCGTCAAAGCTGCTCTCCCCAGTCGTGGCAGGCGCGTTTTGAAGACTGTTCCCGTTGACGCCCATAACACCCCATGATATCCCATTCCGATACTCAAGCCTTCGTTCCGTGTCAGGGTGAAGCGTACGCCAATCGGGCAGCCGCGGCGGCTGCGCGTTTGCCTGCGTTCGCCCGTCACAACGAAGCGGGTTTTGGACGTCGACCGGGCTGGGGCGGCGTGGACAGGAAGATGCAGAGGGGTGCGGCGGCGCAAGCGGCCGTAACGCGTAATGGACCGGTTTCTGTCGAACGCGGTGAACAGGATCGATGCGAAGGGACGAGTGTCCGTGCCGGCGCATTTCCGTGCCGTTGTGCAGAAACGCGGCTATTCGGAACTTTATGCGCTACGCTGCCTGGATCGCCCGGCGATGGATGTCGGTGGGCTCGACCTGCTCGATCGCTACGAGCAGCGTATCGCCCAGGAAGACCCGTTCCTGCAGACGGCGGACGACATGTCGTTCTTCTGCCATGGCGATGGAACGTTTCTGAAGCTCGACCAGGACGGCCGTATCACGATGAGCGATTTCATTCGCGAGCATACCGGCATTTCAGCGGAAGTGGCCTTCGTTGGCCGGGGCAATTTCTTTCAGATCTGGGAGCCGGGACGGCTCAGCGCCTACGGGACGGAAGCACGCGCCCGGCTTTTGCAGCTTCGGCAGGGGACGAAGCCCGGGGAGCGGCCGGAATGATGGCGGGCGACGGCGATGAAGTTCATGCCGCTGGCGGACCAGCCCGTCACATTCCGGTCCTCCTTGCCGAAGTTCTGGAGGCGCTGGCCCCGACAAAAGGCGAGGTGATCGTCGACGGCACGTTCGGTGCCGGCGGCTACACTAAGGCCATTCTGGCAAGCGGAGCCTCGGTCGTCGCCATCGACCGCGATCCGGATGCGATCGCGGCGGGGCGGGCCCTTGAACAGCAGTCCGGCGGCAAGCTCAGGCTTGTCCAGGCACCGTTCTCGACGCTCGACGAGCAGGTTGAAAGTGCCGATGGCGTCGTGCTCGACATCGGCATCTCCTCCATGCAGATCGACCAGCCGGAGCGCGGCTTTTCATTCCGGGCCGATGGACCGCTCGACATGCGCATGGCGCAGGCGGGCCTGAGCGCCGCCGATGTCGTCAACACCTTCAAGGTGGGCGATCTTGCCCGCATCTTCGGTTTTCTCGGCGAGGAACGCCATGCCGGGCGCATCGCCCGCATGATCGAGAGCCGTCGCGAAAAACGCCCCTTCGAGCGCACGCTCGACCTTGCCGATGCCATCGAGACGCATATCGGTCGCGCGCCGAAAGACAAGATCCATCCGGCCACCCGCGTTTTCCAGGCGCTGCGCATCTTCGTCAATGACGAACTCGGCGAACTGGCCAAGGCACTGTTTGCCGCCGAGCGCGCGCTGAAACCGGGCGGGCGGCTTGTCGTGGTGACCTTCCATTCCCTCGAGGACCGCATCGTCAAGCGCTTCATCGCCGACAGAGCCGATTCAGCGACCGGATCGCGGCACCTGCCCGAGGCGCAGGCGCGCACCGCCACCTTCACCAAGAAGGGCGGCGGCGTGACGCCTGGCGATGCCGAGATATCGGCAAATCCGCGGGCGCGCTCGGCAAGGCTGCGCACTGCAATCCGTACAGAGGCGCCGGCGCGTGCCGGCGATTTTTCGATTTTCGGCCTGCCAAAACTGCCTGGCCCAAAGCTTCCCGGCGCCGATCGACCGGGAGAGAGGTGAGCACGTGTTTCGTACCAGCGACATAGTCCTGATCGCCGTCATGGTTTCGGCGGCTGCCCTGACCTACAAGACCAAGCGCGAGGCCGAGGAGCAACTGGCGGCAGTGCACAAGATCCAGGCGCAGATCCGTTATGAGGAGGACACGATCGACCTGCTCAAGGCGGACTGGAGCCTGCTTACCCAGCCGTCGCGCCTGCAGAAGCTCACCGAAATCTACAAATCGCAACTCGGACTCGAGCCGGTCAATGCGCGGCAGATCGTCGGGCTGGACGATCTGCCGGCGAAACCCGTCAACATCGAGGACCTTTCATCGCAGCGGCTGGGCGGCATGGCCGATATCGGCGGCAAAGATCCCGTGGTGACCGGAGGCATCGTCCAATGATCACCGGATTTCCAATGGCTGCCAGATTTCCAAAGATTGGCAGGCTGCTGAAGAGCGGTTCACAGGCCGGTGCAGGCGGATCGATCGTGGTCGAAGGTGCCCGCAAGGCGACCGGTGGCAAGGGCAGGACCCGCATCGTCATGACCATGGCGGTGTTCTTCGGCATCTATTCGACCATTGCCGGGCGGCTGGTCTATCTGGGTTTCCAGAATCCCGACCTGTCGGGCGGCCCGCAGAGCCGGGTGACGGCATCGCGACCCGACATCGTCGACCGTAACGGCGAAGTGCTGGCGACCGACATCAAGACCGCGTCGCTGTTTGCCGAACCGCGCCGCATCGTCGATGCCGACGAGGCGATCGAAAAGCTGTCGACGGTGCTTCCCGAGATCGACTACGAGCAGACATATAACAAGCTGAAGAGCGGCGCCGGGTTCGTCTGGCTGCAGCGGCAACTGACGCCGAAGCAGCAGGCCGACATCATGCAACTCGGCATCCCCGGATTCGGCTTTCGCACCGAAAAGCGCCGGTTCTATCCGGCCGGCGAAACCTCGTCCTACATTGTCGGCCTCACCAACATCGACAATCAGGGCATCTCCGGCATGGAGAAATACATCGACGAACAGGGCTTGAGCGATCTTCAGGCGTCGGGCCTCGCGGTGGCCAAGGATTTGAAGCCGGTGCAGCTCTCGATCGACCTGCGCGTCCAGCATATCGTGCGCGACGAGGTCGCCACCGGCATGGAAAAGTACCACGCCATCGCGGCGGGCGCCGTCGTGCTCAACGTCAAGACCGGCGAGGTGCTGGCGATGGCGTCGGTTCCGGATTTCGATCCGAACAACCCCTATAACGCGCAGGACAAGGACCGGCTCAACCGTATGTCGGCCGGCCTCTATGAAATGGGGTCGACCTTCAAGAGCTTCACCACTGCCATGGCGCTCGATTCCGGCAAGATAACGCTGCAAAGCCGTTTCGACGCGTCGCGCCCGATCAGGATCGGCCATCAAACCATCCATGATTTCCATGGCAAGGGCCGGGTACTGTCGGTGCCGGAAGTGTTCATCTACTCCTCCAATATCGGCTCTGCCAAGGAAGCCGAAGCGGTTGGCATCGACGGACACCGCGAATTCCTGCATCGCCTGGGAATCCTCGAGAAGATGCAGACCGAACTGCCGGAAGTCGCTCGGCCGACCGAGCCCAAGGTCTGGAAGCAGGTCAATTCGATCACCATCGCCTTCGGCCACGGTGTGTCGACGACGCCGCTGCAGACAGCGGTCGGCTGCGCCGCGCTGATGAATGGCGGCTATCTGATGGACCCGACCTTCCTGCCGCGCACGCAGGAGCAGGCGATGGCGGTGGCCAAGAAAGTGGTCAGCGACAAGACGGTCGAGGGCATGCGCTATCTCTATGCACTCAATGCCGAAAAGGGATCCGGCCGCAATGCACGGGTGCCAGGATACCGGGTGGGCGGCAAGACGGGAACGGCGGAGAAGGTTGTCAACGGCCGTTACTCGAAGGAAAAGAATTTCAACGCCTTCGTTGCGGCTTTCCCGATGGACGATCCGCAATACATAGTGCTTACGATCGCCGACGAACCGAGGCCGGAAAAGCCCGGCATGGGTGCTACGGCCGCCTCGAACGCGGGCATCATGGCTGCAAACATCATCCGACGTGCGGCTTCCATGCTTGGCGTGAAGCCAGATTTCAGCCATGAAAATGGTGCAACGCTGGTTTCCTATCAGTGATTCTTGGGGCGCGCCGGCAACTGCGCGCTATTTTGTTGCGATGAACGGGGTTCGATGAAGCTGAAAAATCTAGCCGGTATCCTGCCTGTCGAAGGGACAGCTTCCTTCGATATGGAGGTTACAGGGATTTCGTCGGATTCCCGCCAGGTAACACGGGGCGTCGTCTTTTTCGCGCTCAGCGGCTCCAAGGCGGATGGCGCAGCCTACGCAGCCGATGCCGCGAGCCGAGGCGCTGCAGCGATCGTGGTCGGCAAGGGCAGTGCCGTCGCCGGGCTGCCAATCCCGGTTCTTGTCGTAGACGATCCGCGCCTTGCACTGGCGCTGAGTGCTGCACGTTTTTTCGGCATGCAACCGCAAACCATGGTCGCGGTGACCGGAACCAGCGGCAAGACCTCGGTCGCCGCATTCACCCGGCAGATATGGGAGCAGGCGGGTTTCGCCGCCGCCTCGATCGGCACGACCGGCGTGGTGGCGCCGGGCCGCAACGAATATGGCTCGCTGACCACGCCGGATCCGGTGGCACTGCACAGGCTGCTCAAGGAGCTGGCGGAGGCCGGCGTCACCCACGCCTCGATGGAAGCGTCCAGCCATGGCCTCGACCAGCGCCGGCTCGACGGCGTCAAGCTTGCGGCCGGCGGCTTCACCAATCTCGGCCGCGACCATATGGACTATCATCCGACGGTCGAGGACTATCATCGCGCCAAATTGCGTCTGTTCGACGCGCTGCTGCCGAAGGGCGCGCCGGCGGTCATCTTTGCCGACGACCCGTGGTCGGAGCCGACGATCAAGGCGGCGCGGGCAGGGGGACTGAATGTGCTGACGGTCGGCCGCCACGGCGATTTCCTGCGGCTGAAGCGGGTCGAGCACGAGCGCCACCGCCAGCGCGCCGAGGTCGAAGCGGACGGCGTTCTCCATGAAGTCGACTTGCCGCTGGCCGGCGACTTCCAGATTGCAAATGCGCTGGTGTCGGCCGGCCTCGCCATTTCGACTGGAACATCTGTTGCCAAGGCGTTGATGGCGCTGGAGAAATTGAAGGGCGCGCCGGGACGGCTCGACCTTGTCGGGACGGCCGCCAACGGCGCGCCGGTCTATGTCGACTACGCGCACAAGCCGGATGCGCTGGAAAACGTGCTGGCTTCGGTGCGCCCCTTTACCACCGGCCGCGTCATCGTCGTATTCGGTTGCGGCGGCGACCGGGACCGAGGCAAGCGGCCGATCATGGGCGAGATCGCCACAAGACTGGCCGACGTGGTCATCGTCACCGACGACAATCCCCGCTCGGAAGTACCCGAGACGATCCGCGCCGCGATCCTGGAGGCCGCACCCGGCGCCATCGAGATCGGCGACCGGCGCAAGGCCATCCACGAGGCGGTCGGGATGCTTCACGCTGGCGACACGCTGATCGTGGCCGGCAAGGGCCATGAGGAAGGCCAGACCATCGGCACCGAGACGCTGCATTTTTCCGATCATGAGGAAGTTCGCTCGGCGCTGCGGGAGCAAGCGGCGTGAGCTATCTGTGGACCTCCGAGGCGCTGGTTGCCGCCATGGATGGCCGGCCGCTCGGTCCGATGCCTGAAGGCATCGCCGGCATTTCCATCGACAGCCGCAGCCTGCAGCCGGGAGACGCTTTCTTCGCCATCAAGGGCGAGGCCATGGACGGCCATGATTTCGTCACGGCTGCCATCAAGGCGGGCGCCGGCGTGCTGGTCGTCGCCGAGGGCAAGCTGCCGTCGCTGGGGCGGCTGACTGCACCGATGATCGTCGTGGAGGACGTGCTTGTCGCTCTGGAAAAGCTCGGCGTTGCGGCGCGCGCACGCTCAAAGGCCAGGGTCATTGCCGTGACCGGATCGGCGGGCAAGACCACCACCAAGGAAGCGCTACGCCACGCTCTCTCCGCGGTCGGTACGGTGCATGCATCGGCCCAGTCGTTCAACAATCACTGGGGCGTGCCGCTGACGCTGGCGCGCATGCCGCAGGATTGCGACTATGCCGTCTTCGAGATCGGCATGAACCATCCCGACGAGATCCGGCCGCTGGTCAAGATGGTCCGGCCGCATGTCGCCATCGTCACGTTGATCGCGGCCGCTCACCTCGGCTTCTTCCGCAACCTGGACGAGATCGCCAAGGCCAAGGCGGAGGTTTTCGAGGGACTGGAGCCCGGTGGCGCCGCCCTTCTCAACCGCGACGATGCGCGCTGGAAGCTGCTGGAGAAGATGGCCAAAGAGGCCGGCGTCGAGCATGTCTACGGGTTCGGCGAGAATGCCCGGGCGACCTTCAAACTGATCAAATGCGAGCTCAATGCCGATCACTCGGTCATCACCGCCAAGATTGGCGGGCACGAGATTGTCGCCAGGATCGGCGCGCCGGGCCGCCATATGGTGCAGAACGTGCTCGCGGTTCTTGGTGCCGCGCATCTGGTCGGCGCCGACGTTAACAGGGTTGCGCAGGCGCTGGCCGATCTTTCGCCCGAACGCGGACGCGGCAAGCGCTATGTGTTGCGTCACCCCAACGGGCCGATCACGCTGATCGACGAGAGCTACAACGCCAATCCCGCGTCGATGAGGGCTGCAATGGCACTGCTCAACACGACGCCGGTGTCGGGCGAGGGCAGGCGCATTGCCGTGCTCGGCGATATGCTCGAGCTCGGCAGCCATTCGGCGAAATTGCATGCCGCGCTTGCCGGTCTGATCGTCGGCACCGACACGCGCACGGTCTTTCTCGGCGGCCCGGAGATGCGGGCGCTGGCCGACGTTTTGCCCGGCGAGATCAGGACGGAGTACCGCGCCGGTGCGGAAGATCTGAAACCGGTTCTTCTATCGGAATTAAAGCCCGGCGACGTGGTCATGATCAAATCGTCGAAGGGCATAGGCTTTTCAAAGCTGGTCGAGGCGTTGCTCGGCAAGTTTCCGGCGGAAGCCACAACCAGCAGACAGACCTAGGATCGGTCCGGGGGACGCAAGCGCATGCTAACACTGCTCGTCGAATTTGCGGACAAGATCTCGGTCTTCAACGTCTTCCGCTACATAACATTCCGCACCGGCGGAGCGCTGATCACAGCGGCGCTGATCGTGTTCATCTTCGGACCGACCATCATCAATTCGCTGCGGCTGCGGCAAGGCAAGGGCCAGCCGATCCGTGCCGACGGGCCGCAGACGCATTTCAAGAAGGCGGGAACGCCGACAATGGGCGGACTGATGATCCTGTCCGGCATCGTCGGTTCGTCGCTGCTGTGGGCGAACCTGTCGAGCATCTACGTCTGGGTGGTCCTGCTGGTGACGCTGGGATTCGGCTCGATCGGCTTTTACGACGATTATCTCAAAGTAACCAAGCAATCGCATCTCGGCTTTTCCGGCAAGGCGCGGCTGGGGCTCGAATTCGTCATCGCCGGCATCGCCGCCTGGGTGATCATGCATAACGGCCAGGCGCCGTTCTCGTCATCGTTGACATTCCCTTTCGCCAAGGAGTTTCTCGTCAATCTCGGCTGGTTCTTCATCCCGTTCTCGTGCTTCGTCATCGTCGGCGCCGGCAATGCGGTGAATCTGACCGACGGTCTCGACGGGCTGGCGATCGTGCCGATCATGATCGCAGCCGCATCCTTCGGCGTCATCGCCTATCTCTCCGGCAACGCGGTGTTCGCCGAATATCTGCAGATCCATTTCGTGCCCGGCACCGGTGAACTTGCGGTGGTCCTTGGAGCGGTGATCGGCGCCGGTCTCGGTTTCCTCTGGTTCAATGCGCCGCCGGCGGCGATCTTCATGGGCGACACCGGCTCGCTGGCGCTGGGTGGGCTGATCGGCACGGTCGCGGTGGCGACCAAGCACGAGATCGTGCTGGTCATCGTCGGCGGCCTGTTCGTCGTCGAGATATTCTCGGTCATCATCCAGGTCGGCTACTTCAAGATGACCGGCAAGCGCGTCTTCCTGATGGCGCCGATCCACCATCATTTCGAAAAGCTCGGCTGGACCGAAAGCCAGGTGGTGATCCGCTTCTGGATCATCGCCGTCATCCTGGCGCTGGTCGGCCTGTCGACCCTGAAGCTCAGATAGGAGGCCGCTTGATCCCCGCCGCATCCTTTTCAGGCAAGCGCGTTTCGCTCTTCGGGCTCGGTGGCTCGGGGATTGCCACGGCGCGCGCGCTGATCGAGGGCGGCGCGGATGTGCTGGCCTGGGACGACAATCCCGATAGCGTCGCCAAGGCCGGCGCGGTCGGCATCACGACAGCGGACCTGCGCGGTGCGGACTGGGCGAGGTTTTCCGCCTTCGTGCTGTCGCCCGGCGTGCCGCTGACGCATCCCAAGCCGCACTGGACCGTCGAGCTGGCGCGGGGCTCAGGCGTGGAGATCATCGGCGACATCGAGCTTTTCTGCCGCGAGCGGATGCTGCTGGCACCGGCAGCACCTTTCATTGCCATTACCGGCACCAACGGCAAGTCGACGACCACGGCACTGACGGCGCACATCCTAAAATCGGCTGGGCGCGACACGCAGATGGGCGGCAATATCGGCCGCGCGGTGATGACGCTCGATCCGCCGCAGCCTGAACGGCACTATGTGGTTGAGTGCTCTTCCTACCAGATCGATCTTGCCCCTTCGATCAATCCGACGGCCGGTGTGCTGCTCAACCTGACGCCGGACCATCTCGACCGCCATGGCACGATGCAACACTACGCCTCGATCAAGGAGCGGCTGGTGGCCGGCAGCGAGACGGCAATCATCGGTGTCGACGATTCCTGGTGCGCCCAGATCGCCGATCGGCTGGAGCGGGCCGGCCGGCAGGTCATCCGCGTCTCCAAGCGCCTGCCGCTGACCGACGGTTATTTCGCTGACGGCACCAACTTAATGGAAGCCGTGCACGGCCGCTACAGCCGTGTCGCCTTCCTCGAAGACATCGGCTCGTTGCGCGGCCAGCACAATGCGCAGAACGCGCTGGCCGCCGCCGCCGCCTGCCTCAAGGTCGGGCTCGAGCTCGGCGAGATCCAATCCGGACTGGAGAGTTTCCCTGGGCTGGCGCACCGCATGGAGCAAGTCGGCCGCAAAGGGCATGTGCTGTTCGTCAACGATTCCAAGGCGACCAATGCCGATGCCGCTGCACCGGCGCTGTCGAGCTTTGCGCGTATCTACTGGATTGCCGGCGGCCTGCCGAAAGAGGGCGGCATCGAGCCGTTACGCGGCTTCTTCCCGCGCATCGCCAAGGCCTATCTGATCGGCGAAGCCGCACCGGCCTTTTCGGCGACGCTGGGCGAAGCGGTGCGCTACGAGATATCAGGCACGTTGGCGGCGGCAGTCGAACACGCCGCCCGCGATGCGGCCAGGGATAGTAGCGGCGAGGCAGTGGTGCTGCTGTCGCCGGCCTGCGCCAGTTTCGACCAGTTCAAGAATTTCGAAGTCCGCGGCGAGGCGTTCAGGCAAGCCGCAACCGCCATTGATGGCGTGAAGCCCATCGGAGGGACACGATAATGCAAAGCCGTCTCGACAAAAGCCCTGTGGCGACCTGGTGGTGGACGATCGATCGCTGGTTCCTGGCGGCGTTCCTGTCGCTGATGGGGCTCGGCATCGTTTTGTCCTTCGCCGCAAGCCCGGCGGTGGCCGAGCGCATCGGGCTCGACAGTTTCCACTTCGCGACACGCCAGATTATCTTCACCATTCCGGCGCTTGGGGTAATGCTGGCCGTCTCGTTCCTTGAATCCAGGCAGATCCGGCGCATGGCGCTGGTCATGTTGTGCATCATGCTGTTTCTGATGGTGGCGGTGCTCTATATCGGCGTCGAGGTGAAGGGCGCGCGGCGCTGGGTGTCGCTAGCCGGCCTGTCGATCCAGCCGTCCGAGTTCCTGAAACCGGCCTTCGTCATCATCTGCGCCTGGCTGTTCGCCGAGCACAAGCGCCAGCCCGACATTCCGGGCAATTTGTTCGCCATGTTGCTGCTTGCACTGGTCATCTCGCTGCTGGTGGCGCAGCCTGACCTTGGGCAGACCATGCTGGTGCTCGGCACCTGGGGGGTGATGTTCTTCATGGCCGGATTGCCGTGGCTGTGGATCGTCGCGCTGGGTGCTGCAGGCGTCGGCGGCGTGTTCGCCGCCTATGCAGTGTTCCCGCACGTTGCCGGCCGTATCGACCGCTTCATGACCGGCGAGGGCGACACGTTCCAGGTCGACATGGGCCGCGAGGCGCTGATCAATGGCGGCTGGTTCGGCGTCGGGCCGGGCGAGGGCACCGTCAAACGGGTCATCCCCGACAGCCATGCCGACTTCGTCTTCTCGGTCGCCGGCGAGGAATTCGGGCTGATCATGTGCTTCTTCATCATGTCCATCTTCGGGTTCATCGTGCTGCGCGGCCTCAACACGGCACTCAAGGAGCAGGACGATTTCACACGCTATGCGGTTGGCGGCTTGGTCACGGTCTTCGGCCTGCAGTCGGTCATCAACATGGCCGTCAATCTGCAGCTGATGCCCGCCAAGGGCATGACGCTGCCGTTCATTTCCTACGGCGGTTCCTCGCAGATCGCGATCGCCATCTCGATGGGCATGGTGCTGGCGCTGACGCGCAAGCGCCCGGAAAAGCGCAAGCAGCTGGGCTTCATGCCGTCGCCGCGTGCGATGCCGGCGGAGTGAGATGGCCAAGGGGGTCATCCTTCTGGCGGCGGGCGGAACGGGCGGACATCTGTTCCCGGCCGAGGCACTGGCGCACGAACTGACCGGGCGCGGCTGGGCGGTGCACCTGGCGACGGACGAACGCGCCGAGCGCTTTGCCGGGCAGTTCCCGGCGGCCGCCATCCATCCGATCCAGTCGGCGACGATGGGGTCGAAAAATCCTTTTGCCGTGCTCGCCGCATTTTGGAAAATCTGGCGCGGGGTGCGGCAGGCATCGGCCGTCATCGCCAGCGTCAAGCCCGCCATCGTAGTCGGCTTCGGCGGCTATCCGACGCTGCCGCCGCTCTATGCCGCGACCCGGCGCAAGGTGCCGACGCTGATCCACGAGCAGAACGCGGTGATGGGCCGTGCCAACCGGGCGCTCGCCGGCCGCGTCGACGCTATTGCCGGTGGTTTCCTACCGGAAGACACAAGTGCTACAGGCGTCAAGACGGTGACCACCGGCAATCCGGTCAGGCCGCAAGTGCTGGAAGCGGCGAAGACGCCTTATGCCGCATCGGCCGGTGAAGAGCCGTTCCGATTTCTGGTGTTTGGCGGCAGCCAAGGCGCGCAGTTCTTTTCCGATGCGGTGCCGGCGGCGATCGCCCGGCTTTCCGATGCACAGCGCAGGCGGCTGGCGATCACCCAGCAGGCGCGCGCCGACGATGTGCCGCGGGTGAAAGCGGCCTATGCCACGCTTGACATCGAGGCCGAGGTGTCGCCCTTCTTCACCGACATGGCGGCGCGGCTGGCGGCGGCGCATCTGGTGATGTCGCGCTCCGGCGCATCGACCGTATCGGAAATCGCGGTGATCGGCCGGCCGGCGCTGCTGGTGCCTTATCCGCACGCGCTCGACCACGACCAGGCGGCGAATGCGGCGGCCCTTGCGGCAGCGGGCGGCGCCGAGGTGCATCCGCAATCCACGCTTTCGGCGGAGCGGATCGCCGTGCTTGTCGGCGGGCTGATGGATGATCCAGGCAAGGCGGCGACAATGGCCGCGGCGGCGAAATCGTCCGGAAAACCGGATGCCGCGCGGTTGCTCGCCGATCTGACAGAGGCTATTGCGTCCAGGAAATCCGTTTCGGAATTCAGGAAGGAGACGCACGCATGAAGATGCCACAGACGATCGGCCTCGTGCATTTCATCGGCATTGGCGGCATCGGCATGAGCGGCATCGCCGAGGTGCTGCACAATCTCGGCTACAAGGTGCAGGGATCCGATCAGGCCGACAGCGCCAATGTGCAGCGGCTGCGCGACAAGGGCATCGAATGCTTCGTCGGCCATCAGGCCGAAAACCTCGGCGAGGCCGAAGTGGTCGTCGTCTCCACCGCAATCAAGAAATCCAACCCGGAGCTGAAGGCGGCGAGAGAGAAGTTGCTGCCGATCGTGCGGCGCGCCGAAATGCTGGCCGAGCTGATGCGCTTCCGGCAGGCGGTCGCGATCGGCGGCACGCATGGCAAGACGACGACGACTTCGATGGTGGCGACGCTACTCGAAGCCGGCGGGCTCGACCCGACGGTAATCAATGGCGGCATCATCAATGCCTATGGCACCAATGCCCGCATGGGAGACGGCGAATGGATGGTGGTCGAGGCCGACGAGAGCGACGGCACCTTCCTCAAGCTGCCGGCCGAGATTGCCGTCGTCACCAATATCGACCCCGAGCACCTCGACCATTACGGCTCCTTCGACAAAGTGCGCGAAGCGTTTCGTCAGTTCGTCGAGAATGTGCCGTTCTACGGCTTTGGTGTGATGTGCACCGACCACCCCGAGGTGCAGGCGCTGGTCGCCCGCATCGAGGACCGGCGCGTCATCACCTATGGCGAAAATGCGCAGGCCGACGTGCGCTTCACCAATCACCGCATGGACGGCCCGACCTCGGAATTCGACGTGGTGATCCGCGACCGCAAGACGCACGGCCAGATAACGATATCAGGCCTGCGGCTGCCCATGCCCGGGCGCCACAATGTCTCCAATGCGACGGCGGCGATTGCCGTCGCGCATGAGCTCGGCCTTTCGGCTGAGGCAATCAAGAAGGGCCTGTCGTCTTTCGCGGGCGTCAAGCGGCGCTTCACCCATACCGGTTCGTGGAACGGTGTCGATGTGTTCGACGATTACGGTCATCATCCGGTCGAGATCACGGCGGTACTGAAGGCTGCGCGCAGCGCTACCAAGGGTCGCATCATCGCCGTTACCCAACCGCATCGCTTCACCCGGCTGCGCGATCTGTTCGACGAGTTTTCCGTCTGCTTCAACGACGCCGATACGGTAATGGTGGCGCCCGTCTATGCAGCCGGCGAGGAACCGATCGACGGCGTCACGTCCGACGCACTGGTGTCGCGCATCCGCTCCGGCGGCCATCGCGACGCACGCTACATCGAAGGTCCGGCGGCGATTGCGCCGATCGTGCGCGAGGTGGCGAAGCCGGGCGATTTCGTCGTCTTCCTCGGCGCCGGCAACATCACCCAATGGGCCTATGCGCTGCCCAAGGAACTCGGCGGGACCATCTCATGATGCGCGGCCAGGCGTTGATCGAGAAGCTTGGCGACCGGCTTGCCGGACTGCGCGGCCGCATCACGCCCAATGCCGAGATGGACAAGATCACCTGGTTTCGAGCCGGCGGGCTCGCGGACGCATTGTTCCAGCCGGCCGACGAGGACGATCTTGCCACGTTCCTGAAGGCGGTGCCGGAGGAAATTCCGCTGACCATCGTCGGCGTCGGCTCGAACCTGCTTGTCCGTGACGGCGGCATTGCGGGCTTTGTCATCCGGCTTTCGGCCAAAGGCTTTGGCGAGACCGAAGTGATTGCGCCGACCACGATCAAGGCGGGCGCCGCGACACCCGACAAGCGCCTTGCGGCCGTTGCCTACGAGGCCGGCATCGGTGGCTTTCATTTCTACCACGGCATTCCCGGCGCCATTGGCGGAGCGCTGAGGATGAACGCCGGCGCCAATGGCGTCGAGACGCGCGAGCGCGTGGTCGAGGTGCGGGCACTCGACCGCAAGGGCAATGTTCATACGCTGAGCAATGCCGATATGGGCTATGCCTATCGCCATTCAGCGGCGCCGTCCGGGCTGATCTTCACGTCGGCGCTGCTCGAAGGCATTCCTGAGGACAAGGCGGCGATCAAGGCCGCGATGGATGCTGTCCAGAACCATCGCGAGACCGTGCAGCCGATCCGCGAAAAGACCGGTGGCTCTACCTTCAAGAATCCTGAGGGCACCTCGGCCTGGAAGGAGATCGACAAGGCCGGCTGCCGCGGCCTGATGGTTGGTGGGGCGCAGATGTCGCCGATGCATTGCAACTTCATGATCAACACCGGAACCGCCACGGGCTACGAGCTTGAATATCTCGGTGAGACGGTGCGTGCGCGCGTGCTCGAAAGATCAGGCATCCGGCTGCAGTGGGAGATCAAGCGCATCGGTAATTTTCGGCCGGGCCATGCCGTCCAGGAATTTCTCGGGCAGTTGCTTTAGGCAAGCTGACCGCCGTTGCCTTTCGGACTCATGAATTCACATTTTGCTGCCGTTTTTGCGGAAAGTGAATCCATCGGAATCGTAAGCACTTGCCAGCGAATCAACTCTCTGATTCTCTGCCCTGAAGCGTTTCCTGATTTGAGTCGTTTCGACGCGTTACTCGCGTTTCCGTCTGGGGGGCAACCTGCCGGGAGACTCGGACTCAATGTTGCGGAAACACGGGAGCGAAGTTGCTCGGGCGCATTTGAGTGCGCGCGATGCTTTTCGGGGCATGCGCGATGGTGCAGGCCTGCTGTGAGAGGAAATGACGGGGAATGACAAGCAAGCATGTGGCCGTCCTTCTGGGGGGATTCTCGTCCGAGCGGCCCGTGTCCCTGTCGTCGGGTAAAGCCTGCGCCGATGCGCTCGAGGGAGAGGGCTACCAGGTCACCCGCGTCGACGTCTCGCGCGACATCGGCTCGGTGCTCGCCGAGCTCAAGCCTGACGTCGTCTTCAATGCGCTGCACGGCCCCTTCGGCGAGGACGGCACCATCCAGGGCATCCTCGAGTACCTCGCCATTCCGTACACCCATTCCGGCGTGCTTGCCTCGGCGCTTGCGATGAACAAGGAACAGGCCAAGAAGGTCGCGAAGGCGGCCGGCGTTCCGGTGGCGGAGTCGAAGGTGGCCAATCGCTTCGCCATCCAGAACAAGCACCCGATGAAGCCGCCCTATGTCGTCAAGCCGGTCAACGAAGGATCGAGCTTCGGTGTCGTCATCGTGCATGAAGGCCAGTCGCATCCGCCGCAGATCATCGGCTCGTCCGAGTGGAAATATGGCGATACGGTCATGGTCGAGCGTTATGTGCACGGGCGGGAATTGACCTGCGCGGTGATGGGCGATGTGGCGCTCGGTGTCTGCGAGATCATCCCGACCGGCCATTCCTTCTACGACTATGATTCAAAATACGTCGCGGGCGGATCAAAACACGAATGCCCGGCAAAACTTTCACCGAATATTTACCAAAAAATACAGACACTGGCGCTCAAGGCTCATCAAGCCATCGGCTGTCGGGGCGTTTCCCGGTCGGACTTCCGTTATGACGATCGTCACTCCGAAAACGGCGAAATTGTCTGGCTCGAGGTCAACACCCAGCCGGGTATGACGCCGACGTCTTTGGTGCCGGAAATCGCCGCGCAAGCGGGACACTCGTTCGGCGATTTGTTGAGTTGGATGGTGGAGGACGCTTCGTGTCTGCGTTGAAGTGGGGACAGGGCAAGGGGAAGGGCACGGCCGGGCCGGCGCTGTTCGGCATGCCGTTGTCGTTCGACCATTTCGTGCTGCCGCGCCTGCTCCGCCGGCCGGTGCGCGTGCTGGCGCGCCTCGGCGAAGGCGACTTCGAAGCGCCGCCCTATTGCGCTGCCATGCTGTCGGCGGCACTGCTTGTTTCGAGCAGTGCCTATGGCGCCTATCTCGGCGGATATTCCGACGCCATCGTCCAGAGTGTCACCGCCCGCACCGGCTTTGCCGTCGACCAGGTCAAGGTCGTCGGCAACCGCGAAACGTCCGAGATAGATATTCTCGACAGGCTGGAACTCGACGGCTGGACCTCGCTGATCGGCTTCGATGCCGAAGCCGCGCGCGAACGCATCACCACGCTACCCTGGGTCGAAGCCGCGGCAGTGCGCAAGGTCTACCCGCATACGCTGGAAGTGCGCGTCGAGGAGCGCGAGCCGTTCGCGCTGTGGCAGCAAGGCAGCGCGCTTTCGGTCATCGAGAAATCCGGCACCGTCATTGCGCCGTTCTCCGGCGGCAAGCAGATATTGCTGCCGCTGATCATCGGCACCGGCGCACCGGCCAAAGCGCCGGATTTCCTGGCCAAGATCAAGAATTATCCGGAGCTCGCCGCGCGGATCAAGGGCTATATCCGCATCGGCGAACGGCGCTGGGATCTCAAGCTTGAAAACGGCATCACGATCAAGCTCCCCGAAGACGGTGAGGATCAGGCGATTGCCGACCTGGTCAGGATGGATCACGAGAACGGGCTTTTGACGCGCGACATCGCCGCCGTCGACATGCGCCTTTCCGATCGTCTGGTCGTCCAGTTGACGCCGGAAGCGGCGACACAGCGCCAAGCCGCGCTCGACGAAAAGCCCAAGATGCTGAAGCGCAAGCCGGAGACGAAGATATGAGCTGGCTTGGCGGCAATAGCGATGCCTCGTCGCGCCGGTCCGGCATCCTGACGGTGCTGGATGTCGGCTCCAGCAAGGTCTGCTGCGTGGTGGCCAAACTCAAGCCGCGCGACGATGGCAAGCTGCTGCGCGGCCGCTCGCATCGCGTCCAGGTGATCGGCATCGGCCACCAGAAATCGCAAGGCGTGAAATCGGGCGTCGTCATCGATCTCGACCGTGCCGAGCACGCCATCCGTCTTGCCGTCGACGCCGCCGAACGCATGGCGGGACTGACGGTCGATTCGCTGATCGTCAACATGACTGCCGGCCGGCTGAAGAGCGAGGCTTTTTCGGCCACCATCAATCTCGGCGGCCATGAGGCCGACGAGGCCGACATCAAGCGGGTGCTTGCCGCCGGCGCCAAGCAGGCGTTGCGGGCCGAGCGCGAGGTGATCCATTCGCTTCCCGTAGCCTTTTCGCTGGATGCCGAGCGCGGTGTGCGCGATCCGCGCGGCATGGTTGGCGACCAGCTTGGCGTCGACATGCACGTGCTGACAGGCGACGCAGCGCCCTTGCGCAATCTGGAGCTCTGCATCAACCGCTCGCATCTGTCGGTCGAACGCATGGTGGCGACGCCCTATGCCAGTGGGCTTGCTGCGCTGGTCGACGACGAGCTCGAAATGGGCGCGGCCTGCATCGACATGGGCGGCGGCACGACGACGATCTCGGTGTTTTCGGAAGGCAAGTTCGTCCATGGCGATGCCATCGCGATCGGCGGCAACCACGTCACGCTGGATATGGCCAAGGGCCTGTCGACCTCGCTCGATGCCGCCGAAAGGCTGAAAGTGATGCATGGCTCGGCGCTGCCTGGCAGTGCCGACGACCGCGACCTGGTTTCCATCCATCCGATCGGCGAGGACGGCGAGGTGCCGTTGCAGATCCCGCGCTCGGTGATGACGCGCATCATCCGCGCTCGCATCGACGAGACGCTGGAATTGTTGCGCGACCGGCTGAACAAGTCCGGCTACGGCAATGCCGTCGGCAAGCGTGTGGTGCTGACCGGCGGCGCCAGCCAGCTTGCCGGCCTGCCAGAAGCAGCACGCCGCATTCTCGGCCGCAATGTGCGCATCGGACGCCCGCTTGGCGTGGCAGGCCTGCCCGAGGCGGCCAAGGGGCCGGCTTTTTCGACGCCCGTCGGGCTTCTGATCTACCCGCAGATGGCGAGCTTCGAGAGCCGCCCGGCGAAGGGAATTTCCGGTCTTCGGATGACCGGAACAGGCGGAAAACTGCATCGAATGAGTCAGTGGTTGAGAGACAGTTTTTAATTTGACGGGGACAGCCCCATAGGCGGCCGCGGCGGCGAAGCGGCGGGAAAGGCAAAGGACGAAGACAATGACCATCAATCTGCAGAAGCCGGACATCACCGAGCTCAAGCCGCGCATCACCGTGTTCGGTGTCGGCGGCGGCGGCGGCAATGCCGTCAACAACATGATCACCGCCGGCTTGCGCGGCGTTGAGTTCGTGGTGGCCAACACCGACGCGCAGGCACTGACGATGTCGAAGGCCGAGCGGCTGATCCAGCTCGGCGCGCATGTCACCGAGGGTCTCGGCGCCGGATCGCAGCCTGAAGTCGGGCGCGCGGCGGCGGAGGAATGCATCGACGAGATCATCGATCATCTCTCCAACACGCATATGTGCTTCGTCACTGCCGGCATGGGCGGCGGCACCGGCACCGGGGCGGCTCCCGTCGTTGCCCGCGCTGCCCGCGAAAAGGGTATCCTCACCGTCGGCGTCGTCACCAAGCCGTTCCACTTCGAAGGCCAGCGCCGCATGAAGACGGCCGACATGGGTATCGAGGAACTGCAGAAATGCGTCGATACCCTGATCGTCATTCCCAACCAGAACCTGTTCCGGCTGGCCAATGACAAGACCACCTTCGCCGATGCCTTCGCCATGGCCGACCAGGTGCTCTATTCGGGCGTTGCCTGCATCACCGACCTGATGGTCAAGGAAGGCCTGATCAATCTCGACTTCGCCGACGTCCGCTCGGTCATGCGCGAAATGGGCAAGGCGATGATGGGGACTGGCGAGGCTTCGGGCGAGGGCCGTGCAATGGCCGCGGCGGAAGCCGCCATCGCCAACCCGCTGCTCGACGAGACCTCGATGAAGGGCGCCAAGGGCCTGCTGATCTCGATCACCGGCGGCCGCGACCTGACCCTGTTCGAAGTCGATGAGGCGGCAACCCGCATTCGCGAAGAGGTCGACCAGGATGCCAACATCATTCTCGGCGCCACTTTCGACGAGGAACTCGAAGGCGTTATCCGCGTGTCGGTGGTCGCCACCGGCATCGACAAATCGGCCGCCGAAATCGCTGCCGCGCCGATCGCTATCCGCACGGCTCCGCCGAAGCCGGTCAGCCGCCCGGCGGCTCAGGTCACGGAAATGCGCCCGGCGCCTGTCCAGCAGCCGATCTATGAACCACGTGCTGCCGATCCGGTCGCCGAGGCCATTCAGCTCGCCGAGGCGAATGCGGCAGCGATGGCGCAGGCCCGCCCGGCACCGGTCGCCCATGCGGAAGACTTCCGCCCGCAGAGCAAGATCTTCCAGGCGCCTCCCGCTCAGCCGCAGCCGATGATGCAGCCAGCGGTTCAGCAAGCGATGCAGCCGGCTCCGCATCGTGAAATGCCGCACCCGGTTGCCGCAGCGCCCCAGCGCATGCCGCGGGTCGAGGATTTCCCGCCGCAGGTGAAGGCCGAAGTGGAAGCCAAGGCCCGCCCCGCCGACCACGAGAACAGCGGCCCGATGGGGTTGCTCAAGCGCCTGACCAACGGTCTGACCCGCCGCGAAGAGGAGCCTGCACGGCTGCAGCCGGCGCAGCCGCGCGAACCGAAACTGCGCCAGGCGCCGGCCGAAGTGCGCCGCCTAGCCAGCCAGGATCCGCAGCTTTACGCGCCGCGCCGCGGCCAGCTGGACGAGCAGGGCCGCCTGACGCCGCAGAGCCGGGCTGTCCAGGAAGACGATCAGTTGGAGATTCCCGCCTTTCTGCGCCGACAGGCCAATTGATCTGTTAACGGTTCGTAACAGTTGTTAACAGGCGAGCAGGAGACTGTTCGCCTGTTAACGTTAAAAACGATTTCAGAACAAGGACTTATGAGGCGTTCCCTCTCGGGACCGCAGTTACAAAGAGTAAGAAACCGTGATTTGGAGACTCCCCGCGGGACCATTATCTTCGCCACCGACCAAAGTCGGTTTGCTGGGAGTCTCGGGGAAGTGGCCCTGCCTGCCGATCAATCAAGAGCCGCGCCCTCAGGGCAGACGAAGCGGACCTAGGCAGTACGGGCTATGGGGATTGTTTTGCACGACTATCAGACGACACTTAAATCGCGCGCGACGCTGACTGGCATCGGCGTTCACAGTGGCAATCCGGTCACCGTCCATTTCCTGCCGGCGGATGCCGATACGGGTGTCGTCTTCCAGCTTTCGAATGCAAGCGGAAGCCACGAATTTCGCGCGCTCGTCTCCGAGGTCGGCGCCACCGATCTCTGCACCATGCTTGGCGATCCGCAAGGCGAGCACATTGCCACGGTCGAGCATCTGATGGCGACGCTTTTCGGGCTTGGAATCGACAATCTCGTCATCGAAATCGACGGCCATGAGGTGCCTATCCTCGACGGCAGCGCAGTGATGTTCGTCGAGGCCATTGACCAGGCAGGCATCGAAACGCTGCCGGTCAAGCGCCGCTACATCAGGGTGGTCAAGCCGGTTCGCATCGAGAACGGCGCCTGCTGGGCGGAGTTCAGGCCCTATGACGGCACGCGCTTCGAGATCGAGATCGATTTCGAAAGCCCGGCGATCGGGCGCCAGCTTTTTGCATCCGACATGAACGCCGACATTTTCCGCCGCGACGTCGCGCGGGCCCGCACTTTCGGTTTCATGAAGGACGTCGAGCGGCTGTGGGCGGCCGGCTATGCGCTCGGCTCGTCTTTGGAAAACTCCCTGGTGATCGGCGACGACAACCGCGTGATCAACATGGGAGGCCTGCGCTATCCCAACGAGTTCGCGCGCCACAAGACGATGGATGCGATGGGCGACCTGGCGCTCGCCGGTGCCCGGTTCATCGGCTGCTTCCGCTCCTATCGTGGCGGCCACAGGCTGAACGCAGCTGCGCTGCGCCGTCTCTTGTCCGACCGTTCGGCTTTCGAGATCGTTGAGACGACGCGCCGCGAGCGCGGGCGTACCGCCGAGATGAGCGCCGTCAACGCACCCCTCTACGCACCCTGGATGATCTGATTCTTAAGGTCTTGCGGCTCCCGTTGCGGTCAAGCTGTGTTGCATGGATGCATCACCGGCCGGCCAAATTACACAGCTTTCCAGGTGGCGCCAAACCGCCACAAAAATGTGCGATTGGCCGGGGATAGCGTTGCCGGGCAAGGCAATTATGGTTTATGGCTGCTGCCGTCGACTGAAATGACGCCGAAAGGGCGGAATCCAAACATGTTTTTCAAGCGAGTTGGTCAATCGAAGGCGCTGCGGCGGGCTGTTTTCCTGGCGCTTTCGGTGGTCGTTCCATCGCTGTTTCTGTCGGCCTGCATGTCGTCCGAGAAGGACGTCGATCTGTCGACCTATGTCGATCAGACCGAGCCGGCCGACGTGCTCTACAATCAGGGTCTCGCCAATCTGAATGCCGGGCGACTGCAGGAGGCAAGCCGCAAGTTCGATGCCGTCGACCGCCAGCATCCCTATTCCGAATTCGCCCGCAAATCGATGGTGATGGGTGCCTTTGCCGACTACCGTCAGGGCAATTACGACGAGGCGATCGGTTCGGCCAAGCGCTACCTGACCCTTTATCCGTCGACCGACGATGCAGCCTATGCCCAGTACATTATCGGGCTGAGCTACTACCGTCAGATCAAGGACGTCACCCAGGACCAGAAGGAAGCGCGTCTTACCGTGCAGACGATGCAGGACCTCGTGACGCGCTGGCCCACGTCCGAATATGCCGACGACGCAAAGGAGAAGATCCGCTTCGCCAACGATCAGCTCGCCGGCAAAGAGATGCAGATCGGCCGCTATTATCTCGAGCGCCGCGAATACATCGCGGCCGTCAAACGGTTCCGTAACGTCGTGGAGAACTATTCCAACACACGTCATGTCGAGGAAGCGCTGGCGCGTCTTACCGAGAGCTACTATGCGATGGGGCTGACGTCGGAAGCGCAGACCGCTGCGGCCGTGCTCGGCACCAACTATCCCGATAGCCAGTGGTACAAGGACTCCTACAAGCTCCTGCAGAGTGGTGGGCTCGAGCCGCGCGAGAATGCCGGATCGTGGATCTCCAAGGCCGGGAAGCTGATCACCGGCGCCTGAGCGGCGCGTCCCCATGCTCTCCAGACTGTCGATCCGCGATATCGTTCTGATCGAGAAGCTGGACATCGACTTCTCGTCCGGCCTTTCGGTCCTTACCGGCGAAACCGGCGCCGGAAAGTCCATCCTGCTCGACGCTTTGTCACTGGCGCTTGGCGCCCGCGGCGACGCTTCGCTGGTGCGGCATGGCGCGGCACAAGGCCAGATCATCGCCGTGTTCGACGTGCCGCGCAACCACGCGGCTCGCATGCTGCTTGCCGAGAATGCCATCGAGGACGACGGCGACATCATCCTGCGCCGCGTCCAGACGGCTGACGGCCGCACGCGCGTGTTCGTCAACGACCAGCCGTCCAGCGTGACGCTGATGCGCGACATCGGCCGTGCGCTGGTCGAGATCCACGGCCAGCACGACGAGCGCGCTTTGGTCGATCCCGGCGCCCATCGCGAGTTGCTCGACAGTTTCGGCGGCCATCTCGGCGCTGCTCGGGCAACCGGCGAGGCGTGGCGGCATTGGCGTACCTGCGAGCAGGAATTTTCACGGCACCGGGCCAAAGTCGAGGCAGCTGCCCGTGAGGCCGATTATCTGCGTGCAGCGGTCGCCGAATTGACCAGGCTCGATCCGCAACCGGGCGAAGAGACCGAGCTGGCCGAACTGCGCGCCGCGATGATGCGAGCGGAAAAGATCGCCTCGGAAATCCACGACGCCCAGGATGTGCTCTCGGGCCCGTCCTCGCCCTTGCCGCAGTTGGCCAGCCTGCTCAGGCGACTGCAGCGCAAGGTGACGGAAGCGCCCGGCTTGCTCGAGGACGTCGTCAAATCGCTCGACGAAGCGATGCTGTCGCTCGACGCGGCGCAGTCGGGCGTCGAAGCCGCACTGCGCGCCACCGAACATGATCCGCAGCGGCTGGAGAAAGCCGAGGAGCGGCTGTTTTCGCTGCGTGCCGCCTCGCGCAAGCACAGCGTCGCCGTCGACGACCTGGCGCAATTGCGTGACACCATGGCGGCCGATCTTGCCGATCTCGACGCCGGCGAGGAGCGCCTGCAGGCGCTGGAGAAACAGGCTGCGGCGGCGCGCCAGGCCTATGACACTACGGCGGCCCAGCTGTCGTCGCTTCGCCATGCGGCGGCCGTCGGGCTGACCAAGGCGGTAATGGCCGAACTGCCGGCGCTGAAGCTCGAACGGGCCGAATTCATCGTCGAGATCGCAAGCGACGCCGAGAGCCGCATGGAAGAAGGCATCGACCAGGTCGAGTTCTGGGTGCGCACCAATCCCGGCACCAGGCCCGGCCCAATGATGAAAGTCGCTTCCGGCGGCGAGCTTTCGCGCTTCCTGCTGGCGTTGAAGGTAGCACTCGCTGACCGGGGCTCGGCGCCGACCTTGGTCTTCGACGAAATCGACACCGGCGTCGGCGGTGCGGTTGCCGACGCCATCGGCCAGCGGCTGGCGCGGCTGGCAAAACGCGTGCAGGTGCTTTCGGTCACGCATGCACCACAAGTGGCGGCGCGCGCGGCGACGCATTTCCTGATCTCCAAATCAGGCGGGGCCGACCGGGTCTCGACCGGCATCGCCGAGATGGACCGGGCGGCGCGGCAGGAAGAGATCGCACGCATGCTCGCCGGTGCCACCATCACCGACGAGGCGCGCGCGGCGGCCGAGCGGCTGCTACGGGAGAACACCGCGGCAGCCTAGAGCGTTTCATCGTTTCACGGAAACGCCGAACCGCTCTACCTCTTTGTTTGCGCAATTCCGGACGGAAACCGTTTCACACTTTTTCCTGGAATTGCTCCAGGCGAGTTCGTTTCCGGCGCTCGCGACCTGAGTCAGGGTCTGGCGCCATCCTGCTGTTCAGGAATGATTTTCCGTGCCTGGTCTCTCCCTCGTGAGAGAATCCTGTTCTATTGTGTCGCGCCACCGTGGAGGGAGCAGTGCATGGACGAAAAACCAGTCGAGTCGCTCAGCGAAAGCGAGGCGGCAAGCGAGTTGAAGCGGTTGGCGCAGGAGATCGCCGAGCACGACCGGCGCTACCATGGCGAGGACGCGCCGATAATCACGGATGCGGAATATGACGCGCTGACCCGGCGCAACCTCGCCATCGAGCAGCAGTTCCCGCATCTTGTGCGTGAGGATTCGCCCTCACGCAGGGTCGGCGCCCCGCCGGCCGAAGGTTTTGCCAAGGTGCGCCACGCGGTGCCGATGCTCAGCCTTGCCAAGGCCTATACCGACCAGGACGTCGCGGACTTCATAGAACGGGGCCGGCGATTCTTTGACCGCGACAAGGATCTGAACATCGCCTTCACGGCGGAGCCGAAGATCGACGGGCTATCGGCTTCCCTGCGGTATGAAGGCGGTGTGTTCGTGCAGGGAGCAACGCGCGGCGACGGCGTCGTCGGCGAGGACATCACCGCCAATATCAAGACCATCGCCGATATTCCCAAGACCTTGAAGGGATCGGACTGGCCCGAGGTCATCGAAATACGCGGTGAGGTCTATATGACCTACGCGGAATTCGAGGCGCTGAAGCAACGTTCGGCGGCGATAGGCGGCCAGGATTACGTCAATCCGCGTAACACGGCGGCCGGGTCGCTCCGCCAAAAGGACCCGTTAGTTACCGCCAGCCGCAACCTTAAATTCTTTGCTTACGCCTGGGGCTATACTTCAAAGGATCCAGCTCCGACCCAATACGATTCCGTGCAAAAATTCGCGGAGTGGGGATTCAAGGTCAGCCCGCTGATGGTCCGGGCAAGATCGGTCGAGGAACTGGTCGCGCACTATCACCTAATCGAGACCCAGCGCTCATCGCTGGGCTACGACATCGACGGCGTCGTCTACAAGGTCGACCAGCTGGAATTGCAGCGCAGATGGGGTTTCGTCACTGGCGAACCACGCTGGGCCATTGCCCACAAATTTCCAGCCGAACAGGCGATGACAACCGTGCTCAGGATCGACATTCAGGTGGGCCGTACCGGTACGCTGGCGCCCGTTGCCCGGCTTGCACCCGTCACGGTCGGCGGCGTCGTGGTCGAAAATGTCACGCTTCACAACGAAGATTACATCAAGGGTCTGGACAGCAACGGCCAGCCGATCCGCGACGGCTATGACGTGCGTATCGGCGACACGGTGGTCATCCAGCGGGCAGGGGACGTCATTCCGCAAATCGTGAGTGTCGTCGCCGACAAGCGGCCGACTGATGCCGTGCTCTACGAATTCCCGCACAGATGTCCGATCTGCGGCTCGCCCGCAACGCGCGAGATCAACGAGAAGACCGGCAAGGAGGATTCCCGCCGACGGTGCACCGGCGAGCTGATCTGCCCCGCGCAGGCCGTGGAAGGATTACGCCACTTTGTGTCGCGCGGCGCCATGGATATCGAAGGCCTGGGGGCTGAAAACATAGACCTGTTCTTCAATGCCGGGTTGGTCAAGACTGCCGCCGATATCTTCACCCTCCGGGACCGCCGTCCCGCCGTCACCAAGGCGCTGGCGGAGCGACGGGAGGAGCAGGCCAGGCAGCGCGACGCCGCATCGGGCAAAACGCGCAAGAATGTACGCAGCGTCGAGGAACGCAACTATGACGGCCTCGACAAGCTCTTCGCTGCCATCGACGCCCGCCGCGAACCCGAACTTGATCGCTTCATCTTTGCGCTGGGCATCCGCCATATCGGCGAAACGACGGCCGTTGTGCTCGCCCGAACCTTCTCGACGATCGAGGAGTTGATCCGCATTGGCAAGGAGACAGCAGCGGCAGCCGATCCACACACCGTTTTTCCTTCGATCAACGGCATCGGCGATACGGTGATAGGCGCCCTTCGCGATTTCTTCGGCAATGAACGCAACGACGCCGTACTTGAAGCGCTGCTCACACAGGTCCACCCGAAGCCGTACATTGTGAACGTCTCAGCCGATAGTGCGGTCGCCGGCAAGACAATCGTGTTTACAGGCACGCTGGAAAAGATGACGCGCCCGGAGGCCAAGGCGATGGCCGAACGTCTCGGCGCGAAGGTCGCCGGCTCGGTTTCCGCGAAGACCGATCTTCTGGTGGCAGGGCCAGGCGCCGGTTCCAAGCTGAAGGATGCGACCAAATTCGGCATCGAGGTGATCGACGAGGACACCTGGCTGCAGCGGATTGGCAAGGGCGGGTGATGGCGGCTGCGTTCAACGGTTTTGGGCAAAAGGCCATTCCCTTCCTCAAGGCGCTGGATTTTCATCAGAGCCGGGAGTGGTTTTTAGAGAACCGCGACCTTTTCGAACGCGACCTGCGCGATCCCTTCGGCGATCTGGTCGAGACGCTCTCCGAGCGCTTCACGGCCGCGGGGCTCGGCCTGCGCGGCGACCGCAAGAAGTCGCTGTTCCGGATTAATCGCGACGTGCGTTTCGCCAAGGACAAACGGCCTTATAACCGGCATTTGTCGGCGATCCTTTCGCCTGACGGCACCAAGATGGAACAGGGCGTGTTTTACGTCCATATCGGGCTGGAGCGCTGCTTTGCCGCCGTTGCCTGGTGGCAGCCTGGACCGGAGCTATTGCTGGCGCTGCGCAACGCGATCGCGAAGCGGCCCGCTGAATTCCGTACCCTCGTTGCGGCGCTGAAGAAGAACGGCCTCGAATTCGACCCGGACGGCTGCATGAAGCGCACGCCGCGCGGCTTCGAGCATATCGCCGAGCCCGATCTCGCTGCCGCGATCCGCAACCGGCATTTTGCCGTCCGGCACGCAATCGAGCCGGCGGATATCTACGGAGCTGGATTGGTCGACGAACTCGTCGACTTCGTCATGCGGGCAAAACCGCTGCTTGACTGGGGCAGGGCGATCGAAGGCAAGGCTTCGCCGCGCTAGGCACGGAAGCGCGTTTGCGCGACCTTCAGCTGTCATTTCCGCTGATCGTTTGCCTCAAGCGAATTGGTGTGACAAGCCGCGCCGCCCTCCCTACATAGGCGCTTCCCGAGGAGCGGTCGATGTCGGCGGAAGCAATCTCCGAAAACAGTGCGAAAAGCGATTTCTGGGACGGCGTGCGGCTCAGCATGCCCGTCGTGGTGGCGTCGGCGCCGTTTGCGTTGCTGTTCGGGGCGCTCGCGGTCGACAACGGGTTTTCCGTGCTCGAAGCGTTCCTGATGAGCGCAACGGTGTTCGGCGGCGCCAGCCAGATGGTCGGCATCGAGCTGTTCGGCCAGCATGTCGCGCCGTGGCTGATCGTGCTGTCGATCTTCGCGGTGAATTTTCGCCATGTGCTCTATTCGGCTGGCATCGGCCGGCGCATTGCGCATTGGCCACTGGTGCAGCAGGCGATAGGCTATTTTGTGCTGACCGATCCGCAGTTCGCGGTGGCCGAGCGCAAGGCTGAGGCCGGCGAGACCGTCGGGTTCACCTGGTATATGGGGCTTGGGCTGCCGGTCTATTTGTTCTGGATCATCGAAAGCGCGCTCGGCGCGATGTTCGGCAAGCTTATTCCCGACACCGATGCGTTGGGCATCGATTTCCTGCTGCCGATCTATTTTCTCGGCCTGGTCATGAGCTTCCGCAAGCGGCCTCTGTGGCTGCCGGTGGTCGTCGCCAGCGCTGCCGCCTCCATCATTGCATACAAAACGGTCGGCTCGCCCTGGCATGTCTCCATAGGTGCGCTGGCGGGCGTGCTGCTCGCCGTCATCCTGCCGCCCCGCCACAGCGGCGTGGAGGCACGGCCATGAGCACGACCTTGTGGATCATCATCGCCGCTTCGATCGCGACCTATCTGACCCGCATCGGCGGTCATCTGGTGATCTCCCGCTTCGATCATATCCATCCGCGCGTCGAAGCCGGGCTCAGCGCCGTGCCGGCGGCGGTGCTGACCACGCTGGTGGCGCCGGCGGCGCTCAGCGCCGGGCCGGCGGAATGGGCAGCCCTGATCGTTGCCGGCCTTGTCTCACTGCGCGGCGGCCTGATGGCGATGTTCCTGGCGGGTGCTGCCGTGCTGATCCTCTCGCGGCAGCTCGTCGGCTGATCGACTTTTGCCTTGACGGCGAGAGCACACATGCGCCTTACCGCAGCGACTATTACCGCGCCGACCCGCGACAGGCTCAGCCGGATCGCCTCCGCTCTCTCCTGGTGGGCGCCACGCACGGCGTCGCTATAGAGCGCTTCGCGCTGCTTCGGCGTCAATGCGCTTAGATCGATCGGCTGGATGCCGAAGGGCTCACGCGACATTTCCATCTCCCCTGGTTTGCCGTGTTGATCGGCAGCTACACCGGCGATTTACGGGAAAGGCATAATCAGTTAAAATGAATAATTAAGATCGTTATGTTCTCCAGGAGAGATGTATGGATTTGGCCGATCTGCGCATCTTCCGCACGGTGGTGCGCGAGGGCGGAATCACCAGGGCGGCGGAAAAACTGTTTCGCGTGCAGTCGAACGTGACCACACGCATCCGGCAGCTCGAGGAGGATCTCGGCGTGCAGCTGTTTATCCGGGAGGGCAAGCGCCTGCACGTATCACCGGCCGGTCACAGATTGGTCGGCTATGCGGATCGGCTGCTGGCGCTTGCGGAGGAGGCGCGAACGGCGATGCTCGATCCACACCCGCGCGGCACTCTTCGCCTAGGTGCTATGGAGAGCACCGCCGCGGCACGGCTTCCAAGTCTGCTCGCCGAATACCATGCACGGCATCCCGAAGTGGAAATCCAGTTGCGCACCGGCAATCCGCAGGTTCTCGCGACCGCCATGCTTGCCGGTGAGCTCGATGCAGCGTTCGCCGCCGAGCCGATCGCTGACGTTCCGTTCGAAAAGCTGCCCGCATTCCACGAGCAGCTGGTCATTGTCTCGGCGGCATCGCGCGTTTCGGTCGAAGACCACCTGGACATGCCCAAAACCATGATAGCCTTCGAGCACGGCTGTCCGCACCGCAAGCGGCTGGAACAATGGTATGCGCGCAGAGGGTTCATGGCCGAGAAAACCATCGAGCTTGGTTCATACCATGCCATCCTTGGTTGCGTGGTGGCTGGCATGGGCATAGCGCTGATGCCGAAAAGCGTGCTTTCGGGTTTCCCGGAAAGCCGCTGGCTAAAGCTGCACGAACTGCCCTCTGACGAAGACAACGCCGTCACGGTGTTGTTCTGGCGCAAGGGAGCCGGTTCTCCCAACGTCACCGCTTTGCAGGGACTGCTTGCGGAGCAAAGCCTGTCAACCGGCGTTGCCGCCGCGGCTATTGCTTGAAGTCGTGCGGCAGCGGCGCGGTTGCCTTTTCCAGCCAGGCCAGCGTTTCGCCGGCGAGCATCGGTCCGATCTCGGCCAGTACGCGCGCATGGTATTCGTCAAGCCAATGCAACTCGTCGCGGGTTAAAAGGTCCGATCGGACCAGCCGCTTGTCGATCGGCGCCAGCGTCAGTGTCTCGAAGCCGTGCATGGCGATGTCGCCGCCCTCGATTGCCTCGGCCGGTGTCACCAGAATCAAGTTCTCGATGCGGATGCCGTAGGAACCTTCCTTGTAATAGCCGGGCTCGTCGGAGACGATCATGCCGGCCAGCAGCTTTTCGGTACCGGTCTTGGCGATACGCTGCGGGCCCTCATGCACGGCAAGATAGGAGCCGACACCGTGCCCGGTGCCATGGGCGAAATCGCAGCCGTGTCTCCATAGCGCCAGGCGCGCCACTGCATCGATTTCGGAGCCGCGCGTGCCCTGGGGGAAGCGCAGCATGGAGATGCCGATCATGCCTTTCAGCACCAGCGTGAAGCGTTCGCGCATCTCTTCCGTTGGCGTGCCGATCGGCACGGTGCGGGTAATGTCGGTGGTGCCGTCCTGGTACTGCCCGCCGGAATCGAGCAGGAACAGCTCGCCATCCCCCAGCTTGCGATTGGTGGCGCGGGAGACGCGGTAGTGCATGATGGCGCCGTTAGGACCAGCGCCGGAGATGGTATCGAACGATACGTCGCGCAGCGGCATCTGCGTTTCTTCGCCGGTCTGGCGGCGCGTCTCCTCAAGCCTGGTGACAACGGCGATTTCGTCGAGCGTGCCGGGCTTCTGGCGGTCGAGCCAGCACAGCAGCTTGGCGACCGCGGCGCCGTCGCGGCGATGTGCGGCGCGTGCGCCGGCGATCTCAGCTTTGTTCTTTGTTGCGCGTGGAATGCGGGCCGGATCGGGCACGGCAATGACGGTGCCGCCATTATCCTCGACCAGCATCCTGAGCTTGTCCGCCGCTAGAACCGGGTCCAGCGCGATTTTTGCACCGCTCTTGGCCTGGGTGACGATTGCCGTTTCGAATTCACCTGGGTCGTGCAATTCGGCGAGCTGCGTCAGGTAGGCCGCGACAGTGCGCGAAAACTTGCGCTGGTCCATGAAAAGCAGATGCGAGCCGTCGGCGGCCAGCACGGCAAAGCCGAGCGCCAGCGGTGTGTGCGGTACGTCGCCGCCACGGATGTCGAACGCCCAGGCAATGGAGGAGGGGTCGGTCAGCACGGCATGGGTGGCGCCGTCCTTCTCGATGGCTGCCGCGAGCCGCACCAGCTTGTCCTTGGCCAGTTCGCCGGCAAAGCCGATCGGGTGGATCTCGACCGGCGCCAATGGCGGCCCGGGCTGATCTTGCCAGACGGCGTCGATAGGATTTTGTTCGAGCGGCACCAAGGTCGCGCCGGACTTCTCGGCCGAGGCTTTCAGCGCCTTTACGTCACTGATCGTATGGAGCCACGGATCGAAGCCCAACCGCACGCCCTTGCCGAGATTGTCCTTGATCCAGTTGGCCGGCGGGTTGTCGACAAGGCTCTCGATCGAAAAGATGTCGAGATCGACCTCCTGGCGCACCTGCAGCGTGTAGCGCCCGTCGACAAACATGACGGCGCGCTCGCCAAGCACAATGGCGACTCCGGCCGAGCCGCTGAAGCCGGTCAGCCATTTCAGCCGTGCCGAGCGATCGGCGACATATTCGCCCTGGTGCTCGTCGGCACGGGGCACAATGAAGCCATCCAGCCCGTTCGCCGCCAACCATTGGCGCAGCATTGCCACGCGCGGCTTGCCAACGGCCGGATCGCCGGCGGAATCGAAGGTCTGGAACATGTAGGCTCTCCTCGAATGCTGGCGCGACCGTAGCGCATGACCTCGAAAATCGGAATCGATTTTCGGAACGATCATTCCCGGTTGCTGCGTGTCTCTTTGCGCATGGAGGCCATGCAGAATCGGCGATTTCAAAAAGCGTCAGCAAGGCTTACCTTCTTCACGTGGAGGAAAGAGTCCTATTGCCCTGCAAAGGAGACCGTCATGTCCACGATTTCACCTAGACGCGGATTTTTCAGAAACGCTGTGAAAGCGCTGATCGAAGCTCGCCAGCGCGAAGCGAGCCGGTATGTGAGCGGCGTTCTGCTTGGCTTTGACGACGAAACGCTGAAAGCTCACGGCTACGATCGCGAACAGCTGAAGAAAGCGGCGAACTCGCGCTAGCTAGGTCCGAGCTGATTCCGGCTTGCGTTGAAGGCGCTGCGCCTCAGCGCTTGAGGTGAATCGTCACCCAGCCCTCGCGGTGCAAGGTGCGGACGTGCCGGAATTTCTGGCCGACATAGGCCGCGATTACCGCATCGCGCTGGCGCTCGAGGATGCCCGACAAAACGATCGAGCCACCGAGCGCGATATGTCCGGCCATTTGCGGCGCCAGACGCATCAGCGGCCGCGCCAATATGTTGGCGACGATCAGGTCGAAGGGCGAACGCGCGGCAAAGATCGGATGATGAAAACCGGGCGCCGCCACCGTTTCAATGAGCCCCTTGACCTGGTTCAGCCGCGCATTGGCGCCGGCCACCTTGACGGCGACCGGGTCGATGTCGGTCGCCAGCACCGGTATATGCGCAAGCTTGGCCACTGCGATGGCGAGCACCGCGCTGCCGGTGCCAAGGTCGAGCGCGTTGCGCGGATGCTCGCGCCGTATGACCTGCTCCAGCATTTCGAGGCAGCCGGCGGTGGTGCCGTGATGGCCGGTACCGAAGGCAAGGCCGGCCTCGATCTCGATCGCGAGTTCGCCGCTGTGTCGCTTCCTGCGGTCATGCGCGCCATGGACGAAGAAGCGCCCGGCCCGCACCGGCTTCAATCCCTCCAGCGAGCGCGCCACCCAGTCGATGTCGGGCAGCGCTTCGCGCGCTATCGGTTTCGACAGCGACAGTCCGGCAAGGATGTCCCTAAGCCGCGCCTCGACCGCATCGACGTCGTCGTCGGCATAGAGCGATACTTCGTGGATGTCGCGGTCCTCGTCGACCTCGAGCACCGCAATCGGCAGGCCCTCATCGTCGAATGCCGCACCGAGCGCCGCGAAGATGCGATCAGCCTCGATCTTGCCCGCGGTGAAATACAAACGCGTCTGCGTCATTACCGGATGTGTCAACCTTCCGCCGCCAGCCGTTTGAGCTTGGCGATGGCGGCATCCGGGTTTTCGCCATAGGCAATGGTGCCGGCGAAATCGCCCTTGGCGTTGAGCAGCAGCACCGAAGCAGTGTGGTCCATCGTGTAGTCGCCGTCGTTCGTGTCGACTTTCTTCCAGTAGATGCCGAAGGACTTGGCCATGGCGTGGACCTTGTCCGGATCGCCTGATATGCCGAGGATGCGATCGGAGAAATTGCTGACATAGGTGTTCATGATTTCGGGCGTATCGCGCTCCGGGTCGACCGTAACGAAATAGGCACGCAGGTTCTTGCCGTCGTCGCCCATCGTCTTCAGCCAGCCGGCCAACTCGAAAAGCGTGGTCGGGCAGACTTCCGGACAGTGCGTGAAGCCGAAGAAGACGACGCTGGGGTGGCCGCGAAACGCGGCTTCGGTGACCGGCGCGCCCTTCTGGTCGACCAGCGTGAACGGTGCTCCGAACGGCTCGCCGCCATAATGTCCGCGGTACCAGTCGAAGGTGAGCCAGCCGATTCCGGCGGCCATCAGGACGAGAATACCGACCAGAATTGAACGCATCATCAGTGAAAGTCCGTCGTTATTCCATCGGGCGCCGGGTTGGCGACGTGAAGGCCTTGGCTTGGCGAACACTCTTAGCGGTTCGGTCGCGCCGACGCAAAGATGTCGCGTTGCCGCAACCGGCAATCCTGTGGGAGGCGATCTGCTTGCAAAGCGCTGCCGTTCGTCCCACCTGAGGTCGGCAAAATTTGAACCGCAGGAGGCCTCTTTGCGAAAACTGATTGGCGGCGCGTTAGCCGCATGCCTTGTCATTGGCGCCGGCGCGGCCGCCGCCGAGGAAGTCGGCAAGGTCGGCGTCGATTGGCTCGGCAACGATATCATCGTCGAGGCGATCAAGGATCCGAAGGTCGAGGGCGTGACCTGCCACGTCTCCTATTTCGACCGTGGCGTGATCGACCGCCTGCAGAAAGGCAACTGGTTCGAGGACCCGTCCGATTCCTCGATCTCCTGCCGCCAGACCGGGCCGATCACCATTGGCGACATCGACATGAGCGAGGCCGGCGAGGAGGTGTTCAAGCAAGGCATCAGCCTGATCTGGAAAAAGCAGGTGGTGAACCGCATCTACGACAAGGCCAACGAGACGCTGATCTACCTGTCGCATTCACGCCAGGTGCAGGATGGCTCGGCAAAAATGTCGGTCACCACCGTGCCGCTCTACGGCCAGAACGTGGTGTGGACCAGCGGCAAGCCGAAATAGAGACTTAAGGTGCTACAGTGTCCTTGGCGCGTCCAAACTGATGCGCGGCGCTGCACTCGGCTTGCGAGACTATGCGCGCGGGCGTAAAGCGCGCGCATGGACCGTCCCGAACACCTTGTCCTGAAAGATCCCGAGCCGCGCATCCATCCGACGGCGGAGCTGAAGGCGTGCAAGCTTGGACGCTATGCGTCGATCGGCGAGCGCGTCATCTTACGTGAAGTCATGGTTGGCGACTTCTCCTACTTCGAGCGCCACGCCGAGGCGATCTATACGACGATCGGCAAATTCTGCTCGATCGCCGCCAACAGCCGCATCAATGCGCTGGAGCATCCGGTCGAGCGGCTGACGCAGCACAAAATCAGCTACCGGCCCAACGAGTACTTCCGCTGGCTGGGTGTCGATCAGGCATTCCGCGACCGGCGGCGGGCGAGAGCCGTCAGCATCGGCCATGATGTCTGGATCGGCCATGGCGCCGTGATCATGCCTGGCATAGTGATCGGCAACGGCGCGATCGTCGGTGCCAATGCGGTGGTGACGCGAGACCTGCCGGCCTATGCAATCGTCGCCGGCGTTCCGGCCAGGCCATTGCGGCAGCGCTTCAGCGCGGGAACTGCGGCCCGGATCGAACGTCTTGCCTGGTGGGACTGGCCGGTCGAGAAACTGGCCAGGGCAGTCCCCGACATGCAGGCCTTGCCCATCGAGGCTTTCCTCGACCGCTGGGAAAACGGCGCCGCCTGAGTTCGGGCTATCTGCAAGCGGTCCGACGGCCTGCGCGATCTGCTCCTCCAACAATGTACCCGCGACCTTCCGCCACGAGGGAACCAGGAGCGGCTGCCAACTGTTTCTGCAGACACAATGAACTCGGCTTCCGTCCGGGTTCGTCGCCCGGCTGCTGAGGGAGTTTGAATGATTGAGAAGCTTTTCACCAGGATCGCCAACAACGTCGCGCATTTTGCCGGCCTGCCGCCGACGTTTGCCGTCTGTTTCCTGATCATCGTCGTCTGGGCGGCAAGCGGGCCGATGTTCGGCTTTTCGGACACCTGGCAGCTCGTCATCAACACCGGCACGACGGTCGTCACCTTCCTGATGGTGTTTCTCATTCAGAACACCCAGAACCGCGATGGCGCCGCGATCCAGGCGAAGCTCGACGAATTGATCCGGGTCAGCACAGCCCAGAACACCTTCATCGGTATCGAACACCTGACTGAGACCGAAGTCGAAGAGATCCGCAAGAAATGCGAACAGGCAGCGAAGCGGCATGATCAGAAGCTTGCCGAGTTGGCAGCCGAGAAAGCCATGGCGAAGAAGCGGAACACGAAGAAGCATGCGGCGGCGTGATATAAAGGTCCGGCGCATACCTGCGAAGATCGGATCCGATTCTTTGCTACGGTGATCTTCGGTTCGGGATCATGCGCTGCGTGTCATGAATGCCGCGAAAGCATCCTTGTAGTCCGGATGCCAGCGCGACAGAGCAGGACGGTTCTCAATGATGTCCCCGATTGCCCAGGCCATGCGCTTTTCGTCCATGGGCCGGGTCGCCTCGTTATCGGGACACAGCATGTAGAAATCGCCACGCAGCAGCGAGGCCAGCATGAAGTCGATGACCTGCTCGCCGGTCCAGGCGCCGGCCGGCTTCTCGCTCGCACCTTCGGTCAGGCCGGTAAAAGTGAACCCGGGGATAAGCAGATGCGCCGCGACACTGGCGCCCGGCTCGTTGCGCAGCGCGTGTGCAAGGCCCTCGGTATAGGTCTTCACGCCAGCCTTGGAGACGTTGTAGGCGAGGTTGCCAGGCGGCGTGGTAATGCCTTGCTTGGAGCCGGTGTTGACGATCAGGCCGGGCTTTCCCGCCGCCAGCATGCGCGGCGCGAAGGCCTCGACGCCATGGACGACACCCCAGAAATTGATGTCCAGCAGTCGCTTCCAGGCGTCACGGTTCTCCCAGGGCTTGCCGGGGTTGTTGCCGACGCGGGCATTGTTCATCAGCAGCGACACGTCGCCGAAAGTGCCGGATGTCCTTTCGGCGAGGCGGTCGAGCTCGTCGGCTTTCGAAACATCGATGGCAATGGCAATCACGGCGCTGTCGCCGGCGATGGCGGCGACGGCGCGCCGGGCCTCATCAAGGCGTGCGCCGCCGATATCGGCCAGCACGATCTTCATGCCCATCGCCGCCAGCCGTTTGGCGGCGGCAAGGCCGATGCCGCTGGCCGCGCCGGTAATGACGGCGACGTTGCCGGAGGCAAGTGCGGGCAGGGCGGTCTGGATCTCGGCGTCGGTGGTCATGATTTTCTCCTGTTCTGGCCGCGGCGAACTTAGCGCGGAAAGAGGCTCGCGCAAGCCGGTGCCGGCATCTTCGGGTTGACCGCACCGGCGGGCGCTGCGCATGCTGATATCGAAAAAGGAGACCTGACGATTGACCGACTGGATCGAGATCCTGAAAGAACAGACCGCCACCGGCGACCAGATGAGCCGCGAGGTGCCGCAGATGCTCGCCAATCCCGACATCAGCGAAGCGCAGGTGAGGACGCTGTTTTCGGCGCTCGAAAAACAGGCCGAATTCGTCGAAAAGCTGCGCATGGCGCTGGAAAAATTCGGCCATGATTTTTCGGTGATAAAGGCGGCCGAGCGGCTGGAGGAGCGCTACGCCGACCTTGCCGCTTCGGTAGCGGAAAAGCTGAAAGAAATGCGGGGCTAGATGGGCCTATTTCTCGATCAGCCGCTCGAAGCGCCTGTCCGGCACTAACCAGACCATCGCCACCACGACATAGATCGCGACACCGATCCAATGATTGACGAAGGTCAGCGCGATGGCGGAAAGATAAAGGACCAGCGAGATCTTTCCCTTGAGGTCATTGCCCAACGCCCTGGCGAAAAGGGTCTCGTTGCCGTGCAGTCGATGCAGGGCCATGGTGAGGATGTTGAAGCCGATGGCGCAGAGCGCCAGGTCGACGCCATAGACGGCAACCGGCACCGGCGCGAAATGGTTCTCACCCATGAAGGCTGTCGTCGCCGGCATCAGCGATAGCCAGAACAGCAGGTTGAGGTTCGCCCACAGCACGCGGCCGTCGACCCGCTGCACGGTATGGAACATGTTGTGCAAATTGTTCCAGTAGATGCCGACATTGATGAAGGACAGCACATAGCTGAGGAAGATCGGCCAGAGTGGTGCCAGCGCGGAAAAATCCTCGCCATGCGGCACCTTCAATTCCAGCACCATGATGGTGATGATGATGGCGACCACGCCATCGGTGAACGCCTCGACTCGTCCCTTGCCCATGAATCTCCCCTGACAATCCGCTGAAGTTAAAAGAGGATCTCGCTCAGCGCCATCGGCAAAGCTGCCAAACTTGTCAGGAGCAAGCCGAGGAGGGGGAACGGCTGACGCGAAAAAGGCGTTAGGATGTCAGATCCCGAACAGCAAAAGGTCGAAAAAATGACCGCTCACGCTCAAGTCATGACGCGCGATTACGAACTCGGCGGCCGCGTTGCAGCGGCCACCGTGGCCGCTATGATCGCGGCTCTTTTCGCCGGCAGCACGGCGCTGACGCCGCTTTACATCATCTACAAGCAGGTCTTCGGCTTCTCGCAGATCACTTTGACGCTGGTCTACGCCGTCTATGTCATCGGCAATCTGGCGGCGCTGCTGATGTTGGGGCGTGTGTCCGATGTCATCGGGCGCCGTCCAATGGCATTGGCCGGGATGGCGGTGGCCGTGGTCAGCGCGGTGGTTTTCCTGTTCGCCGAAAATGTCGCATGGCTCGACATCGCCCGAATTCTGAGCGGACTGGGAATCGGCGTCGGCGCGGGCACCGGCACCGCCTGGCTCGCCGAATTGCTCCCGACCGACGACAAGTCACAGGCGGCGACGATTGCCACCAGCACCAATTTTCTCGGCCTCGGCCTCGGTGCGCTGGGAGCCGGGTTGCTCGCCGAATACGCGCCTTGGCCGCTCAGGCTGACATTCGTCGTCTACCTGGCGATGCTCGCGACTGTAACCCTGCTGGTCTGGCGCACGCGGGAAACCGTTTCGCGGCCGGGGAAACTGGCTGACGTTTCGATGCGGCCGCGGCTTTCCGTGCCCGATGCCATCCGCGCAAATTTCGTTGCGCCGGCGGTGACCGGCTTTGGCGCAATGGCGCTGGTCGGCTTTTATGCAGCACTCGCACCGAGCATTTTGGCGCAGCAACTGCAGGTAACCAACCATGCCGAAGCCGGCGCTCTGTTCTTTGAATTGGCGATCGTGACGGCCGCCACCATTGTGGTGACGGCACGTCTTTCGAGCCGAGCTGCGATGTTCGCGGCGCTTGCGCTGATGATCCCAACCGTCGCGCTGATTGTTGCGGCGCAGGTCTTCGCCTCGATGGCCATAATGATTGCCGGGACCGCCTTGTGCGGCGTGGCGGCAGCGCTCGGCTATCGCGGCGGCTTGCAAGTGGTGAACGAGATCGCGCCGGCGGACCGGCGCGCCGAAGTCGTCTCGGCCTTCTTCATCTGCTGTTTTTGCGGCAACGCGCTGCCGGTCATCGGCATCGGCGTTCTGTCGACGGTGGCAGGTGCGACCGTGGCAAGCCTGGCCTTTGCCGGCATGATTGTCGTCTTTTCCCTGGTCGCTCTCGGGTTTGGCGCGAAATACGCGCGCTGAGCCGACCTTTCAGCCGTTCGGTGTCTCGGGCGAAAGGTGCGCGCGCTGGCGCGGTACGCCGAGGCCGGTATCCGGCGGTTCGCCGGCAGCCGGCCGGCTCTCGATCATGTGCAGGCTGCGCCAGCGGCCGAAGCGATAATAGGCCGCGGCCAGCACGAGCGAGGTTATAGAGCCAGCCGGAAAGCTCCACCACAGAGCTTCCTCGCCGATCACGCTTCGGAAGAAATAGGCGAAGCTGGTGCGCACCAGCAGCACCGAGATCACCAGGATGATCAGCGGCGGCATCACCGCGCCGGTGGCACGCACGGTGGCGAAGAGCACGATGGTGATGCCGAACAGGATGAAGGACCACGACGCGATCTTGTTGATGTGAGTGGCGATGTCGATCGCTGCACTGTCGCTGCCGAGGAAGAGGCTGAGCACCGCGCGATCGAACACGAACAGCAGCACGACAAGAACGCCGGTGAGCAGAAGGTTGAAGCCGACGCCGGAGGCGGCGATGCGGCCGATCCGGTCCCAGCGCCCGGCGCCGACATTTTGCGCCGCCATCGACGAGACCGCGGCGCCGATGGCGAGCGCCGGCATCTGGATATAGGTCCAGAGCTGTGCGGCTATGCCGTAGGCAGCCGCGACCTGGGAGCCGTACAAGTTGACCATGCCCATCACCGTCAGCGCCGCGGCCGAAACGACGATCATCTGCAGGCCCATCGGCACGCCCTTGAAGACGACAATGCGCAGCAGCGCCGGGTCCGGCCGCAGCAGAGCGAGATTGGCGCCGGCCAGCCGCAGCGGGTGCTTGCGCGCATAAAGCACGATCAGGATGGCAACCACGCTTACCGTCTGGCCGATCAGCGTCGAGGCGGCCGAGCCGGCGATGCCGAGTTCGGGGAACGGGCCGATGCCGAGGATGAGCAACGGGTTCAAAATGACGTCGAGCACGACGGCCAGCGCCATAAAAAGGAAGGGCGTGCGCGAGTCGCCGGCGCCGCGCAGCACCGTCATGACGAAGGAGAGCAGGTTCATCATCGGCACGGCGAGGAAGATGATGCGCAGATAGGAGCGCGCCAGCGGCAACGCATCGGCTGGCGTGCCGAGTGCATCGAGGATCGCATCGACCCAGATCCAGCCGCAGACCGCGAACGCCACCGAGACGAGGAAGAAGAAGATGGCGCTGGTGCCGACGATGCGCCGGGCTTCGGGCAGGTCACGAGCGCCGACGGATTGCGCGACCAGGATGGTCGCCGCCATGCCGATGCCGAACACGGTGCCGAGGATGAGAAACAGTACGAGGTTTGCATTGGACGTGGCGGTCAGCGCCGCTTCACCGAGGAAACGGCCGACCCACACGGCATTGATCGAGCCGTTGAGCGACTGCAGCACATTGGAGCCGAGCACCGGCAGGGCAAACAGCAAAAGGGTGCGCGGGATAGGCCCACTGGTGAGGTCGCCGGTCTGCCGGCGCGCGGGCATGTTGTCATCCATGGCAGGCAACTCGGCGAAGGCTTGTCTTGAGTCCGCAATGATTGCCGATTTAACGGGAGAGGTCGATGCGCAAATTCCGCCTGGCGTGCCTTGGTCTAAGCATTTCTCAAACCTTCCGGAATCGTATATTGATCCCGCACGCGTGGGGCCGCATTTTCCTGGATCTCATGGGTAAGCCGGGGGGCTCATGTCCGATATTCCGTTGTTTTTTGAGCGCCTGAACCGGCGCGCCTTTCTTGGTGCATCCGCTCTGGGCGCGGCCTCCGTGGCTCTTTCGGCGTGCACCACGACGGACGTGGCAGCGCCGCCAGTGACGCCGGCGCCAAGCGATCCGGCTTTCGGCGATGCCGCAAGCATGTATGCCGCGCGCGTCGATGAGGGCTATCAACTGCCGGCAATCCCGGTAGCCAAGGTCGATCCGAAATTCGTGCGCCAAATCGTGTCCGACCCGACCGGAGAAAAACCCGGCACGATCGTCGTCGATACTTCCGAGCACTTCCTCTATCTGGTGCGCGACGGCGGCAAGGCAATTCGCTACGGCGTCAGCCTCGGCAAGGCCGGTTTCGGATGGACCGGCAGCGCCGTGGTTCAGGCGAGGAAGAAGTGGCCGGTCTGGACGCCGCCGCCGGAAATGATCCAACGCCGGCCGGAACTGGCGAAATACAAGGACGGCATGCCGCCCGGCCCGCAGAGCCCGCTTGGCGCCCGCGCGCTGTATCTCTTCCGCGACGGCAAGGACACGATGTATCGGCTGCACGGCACACCGGAGTGGGATTCCATTGGGAAGAACGCTTCCTCCGGCTGTGTGCGCTTCATGAATCAGGACATTATCGACCTCTACAGCCGCGTCGACGGCGTCGCGCCGGTCTTCGTGCGCCCGAACCTGTCGGCCGCCGGGAAGATCGCCGCCGTGTCGAACAGGACGGCCGAGCCGATCGATGCCGGCGTGCCAAAGGACGCGGAGATGTTGAGGTAAGTGCCGTCGACTGGATCGTCAGTCGCAGGTTTGCAACGCACTAGGACACCGTCCTTGCGCGGGCGAGCCGCAACTGAAGGGCACGACCGCTCAATCGCGCCAGCTCAGGCGGACGCGTTCCGCGCGTCCGCCTGTATGGGTGCCGCTACTTCTTGGCGAGGCCTGGAAGCGTGACCTGATAGACCAGGAACATGGTGTCGACATCGGCGCCATCCTCGGCCTTGTAGGCCGCGCCTACCTGGAAGCCGTCCTGCGTGAGGAAGTCATTGTCATTGGCGACGAACAGGAAATAGTCGTCGGGCAGCTTTGGATCGAGGACGCTCACCACCGACATCGCCTCCCACTTCTCCGAAAGGTTGTTGCGGTCGTTGGGCGCACCATTGTGCAGCCCGAAGCGGCCGAGCTCGGTCTTGTCGTTGATGTCGATGAACGGCGTCAGCTTGGCCGGCGTCACCGATGGATCGAGCTCACCCTTGGGCGCCAGCGGCTTGTCCTTGTCGAACTCTGTGCCGGCGACATCGGTTGCCGCAGACACATCGACGACGCTGATCTCGCGATGGAGCGAGGTGTCGCCCTTCAGCCCCGGTCCGTTGCCGCTGTCGCGCGCCAGCATCAGGAAGGTCTTGTCCGACAGCGCCACGATTTCGCTCTGCGCGGCGATCTTGGTTTTGCCCTTGGCATCGGTGAACACCGGCAGCGGCACGACATATTCATGCGCGAGCTTGAGCTGGCCGGGATCCGAGGCATCGTAGACCAGCGCGCGCGTGTTCTGACGCGTCGAGGCGGAATCGCCGCCATCCTGCCTTGGGGCCGACTGCAGCACGGCAATCAGGAACTTCCCGTCCGGCGTCAGCGCCATGCCTTCGAGGCCCTGGTTGTTCTGACGGCCGGTTTCGGGATCCTTCGGATCTGGGTCTGCCGCGCCAGGTCCCGGATTGTTGGAAGCAAAGTTTGGCGTCCCGTGACGCATCGGGACAAGCGCCGCCGGCGGCTGCGTTGCCGACATCAGACGCCCATCGGCGGAGAAGCGGTAGATGTTCGGACCGTATTCGTCCGAGATGAACAGCGTGCCGTCGGGCAGCCGTGCGATCGCTTCGTTATCGAGCGCGAGCTTGCCGTTGGCTTCGGGCAGGATCGGCATGTCGTCGGTCGCGGCACGCACGCCGTTGAGCGGATCGAGGCCGGTTGCGTCGGCGCCCTTGTCGTCGGTCAAAAGCATGGTGTCGGCAAGCGTCGCCTTGAGGCCCGATTGTTCCTGGCCGGCGGCCGGCACTGCACCCGGCGCGATCGGGGCGAACTCGAGGGCAATCGTGTTGAGGCGCGGGCGGTAATCGGTGGTACCGACGACATTGTAGCCGCGGTCCGGCAGCAGCCATAACGAGCCCTTGTAGCCATCGGCGCCGTGCGTCCAGCCGGCAGCGTCGATCGACATGCCTGAGCCGGAGCCAAACGTCTCGCCGAACTTGTCCTTCTGGCTGGCCGGGATGCGGCCGACACCGACCAAGCCCTTGTTGACGAAGCTGACGCCGCCGACGGTCGCGGCGTTTTCTGCCAAGGCCGGAGTCAAGGCGGTGAACATCGCCAGCGCGACGGCGAGGGACGCGGTTCGGTGCAGGTTTTCCATGGAAATCCTCTTTGTGACAAAGCTGCCGGGGCCCGAAAAAGCGCCGCGTCGCATCAAGGATGCCGCGAAAGCCTTCGGAGAAGCGATCTAGGACGCGAGCATGATACTTGCGTGACAGTGCCGCGCTTGCTTGTCCCCCGTGGTCGCAACTGGCCTGGGTATGGGCGAATTCGTCGTCGCCGAGCGAGCAATTAACAACTTTACAAATAATCATTTTTATGTAAAGTTATGACAATGAAAGGTCCCCGATGACAGCCTATCGTTTCGCCACCCGCCTCAATTCCTTTGCCTCGCGGCCACAGGCCGAGTGGCCCGATCTTGTCGGCAAACCGTCTATGCTGCAGATGGCGGCACGTGCGGCGAAGGTTGCGGAGTTGACCGATCTCGACCTCAACTTCCCCGACCATGTCGGCGAAAAACCTACGGAAATGGCGCGCAAACTCAGCGACATCGGGCTTTCGATCAATGGTTTCGCCATGCGCTACTACTCTAATTCGGCTTTCAAGCTCGGTGCCTTCACCAATCCAGATCCCGCTATTCGCCGCGAAGCCATCGACCTGACCAAGGCCGGCATCGACGCCACCCGCGAGGCCGGCGCCGGCCTGATGACGCTGTGGCTCGGGCAGGATGGCTTCGATTATGCTTTCCAGGCGGATTATGCGACGCTCTGGCAACACGAAATCGATGGTGTTCGTGAAGTAGCGGCGCATGATCCGGGCTGTCAGATCAGCCTTGAATACAAACCCAACGAGCCGCGCTCCTACAGCCTGATGCCCGATGCGGCGACGACATTGCTGGCGATCCGCGAGATCGGCCTGCCCAATCTCGGCGTGACGCTCGATTTCGCCCATGTGCTCTACGCCGACGAGCAGCCGGCCTTTGCCGCTGCGCTGGTGGCGCGACACAGCAAGCTGCTCGGCGTGCATCTCAACGACGGCTACGCCAAGCGCGACGACGGCTTGATGGTCGGGGCCGTGCATACGCTGCAGACGATCGAGCTGCTCAGGCAGATCCGTCGAGACGGCTATGCCGGCGCCATCTACTTCGACACGTTCCCCGACATGACCGGGCTCGACCCGGTCCACGAATGCGAAGTCAACATCGCGACTGTCAAGCGCATGCTGCGCGTCGTCGATCGGCTGGAAAAGGACAATCGCCTGTCAGCCGCCGTCGACCGTCAGGACGCGGTCGCCTCGCAGGCCATCGTCCAGGAAGCCATGCTCGGGCCGGACAGCTGAAGCTCCGGCGCCATCACCGTTTTCAACCAGGGAGGAAAGACCATGAAATTTCTGCTTGCCACCGCCACCGCTGCCCTGATGGCGCTGTCTATAGGCTCGTCGTTTTCCGCGGACCTCGCGCCGCTCAATTCCGACACCGAGAAGGATCGCATCGACTGGTCGCAGCTCGAGGCCAAGTTCGGGGCCTTCCCCAAGCTGCCCGAGGGCACCAAGGCGGGTGCGGTCTCCAAGACGCTGACCAACGAATACTGGCGCTCGCTGGGAGAGGGCTACAAGTCGTTCGGCGACCGCACCGGCGTGCCCGTGGTCTACCAGGCGGCGCAGAGCGAGGGCGACCAGCTCGGCCAGCTCACCATCGCCGAAGGCCTGGTCACGCAAGGCTACAACGTGCTGCTCGTTTCGCCGCAGACCGACTCCAACCTGCAGCCGATCATGGAACAGGCCAAGGCAGCCAATGTGCCGGTGGTCAACGTCAACGACGCGGTCATCCCGCAGGCCGAGCACTATGTCGGCAATGTCCAGCGCGACAACGGCGTGCGCGTCGCCAAATGGTTCATCAAGAACCGGCCGGATGGCGGCAAGGTCGCCATCGTCGAAGGCCAGGCCGGCGTCTACGCCGCCGTCCAGCGCACCGACGGTTTCAAGACAACGATCACCGAGGCCGGCAAGTTCGACGTCGTCGCCAGCGTCCCCGGTAACTGGGATCGCCAGACCTCCTACGACGCGGCCACCAACATCCTGCAGCAGCACCCCGACCTGATCGGCTTCTATGCCAACAATGACGGCATGGCGCTGGGCATCGTCGAGGCGGTCAAGGCTGCCGGGCTGCAGGACAAGGTTGCGGTCTTCGGCACCGACGGCATCTCCGACGCCTATGCCTCGATCCGCGCCGGCGAGCTGACCGGCACCGTCGATTCGTTCCCGGTGCTGACCGGCGAGGTGGCGCTGGAATCGGCGCTGCGGCTGGTGGCCGGGCAGAAGCTGCCGCGCGTCGTTGCCACGCCGCAGGCGCTGATCACCAAGGACAATGCCGACCGTTACTCTGGCGCCGGCGACGCCGTGCGCAAGGCGCTGCTCGAGGACGCGGCAGCGGGCCAGTAGAGCAGGGCCGGCAGGTGCCGGCCTTGGGTCGGCACCTTGCCTGGAGAACCGAAGCAATGTCAGCGCGGCTGCAATTCGAGGGCATTTCCAAAGAGTTTCCGGCTGTGCGGGCGCTGAGCGAAGTGTCGTTTTCGGTCGGCGCCGGCGAGATCCATGGCCTGCTCGGTGAAAACGGCGCCGGCAAATCGACGCTGCTGCGCATACTGTCAGGCGTCTACCGACCGACGGCGGGAAGCGTGCTGATCGACGGCAAGCCGGTGATGCTGAACAATCCGGTCGCCGCACGCGCCGCGGGCGTGGCGATGATCCATCAGGAATTACAGCAGGTGCCACGCCTCAGCGTCGCCCAGAACATGTTTCTCGGCCATCCGTTGACGCGCGGCGGCGTCTTCGTCGCACGGCGCGAGCAGGAAAGCCGCGCTGCGGAAGCGCTGGCCGCCATCGACCCAACCATCGATCCGGCAGCCCCGCTTGGCAGCCTGAAGGTGGCGCAGCGGCAGATCGTCGAGATCGCCCGGGCGCTGCTCGACCGCGCCAGGATCGTGGCGATGGACGAGCCGACGTCGAGCCTCACGCCGAGCGAGTTCGAACAGCTGGCGGAAGTCATTGCCGGTCTGGCACGCGACGGTGTCGCCGTCATCTATGTCTCGCACAAGCTGGACGAGGTGTTCGGCATCTGCGAGCGCGCCACTGTCATGCGCGACGGCGTTGTGGTCGAAACCGTCGATCTCGCGCAGGTGTCGGAAAAGGCCGTCGTTTCGATGATGGTCGGCCGCGAGCTTGCCCAGGAACAACACCGCTCGCATGCTTCCCCCGAGATCAGGCTGAGCGTGCGTGGCCTCGCCTCGGCAACCAAGGTCCGTGACGTTTCGTTCGACCTGCATCGCGGCGAGGTGTTGGGCATTGCCGGACTGGTCGGCTCCGGCCGCACCGAGCTGCTGCGGCTGCTGACCGGCGCCGACCGGGCCTCATCAGGCGCAATAGAGATCGACGGCAAGGCGGTAAAGCTTTCCAGTCCGCGCGACGCGATCGCGGCCGGCATCGGCCTGGTGCCGGAGGAGCGCAAGCGCGAAGGCATCGTGCCGTTGCGGTCGATCTCCAGCAACATGGCGCTGGCCTCGATGGGCGTGTTCGCGCCGCGCGGCCTCATCGACCACCGCCGGCTGAAGCGCGTCGCAGCCGAGAAGATGAAGCGAGTCAATCTCAGGCCGTTCCTGCTCGACCGGCCAATTCGGCTGTTCAGCGGCGGCAACCAGCAGAAAGCGATCATCGGCCGCTGGCTGGCGGCGGGAACGCGGATCCTTCTGTTCGACGAGCCGACGCGCGGCATCGATGTCGGCGCCAAGGCGGAGATCTACCACCTGATCGAGGAACTCGCCGCCGAAGGCCATTCGGTAATCGTCGTGTCGTCCGAACTCCCCGAGGTGATCCGGCTCGCCGACCGCGTGCTGGTCATGCGCGACGGCACGGTCGCCGCCGAACTGGGCCGCGCAAGTCTCAGCGAACAGGCGATCGCCGCGTACGCCATACCCCAAACGGAGATTGAGGCCGGCAAGGCGCAAGGCCATCGGGCCGGTGCATAACAGACAGGACCAGCGGATGACCGATATAACCCAACACACAGCAGCGCGCCCAAGGGCAGATTTCCTGCACCGGTTTTCCGTGCGCGACGCCGGCACGCTGATCGGCCTGGTGGTGATCCTCGCCGTCTTCGGGGCGCTGGTCCCCGGCTTCTTTGCCGAGCGTAACCTGATCAACATCCTGCAGCAGTCGAGCATCAATGCCTGCCTGGCGTTGGGCATGACGCTGGTCATCATCTCGGGCGGCATCGACCTGTCCGTCGGGCCGACGGCAGCCCTTTCGGCGGTCATCTCGGCCTCGATGCTGGTTGCCGGTGTGCCGTTTCCGCTGGCCATCGCCGCTGGCTTCGCCATCGGCCTCGCCTGCGGCCTGCTTAACGGCGTGCTGGTTGCCTATGTCGGGCTGCAGCCCTTCATCGTCACGCTGGGGACGCTCAGCACCTACCGGGCGCTGGCGCTGATCTATACCGGCGGCAATCCGGTGCTCGGCCTGCCTGCCGGCTTCCGTGCCATCTTCAACGGCTCGCTGTTCGGATTGCCGTTGGCGGTCATCATCGTGGCCGTGGTCGCGCTGATTGCCTGGATCATCCTCAAGAAGACGCCGTTTGGCGAATATCTGCTCGCCGTCGGCGGCAATGAGGAGGCGGCCTACATAGCCGGCGTGCCGATCGCCCGCACCAAGATCGCCGCCTATATGATCTCGGGCCTGCTGGCAGCGCTTGCAGCGCAGATCCTGATCGGCCGGCTGGGTGCGGCCGAACCCATTCTGGGCAATCTCTGGGAGCTCGACGCCATAGCAGCGGCGGCGATCGGCGGTGCCTCGCTGATGGGCGGCAAGGGCAGCGTCGTCGGCACCATCCTGGGTGCCGTCATCCTTGGCAGCATGCGCAACGGCCTGACGCTGATGAACGTGCAGTCCTTCTATCAGCTCCTGGCAACTGGCCTTATAATCCTCGCCGCGATGCTTATCGATCGCGTGACGAGGGGACGTGGATGACCTTGACCGGGCTGGACCTGAAAGCAGTAGGACCGCGCATTCGCATGATGATGCCGCATCTGACGCCGCTCGAGGCGAAGGTGGTTGAAACCGTCTTCGGACGGCGCGGCTTCGACGAGACCATACCGCTCAAGCAGATCGCCGAGGAGGCCGGTGTCTCGGAGGCGATGGTGGTCAAGATCGCCAAGAAGCTGGGTTTTTCCGGCTATCGCGATTTTCGCACGGCGGTCTATGAATACAGCCGCCTGCCGACCGCCGAGATGCATCAGGAGCTGTCGGTGGACGACAGTTCGGCCGAGATCGTGCAGAAGGTGTTCCGCACCTCTATCCAGGCGCTGGAGGAGACGCTCGCCATCCTCGACATGGACGATTTCGACCGTGCCGCCGATCTGCTTTACCGCGCCAGGAATCGCGATTTCTACGGCGTCGGCGGCTCGGCGCAGATCGCGCGCGACGTCTCGCACAAATTCCTGCGCATCGGCATCCGCACCTCCGTTTACGACGATTCGCACATGATGCTGATGTCGGCCTCGCTGCTCGGCGCCGACGACATCGCCGTCGGCTTTTCGCATTCCGGCAACACGAGCGCCGTCATCGACGCCATCCAACTTGCGCGCAAAAGCGGCGCGCGCACGCTGGCAATCACCAACTATGACAACTCGCCATTGGCAGCCGTCGCCGACATCGTGCTCTGCTCGACCGCGCAAGGCTCGCCGTTGATGGGTGAGAACGCGGCGGCGCGCATTGCCCAGCTCAACATCCTCGATGCGCTGTTCGTCGCGGTCGCGCAACGCGACTACCAGGCGGCGGAGCGCAATCTCGGCCGCACCATGTCTGCGGTGACGTCGAAACGGAAAGATAAGGGCACATGACGGCTTCCCCGCCGCTGGTGACCGTATTCGGCAGCCTGCATTACGACATCATGGTCGAAGCCGCCGATCGCCCGCGCAAGGGCGAAACGGTGACCGGTCATGCCTGGCAACCGAAATGCGGCGGCAAGGGCGGCAACCAGGCGGTGTCGGCAGCGCGGGCCGGCGTGCGTGCGGCGATGATCGGAGCTGTCGGCGACGATGATTTCGGCCGCGCGCTTCTCGACAATCTCGATCGCAACGGCATCGACCAGCGCTTCGTGGGAGTGGCTTCGGGCGCCGGCTCGGGGATGAGCGTAGCGATTTTCGACGACAGCGGCGACTATGGCGCGGTGATCGTCTCGGGCAGCAATCTCACTCTCGGCGAAAAGGACATTACTGAGGCGGCCGAGCTGATCGCGCAAACGGCGGTTCTGCTGCTGCAGAACGAGGTGCCGGAAGCCGCCAATATCGCCGCGGCGCGAGCGGTGAAGGCGTATGGCGGCCGCGTCGTTCTCAATGCGGCGCCGGCGCGAAAGCTGACAGCCGAACTGATCGCGCTGACCGACATCGTCATCGTCAACGCCATCGAGGCGGAGTTCCTGGCCGGCGTTTCGGTCGTCGACACGCTCGAGGGTGCTGCGAAGGCGGCCGGCATGCTCGTCGGTTTCTATCCGGCTGCAATCGTCACGGCCGGCGGCGAGGGCGTTGCCTATTGCGACCGCGACGGCCAGGCATTCGCCTTGCCGGCGATGCCGGTGGAGGTGGTCAGCACCCACGGTGCCGGTGATGAATTCGTCGGCGCCTTTGCGGCGTGGCTTGCGCGTAGAGAGCCCGTCGAGGCGGCACTTGCCGCCGCCAATGCCGCCGCTGCCTCGCTGGTCGCAACGCCGGAGCGCGAGCGCGGGGGTCTTGTTCAATCTGAGCCTGCTCAGTGACCGCCGCGATTCAATCGCTGTCGCGCGCGATCAGTTCCAGCGGCCAGACTTCACGGATGATGCGTGCGCCTTCGGCGCCGGCGTAAGCCGGGATCGATGCCAGCAGCATTTCGGCCAACCGCTCGCCCATCGGCTCCAGCGCCGGTCGGAAGCCGGTCAGCGCCGGCGAAAAATAGCGGCAAAGCGGCGTGTCGACGATGACGATCACCGCGACGTCGTGGCCGGGCCTGATGCCGGCCTCGGCCAAAGCCTTGCAGCCGCCAAGCGCCATCGCGTCATTGTTGAAGATGATGGCCGTCGGCGGGTCCTTGGAGCGCATGACCTTCGGCGTCACGGCGTAGCCGCCGGCCTCGTTGATGAAGCCGTCGGCGATCAGTTCGGGGTCGAACTCGATGCCGTGCCGCCGCAACGCCTTGCGATAGCCGGCGAGGAACAGATAGCCGAAATTGAGGTCGAGCGACGGGCGGATGGCGGCGATGCGGCGGTGACCGCGCGCGACGAGACGATCGACCGCGTCAGCCCCGGCTTTTTCGAAATCGAGGTCGAGCGAGGGATAGGAATCGCCGCCGGAGCGGCTGCGGCCGAGCGTCGCGAACGGGAAACCGGCCTGGGTCAGATAGTCGATGCGCTCGTCCTCGCGCCGCGTCCAGGCCAGCACCACCGCATCGGCCCGCCGCGTCTCGACGACACGGCGCAGGCGCTCCTGCTGATAGTCGCCCGGCGCGCCCATCACTACGATCAGGTCAAGGCCGCTTTCGGCGAGCTTGGCCTGCAACCCGGTCAGGAACGGAATGAAGAACGGCTCGCCATATTCCTGGTCGCCCGGATGCGGCTGCAGCATGAAGGCGATCGAATGGGTGGCGCCGCGCCGCAGGCTGCGGCCGGACTGGTTCGGTGAATAGTTCAGCTTCTTGGCCGCATCGAGCACGCGCTGGCGCGTGTCGGCATTGACGTCGGCGCGGCCGTTGAGCGCGCGCGACACCGTGCCGATGGAAATATTCAGGTGACGCGCAAGGTCGTGAATACTGGACGCCAAAGGACAGTTCTCCCCCTTGCTTGGCTAGCACCGGCCGCTCTTCAGGCCAAGCCGGCATCACGTTTTTCGCTATCGGCCAATTGACATTCTACGCCATCGGGTGTGTTCTCGTAAACGTTTACGGAAGAAACGTTTGCGGCCCTGCCGTGAACGCCGTGACGATCGGTCTGGAGGGGCCGAGAGGGAGGAGTGCTGGATGATCAATGTCGTCCTGGTCGGCTGCGGCGCGATGAGCAAGGCCTGGCTCGATGCGGCCAAGCAGATCGACGGGCTCGCCATTGTCGGCCTGGTTGATCTCGACGCCGAAAGGGCGCGGGCAAGGGCGCGCGAATACGAGCTTTCCGGCGCCGTCATCGGAACCGACCTCGACGCCGTGCTCGACCAGGCCAGGCCCGACGCGGTATTCGACGTCGTGGTTCCCGCCGCCCGCCGCGAGGTCGCGCTTTCCGCCTTTGCCCACCATTGCCATCTCTTGACCGAAAAGCCGCTGGCCGACAGCCCGGACAATGCGCGTGCCATTGTCGAGGCGGCCCGCAGCGCCGGCCGCATCCATGCCGTCGTGCAGAACCGCCGCTATGTCGCCAACGTCAGGCGCATCCGGCGCTTTCTCGATTCCGGCGCCATTGGTGCGCCAACCAGCATCCACGCCGATTTCTTCGTGGCGCCGCATTTCGGCGGTTTTCGCGAAGAGATGCGCCATGTGCTGCTGCTCGATATGGCGATCCACACATTCGATGCGGCCCGCTACATGGTGGCCGGCGAACCGGCCGGCGTCTATTGCCACGAGTGGGAGCCGACCAATTCCTGGTATCGGCAAGGGTCGTCGGCAACCGCAAGCTTCGACCTCGGCGGCGGCAAGCTGTTCACCTATGCCGGCAGCTGGTGCGCGGCCGGCTTCCGTACCAGCTGGGACAGCACATGGCGGATCGTCGCCGAGCGCGGCAGCATTGTCTGGGATGGCGCGGACGGGTTGAAGGCGGAAGTCGTGCGGCCGGTCCGTGAAGGCCTGTTCGACCGCACCGAACCGATAGCCGTGCCGCCGCTCGACCCGGCAGATCGCGTCGGCGGCCATCTCGGCATCATCCAGGATTTCGTCCGCGCCGTCGAGACCGGCACCGAACCGGAGACGCGCGGCGCCGACAACATCAAGAGCCTGGCCATGGTTTTCGCCGCAATCGAGAGCGCCGAAACCGGGCGCCGGGTCGCTATCGCCTCACAGGAAGGATCATGATGCCAAACCCGCTGCTCGACATCAGGATCGGCACCATGGTGCGGGCCAATCTGGACGACCCGGCCGCCTATGTCAGGCAGATCCTGCCGCTCGGCTTCGAGAGCATCCAGCCGTTCTTCTGGCAGACGCTGGGCGGCAAGAACATTCCGCGGTTGGCGGGCGAGATCCGCGAGGCGATCGGCGATGCCGATGTCGTCGTCTCGTCAATCGGGGTGTTCGGCAATCCGCTGGAGAGCGGTGAAGTCGATCGCGGCGTGCTCCAGGCGTGGGAAACGATCATCGACAACGCGCATCTGTTCGGCACCAATGTGGTCAGCGGCTTTACTGGCCGCATCCGCGGCAAGCCGCTGCCCGACAGCCTGCCGCGCTTCCGCGAGGTCTGGGGGAAGCTGGCAAAGCGGGCCGCCGACAAGGGCGTGCGCATCGCCTTCGAGAACTGCGCCATGGACGGCAACTGGGCCAGCGGCGACTGGAACATCGCCCACAATCCGGACGCCTGGGAGCTGATGTTCAACGAATTGCCGGACGACAATCTCGGCCTGGAGTGGGAGCCCTGCCACCAGCTGGTCTATCTGATCGATCCGATCCCGCAGATCCGCAAATGGGCGCCGCGTATCTTCCACGTCCACGGTAAGGACGCGACGGTGCGCTGGGACGTGATCCGCGAACACGGCGTGTTCGGTCGCCTGCCGTTCGTGCAGATGCGCACCCCTGGCTTCGGCGATAGCGACTGGACGCGGGTGATCAGCGAGCTGCGGCTGGCCGGCTACAAAGGTGCCATCGACATTGAGGGCTGGCACGACCCGGTCTACCGCGGCGATCTCGAGATCACCGGCCAGGCGCGTGCGCTGGACTATCTCCAACAATGCCGGGGAGGCGCGAGCTATCTGCCGAACTCGGTGTGAGGCTAATGCATGTCGCGCAAAAGTGCCCAGCGGTTTTGCGATGACGACATGCATAAAAACAGGACAAGCCGGCGGGAGGTGCCGGCCAGCGAAAGATTGCGGCGCAATGCCGAAGCGATCGTCAAAACCCCTCGGCTAGCGAGGGAACAAAGGGAGGATAAGTGCATGAGCATTACGATGAGAAGGACAGTTCTGCGCTCGACCGTCGCGGCGGCCGCGATGGCGCTCGCCGCCGCACTCTCGACCTTGCCGGCGCAGGCGCTCGATGCCCAGTGGTGCAAGGATGTCCATATCCGCTTCTTCGTCGGCGGCGCCGAGGGCGATGCCTTCGGCACGATCGTCTATAATGGTGCCAAGCAGGCGGCGGCCGATCTCGGGCCGAAGGTCGACTACATCTTTTCCCAGTGGGATGTCGAGAAGATGGTGCAGCAATTGCGCGAGGCTGTCGCGGTCAAGCCCCAAGGCATCGCCATGATGGGCCACCCCGGCGACGCCGCGATCATGCCGCTGGCCGAACAGGCGCACAAGGACGGCATCAAGATGATGTACCAGAACGTGCCGGTGCCGACGGTCACGGCGGCGTTCGGCGGCGGCTATGTCGGTGCCCAGCAGGAGCAGCAGGGCCGCGCGCTTGGCGCCGAGGCGGTCAAGCTGGCCGGGCTCAAGGCCGGCGACAAGGCAATCATGATCGGCCCGTTCGAGAACGAGAGCCGCGGCGCGCGAGAACGCGGCACTGTCGCTGCCCTCAAGGAAGCGGGCGTCGAGGTCATACAGCTCTCCTCGCCACCGAGCGGCGAATGGGCTTCCGACCCCAATCTGGCCCTTCCGGTGATCACCGCGGCACTGCTCAACAATCCCGACGTCAAGGCGGTTGGCTATCCCGGCGGACAGATGCTGGGCAACGTCCCGACTTACATGCAGGCGGCGGGCAGGAAGCCGGGCGATATCTTCAACTTCGGCTTCGACACCAGCCCGCAGATCGTCGAGGGCTTCAAGGGCGGCTGGGTGCAGCTGACGGCCGACCAGCAGCCGTTCTTGCAAGGCTATCTGCCGATCCTCAGCCTCTGCCAGCAGGTTGTGCTGGGTCTCGCACCGATGAATGTCGATACCGGCGCCGGCTTCGTCACGCCGCAGAATTACGAGATCGTCGCCGAGCTCGCCAAGCAGGCGCTGCGCTGACCTCCCAAGCCGCCGGCCGGGATCGAGCCCGGCCGGCGGGACCGCCGGCGAAAAGGCCGGCACGCGACAATCAAGCGAGGATCGCCATGGCCGAACGCATTATCGAACTGCGCGACATCAGCAAGTCCTATGGCCAGGTCTATGCGCTTGGCGGGGTCAATCTCAGCGTCGATCGAGGCGAGGTGGTCGGCCTGATCGGCGATAATGGCGCCGGCAAGTCGACGCTGATCAAGATCCTGTCCGGCGTGGTCAAACCGACTAGCGGCGAGATTCTCGTCCGCGGCAAGCCGGTGACCGGATGGAGCCCTGCGCGCTCGCGCGACGCCGGCATCGAGACGGTGTTCCAGGACCGGGCGCTCGCTGTGCAGCAGACGATCGTGCGCAACATCTTCATGGGCCGCGAGCTCACCGGCTGGCTTGGCTGGCTGAAGGTCAACAAGGAGATCGCGGAGGCGAGCCGGCTGATGCGCGAGATCGGCTTCACCTCGAAAGTGTTCACGCCACAGTCGATCGTCGGCCAGCTCTCGGGCGGCGAACGACAGGGCGTGGCGATCGCGCGGGCCATCTATAAGAAGGCGGAGCTGATAGTCCTCGACGAACCGACGACCGCGCTATCGCTGACCGAGACCGCCAAGGTCTTCCACTTCGTGCGCCAGGTGCGGGCGAGCGGGCGCTCGATCCTGTTCATCGGCCACAACATCCACCACGTCTTCGATATCGCCGATCGCTTCGTGGTGCTGGACCGCGGCAAGGTCGCGCTCACCGCCGACCGCAGCGAGGTCAAATCGGCCGAAGACCTGATCAATTTCATGGAAGACGTCGCCCACCCCAGCGGATTGCCGGGGTTGCACGACGCGGGCGATGCGGGGAGGGCGGCACGATGAGCAAGACCATGGAACCCGATCTGCAGAGCCCCCTCGGCGGCACGCATAATGAGGCCGCCGGGAAAGAGTGGAGACACCCGTCCGACAATTGGCTGCGCGGGTTCATTCTCGACAACCGCGCCGCGCTCGGCACGCTTGCCGTGTTCATCGTCATGATGGCGGTGTTCATGATCGCCAACCCGATCGTGTTCACCACCTGGTATCTCTACAGCTCCGTACTCACCACGCTGCCGGTGGCGCTGTTCGTGGTGGTGCCGCTGGTCTTCGTCGTCACTTGCGGCGAGATCGACCTGTCGTTTCCGGCGACGATGGGCTTTGCCTCCTGGGTGTTTGCGCTGGTCGTGCAGGCTGGCTACGACCCGTTCCTCGGCATCGCCGCCGCAATCGTCACCGGCATGCTGCTCGGCTTCCTGGTCGGCTCGCTGGTCGTCTATGGCGGGCTGTCGTCGCTGATCGCCACGCTCGGCATGAATTTCCTGCTGCGCGGCCTGATCCAGATCATCAACGAGGGCAGGTCAACGGCGCTGACCGGCCTTGCCGACAGCTGGGCCTACAAGATCTTCTCCAGCCAGCTTTACGGCATTCCGGTGCAGATCTTCTGGGCCATCGGCTTCGTCGTGCTGTCGGCGCTGCTTTACAACCGCCATCGCTTCGGTGCCCAGGTCAAGGTGGTCGGCGACAATCCAGACAGCGCCCAGCAGATGGGTATCGACGTCAAGCGCGTGCGCGTAAAAGTGTTCGTCTTCGTCGGCATCGGCGCGGCAATCGCCGGCACGTTCTCGGTGATGATCAACTTCACCTGGTGGCCGACCGCCGGCGACGGCTATCTGCTGCCGGTGCTGGCATCGGTGTTCGTCGGCGGCACCCCGACCTGGGGCGGCATCGGCACTGTTGTCGGCGGCGCGATCGGCGCGGTCACCGTCTCGTTCATCCAGACCGGCGTGGTGGCGGCAGGCCTGAGCGGCTTCTATGTCCAGTTCTTCAACGGCCTGATCATCATCCTGTCGCTGCTCGGCCATAAGTGGAACCAGGCGCGGTATCGCTAGCGCCCGGCGGCCTCACACCCCGGTGACAAACCCGTCCAGCACGCGTTTCTGGCCGGCTTTGTCGAAGTCGATGGTCAGCTTGTTGCCTTCGATGGCCGAGATGTTGCCGTTGCCGAATTTCTGGTGGAAGACGCGGTCGCCGACGCTGAAGGGGGACGGCGTGTCGGCGACGGATTTGGCGACCAGCTCGCCGTCGATTGTGCGGCCCTTGACCGAGGTGCGGCCGGCGCCGTAGCCGGAGTCGGTTTCGCCATAGCCGATGCGCTCGACCTGGTGGCCGGAGCGCGTGCCCCAATTGCGGTCGGTGGCCTCGGTGCGGTTGGCTTGGGCGCGCTGCCAGCCCGGTGTCGCATAGGTGCTGGAGAAAGCGCCGGATTTTTCAGCACCGTTATTGCCGCCAATGTTGTCGAAGCGCGATGCTCCATAGGGGTTCTGCCTGCCTGCCCCTTGGCCGCCGCGACCGGAGGCGAACGAGCCGCCGCCGTAGGAATTGCCGTAACCGCCGTAGCTGTTGCCGCTCTCGGCGACCTCGACATGGGCTTCCGGCAACTCGTCGAGGAAGCGTGACGGGATGGTCGACTGCCAGAGGCCGTGGATGCGGCGGTTGGAGACGAACCAGATGTGCAGGTTCTTCTTGGCGCGGGTCAAGCCGACATAGGCAAGCCGGCGCTCCTCCTCCAGCCCGGAGCGGCCACCCTCGTCGAGCGAGCGCTGGTGCGGAAAAAGACCTTCCTCCCAACCAGGGAGAAAAACGGTCTCGAATTCGAGGCCCTTGGCCGAATGCAGCGTCATGATGTTAACGGCGTCGAGCTCGGCGTTCTGCTCGGCGTCCATGACGAGTGCGACGTGTTCGAGGAAGGAGCGCAGCGATTCGTACTCCTCCATGGAGCGGATCAGTTCTTTTAAGTTCTCGAGCCGGCCGGGCGCTTCAACCGAGCGGTCGTTCTTCCACATGTCGGTGTAGCCGCTCTCCTCGAGAATGGTCTCGGCGAGCTCGGTGTGCGGCGTGGTTTCCAGCGCCTTCTGCCAGCGCTCGAAATTGGCCGATACCTCGCGCAGTGCGGCGCGCGGCTTCGGCTTCAACTCGTCGCTTTCGGCGAGTTTTGCCGCCGCCTCCAGCATCGGGATGCGCAGGGCGCGTGCGGTGTCGTGGATCTGGCGGATGGTGGCCTCGCCAAGGCCGCGCTTCGGCACGTTGACGATGCGCTCGAAGGCGAGGTCGTCGGCGCCTTGCGCGACGACGCGGAAGAAGGCCAGCGCATCGCGGATTTCGAGGCGCTCGTAGAAGCGCGGGCCGCCGATGACGCGGTAGTTGAGGCCGAGCGTGACGAAGCGGTCCTCGAATTCGCGCATCTGGAAGGAGGCGCGGACGAGGATCGCCATGTCGTTGAGATTGTGCTTCTGGCGCTGATAGGCCTCGATGGTCTCGCCGACGGCGCGGGCCTCCTCCTCGGAATCCCAGGCGGCGTGGACATGCACCTTCTCGTCGTCCTCGGCGATCTTTTCGGTGAACAGCGTCTTGCCGAAACGGCCCTCATTGTGGGCGATGAGGTGGGAGGCGGTGCCGAGGATGTGCGCGGTCGAGCGATAGTTGCGCTCCAGCCGGATGATGGTGGCGCCGGGGAAATCCTTGTCGAAGCGCAGGATGTTGTCGACCTCGGCGCCGCGCCAGCCATAGATCGACTGGTCGTCGTCGCCGACGCAGCAGATATTTACGGTGGACAGGCGCGGGCTTCCCTCCCCCTCGAGGGGAGGGTGGCCGGGCGAAGCCCGGTCGGGTGGGGTCCGTGCGGCAGTGCTCGACCTACCGGCGGCAGTGCTCGACGCTCTAGCGGTGCCTTCTGCGGCAACCCCCTCCGCCCGCTTCGCGGGCACCTCCCCCTCAAGGGGGGAGGATTGCGGCCGTTGTGCCAACAGCCGCAGCCACATGTACTGGGCGGTGTTGGTGTCCTGATATTCGTCGACGAGGATGTAGCGGAAGCGCTTATGGTATTCCTTCAGCACGTCCGGATTGGCGCGGAAGATGCGGATCGGGTGGCATAGGAGATCGCCGAAGTCGCAAGCGTTCAGCGTTTTCAGCCGCTCCTGATAGGCCTTATAGAGCTCGCGGCCCTTGCCGTTGGCGAAGGCACGGGCATCGCCCTCGGGGATGTCGGCGGGACCGAGGCCCTTGTTCTTCCAGCCGTCGATCATCTGGGCGAACTGCTTGGCCGGCCAGCGCTTGTCGTCCAGCCCTTCGGCCTGGATAAGCTGCTTGATCAGGCGCACGACATCGTCGGTGTCGAGAATGGTGAAGTCGGATTTGAGCCCGGCCAGCTCGGCATGTCTGCGCAGCAGCTTCACTCCAATCGAGTGGAAGGTGCCGAGCCACGGCATGCCCTCGACATTGCCTTCGCCGATCAACAGGCCGATGCGCTGCTTCATCTCGCGCGCCGCCTTGTTGGTGAAGGTGACGGCGAGGATCTGCGAGGGGAAAGCCTTGCCGGTGGCAAGGATGTGGGCGATGCGGGTGGTCAGGACGCGCGTTTTGCCGGTGCCGGCGCCGGCCAGCACCAGCACCGGGCCTTCGGTGGTTTCCACCGCCAGCCGCTGCTCGGGGTTGAGGCCGTTGAGATAATCGGGCGCGTTGTTCTGGTTGCTGCGGGCAGCCATGGCGCGCGCGGCAATGCCCGACGGGGCCACGGGCCGCGCGTTCGGTTCGTCAAAAAAGGGCATGTCTTCCGAAAAGCCGGACATCTCCCCCCGAATGTAGTGATTCGGCAGCGAAAGGCCAGAAGTGTCTCCGTTTTGTTCTCTGTCCAGTCGGTAGACTCACAATCTGAATGGGTCTGCTAACCAAAACGCCGGGCTTGCGATGGGCCGGCACCGTAAAACGCCGAGCTTGCTTGACAGGGGAAGCGGGCCGGAGAAAGTTGCGTGGGGGCAGGAACGCAATGCGGGGTTGCCCATGGACGCGTCGCGGAGCGCACCAGTCGAAGGAGCACCGTCTTGGCTGTGGTCATCACCTCCCTGATCCTTTTCCTCATCGGCCTGGCGATTGGCGGCGGCGGCATCTGGCTCGTGACGCTGGGCGGCAGCTGGTACTACGTCATCGTCGGTCTAGCTTTCCTTGTCGCGGCCTGGCTGCTCTACAGGCGCAGATCCACGGCGCTGTGGCTCTACGCGGCGATCGTGCTCGGCACGCTCGCCTGGGCGGTCTGGGAGATCGGCTTCGACTGGTGGGAGCTCGGCCCGCGCGGCGGCATCATCGTGCTTGTCGCGCTATGGCTGTTGACGCCATGGGCGCGGCGCGGGCTTACCGGTCCCGACGGACGCGCGCCGCTGATCCTCGCCGTGCTGGCCTCGCTTGCCGTCGCCGGCTATTCGATGACGACCGATCCAAAGGATATTACGGGTGAACTCAACACCGACAAGGTGACGCCGACGGCCGATCTTGGCGGCAACGTGCCGGCTGGCGAATGGCACTATTACGGTCGCACGCAATACGGCCAGCGCTATTCGCCGCTCGACCAGATCACCGCCGAAAACGTTGCCAATCTGCAGCCGGCCTGGACCTATCGCACCGGCGACGTGAAAGGGCCCGACGACATCGGCGAGACGACCTATCAGGTGACGCCGCTAAAAATCGCCGACACGCTCTACATCTGCACGCCGCATAATTTCGCCATCGCGATCGATGCCGCGAGCGGTAAGGAGAAATGGCGCTTCGATCCGCAGGTCAAGCTCAACAAGGACCGCCAGCACCAGACCTGCCGCGGCGTGGCCTATTATGCCGATGCCAAGGTCGCCGCCGGCCAGCCCTGCGCCACACGCATCTACCTGCCGACATCCGACGCCCGGCTGATCGCGCTCGATGCGGCGAATGGCCAGGTCTGCCCGACTTTCGCCGAAGGCGGCACGCTGAACCTGCTCGCCAACATGCCATATCCGAAGCCGGGCTATTATTATTCGACCTCGGCGCCGCTGATCGTCGCCAACAAGATCATCGTCGGCGGCGCGGTCAACGACAATTATTCGACGCAGGAGCCGTCCGGGGTCATCCGTGCCTACGATGCCGACACCGGCGCGCTGTTGTGGAATTGGGATTCGGGCAATCCCGACCAGACGATGCCGCTGCCGCCGGACCAGACCTACACCAACAACTCACCCAACATGTGGTCGACGGCAAGCGCCGACGAGAAGCTCGGCCTGCTTTATGTGCCGCTCGGCAACAAGACGCCGGACCAGCTCGGCGCCGGGCGCAGCGCCAATGACGAGAAATTCTCCTCGTCGATCACCGCGCTCGATCTCAACAGCGGACAATTGCGCTGGGTGCGGCAGACCGTGCACCACGATCTCTGGGACATGGACGTGCCGGCGCAGCCGACGCTGGTCGACATCACCACGGAAAGTGGCGTGGTGCCGGCGCTGGTCGGGCCGACCAAGCAGGGCGACCTCTATGTGCTCGACCGGCGCAGCGGCGAGCCGATCGTTCCGGTCAAGGAAGTGCCGGCGCCGGGCGGCGCGATCGAAGGCGACCATACCTCGCCGACGCAGCCGCTCTCGGACCTCAGCTTCAGTCCGAAACCGCTGACCGGCGCCGACATGTGGGGCATTACCATGTTCGACCAGCTGGCCTGCCGGATCGAGCTCCGGAAGTTGCGCTATGAGGGCCGCTACACGCCGCCGTCGCTGCAGGGCTCACTGATCTACCCCGGCAATTTCGGCGCCTTCAACTGGGGCGGCGTGGCAGTCGATCCGGTCCGGCAGGTGATGTTCGGCATGCCGACATACCTGGCGTTCATCTCCAAGCTGGTGCCGCGCGCCGACGTGCCGCCGCCCGGCGACACCAAGGGCAGCGAACAGGGCCTGAACCGCAATGACGGTGCGCCTTACGCAGTCATATTGAAGCCGTTCCTGTCGCCGCTCGGCATTCCCTGCCAGGCGCCGCCCTGGGGCTATGTGGCGGGCGCCGACCTTCGGACCGGCAAGATCGTCTACAAGCATCGCAACGGCACCGTCTACGACATGACGCCATTGCCACTGCCATTCAAGGTCGGCGTGCCCGGCATTGGCGGGCCGATGATCACTGCCGGCGGCGTCGCCTTCCTCGGTGCGGCGGTCGATGACTATGTGCGCGCTTATGACCTGACGACCGGCAAACAGCTCTGGCAGGCGCGGCTGCCGGCGGGCGGGCAGTCGACACCGATGACCTACACGGTAGCCGACGGACGCCAGTTCGTCGTCATCGTTGCCGGCGGCCACGGCTCGGTCGGTACCAAGCCGGGCGACTATGTGATGGCTTATACGCTGCCGAAATAGAGAAGTTCCTTCAGAGCCCGAGATGCCCTTTCAGGTCGGGTACCGATGCAAGTACCTCACTGGTCAGCTGCGGGCCGGCGGCTGCCTCGGCCTGCTGGACCAGCATCGTGCCGGCCTGGCTGATCTGTGCGAGCGTAAGGCCTGATGCCTTGAGTATGGCGACGCCGTTGATCAGCGCGCCGGTCTTTTCGCCGAGAGCGCCACCGAGCGCGCCCTCCAGCGAGGACAGGAGGCCACCACCGGAAGCTGCGCCGGGAGCCATGACATCATATTGCTTGGCCAGGGCGTCGGCTCCCGGGATTTTGGCGAAGAAGCTGGACAGGGTCGTGCCTTCCGCCTCGTGTTCGAGCACCGAGAAAATCGTGCCGGCGATCTTTTCCGTCAAAGCCTGGTTGAGACCGGATTTCTGGGAGACGGTGTTGATGATGTCCTGAACGTCCATGACCTTTCCTCAGGCTTTGGTGTTTGCGGGCGGGTGCCGGTTGGCGCGGATCTTGATCAACGATCGTTTGAAGGCGGTGAAGGCAGTGAACCGCAGCGCCAGCAAAGCCATAGCGGCGAGGGCGAACCCACTTGCCAGAAGCGGGGAGGGAAAGGTCATGGGCGTGTTCCTTCGTCGTCAATCAGGCATTCTTTTCCCGCCAAATGGCCATTGTCGTTCGCCAAATGGCCCGAGTGAGGCATAGCCCGGTAACTTCTTTTTACATTGTGGTGCGTGCATTTAGCATTGCCACAAAGGACCAAAATTTAACGACAGTGGGGCTAGCGGCATCACGGCCCTCGCGCAGGGACTTATGGCAGCCTCACTCAGCCGTGACTGGACCAGGCAAGCTTCGGCTCTATGTTGCCGCGGGGGGCGCCGACGAGGAGCGCGCCATGACAACACCTGCCGAACCCACTGCCGCCGAGCCTGTCATTACCCAGGCGATGATCGACGCCTATGACGAATACACGCATCTGACGCTCGACCGGCGGCGCTTCATGGAGCAATTGACCAGGCTTGCCGGATCGGGTGCGGCAGCGGCCGCGATCGCGCCGCTGCTGGCGGCGAATTCGGCCCAGGCGGCAATCGTGGCGGAAGACGATCCGCGGGTGAAAGGCGAGGACATCAGCTATCCCGGCAGCGCCGGCGAGATGAAGGGCTATCTGGTCAAGCCGGCGGACCAGACCGGCAAGCTCGGCACCGTCATCGTGGTGCACGAGAACAGGGGTCTCAACCCGCATATTCGCGATGTGGCGCGGCGCGTTGCGCTGGAAGGGTTCGTGGCGCTTGCGCCGGACTTCATGACACCGCTCGGCGGCACGCCGGACGATGAAAACAGGGCACGTGACCTGTTTTCCCAGCTCGATCCAGCACAGGTCGCCGCCAATGCCGTGGCAACGGTCGCCTACCTCAAAGGCTACAAGGACGGCAACGGCAAAGTCGGCGCCGTCGGCTTCTGCTGGGGCGGCGGCACGGTGAACATGCTGGCCGTCAACGCGCCGGACCTCGCCGCCGCCGTCGCCTATTACGGCATGCAGCCAAAGGCCGAGGACGTGCCGAAGATCAAGGCCGCGCTCATGCTGCATTATGCCGGGCTCGACACCCGCACCAATGCCGGTATCGATGCCTTCAAGAAGGCACTCGACGCGGCTCATGTCGAATACTCGGTCTATGTCTATGAAGGCGCCAACCATGCCTTCAATAACGACACGTCGGCGGCCCGCTATGACAAGAAGGCGGCCGACCTCGCCTGGGGCCGGACGATCGCTTTCCTCAAGGAGAAGCTGGCCTGATCAGGTGGGCGCCGGCGCCGGTTTGTGAAGGGCGACGCCGGCCACCACCAGCGCGATGCCGATGCAGTCGGTGAGGCTCGGCACCTGCCGCAGCACAATGACGCCGATCAACGTCGCGGTGACCGGCAGCAAAGACAGCATCAGCGCGAAGCTGGAGCGCGGTAGCCGCGACATGGCAAGCTGGTCGCAAATATAGGGAATGACCGACGAGCAGATGCCGACGCCGACCCCCGCAAGCAGCAGCGGCGGCGCCGAGAAAGCCGGCAGAGCATCGGCGAAACCGATCGGCAGAACGACGAGAAGGGCGACCGCCATGGCGGCACCCAGCCCGGCGATGCCATCGCCGGCGCCGCCGCGCGCGACGCGGTGGCCGAGCACGATGTAGCTAACGAACAGCGTGCCGTTGAGGAAGGCCCAGAACAGGCCGACGGGATCGCTCGACCATTTGACGTCGATCAGCAACAGGGTGCCGGCGACAGCGATTGCGAGGGCGGCGAGATTGCGCGGGCTTCTGAGGCCAACAAGCGCAACGCCGATGGTGCCGACGAATTCGGTCGCCGCCACCAGCGAGATCGGCAGCCGGTCGAGCGCCAGGTAAAACGAGCAATTCATCACCCCAAGGCAGACGCCGAAAGCCACAAGCAACAACCGCGTCGAGCGATCGGCGCGGGCGAAGACCGCCCATGGCCGGGTCAATGGGGCAAAGACGAGTGCCGCGGTGGCGATGCGCAGCCAAGCCATGCCCAGCACGCCGACATGCGGGAACAGCAGCACCGCGAAGGCCGGTCCGAGATAGTGGAACACGGCGCTGACGCCGAACCAGAGATGCGGCGGGACCGCGTTTGCCAAGGCAAAGGCGGGGCCGGCGAGTGCCGGACTTGCTGCTGGGGCTTGCGTCCGATCTTCCATGGGGTCAGTATCGCAGGCGATTTTTGCCGTTGATATGGATGATGGCCGGGCATTGCGGCCATTTCCTTTCCGAAAGCAAGGAGCATTCCGCTGAAACGCCTTCGAAATGAAAATCCGGATCTGGATGCGGCGGACCTGAAAATCCTGCGCCTGCTGGAAGAGGATGCGCGCACCAGCACCGCCGAACTGGCGCGCTCGGTCGGCCTGTCGGCGCCGAGCGTGGCCGAGCGCATCAAGCGGCTGCAGGAAAGCGGTGTGATCGAGGCCTATACGGTGCGTATCAATCCGGCCGCGCTCGGCATGAAGCTATCGGCATGGCTGCGGATCAGGCCGGTGCCGGGGCAACTGGCTGTCGTAGCCGAAATCATCCGCGACCTACCGGAAATCGCCCAATGCGACCGGGTCACCGGTGAAGACTGTTTCATCGCGCTGGCGCATGTCGCCTCGGTGGCCGAGCTCGAGCGGGTGATCGACCGGATCATTCCGTTCGCGATGACCAATACGGCGATCATCCAGTCGTCGCCGGTGGTGCCGCGCTCGCCGCTGGGGGCGGTGAAGCGCCAGCCTTGACGCTTGGGATCGTTCGTCAGCACATCAGAAATGCAAACCGGACGGCCGGTCTGTTTCTTCCCGCACCGTTCAGGCGTGGCCGCGTTTCATCCGCGCCTGCTTCAGGATGGCGCGCCAGCGGATCATGGCGAAGGGGATCGGCTCGTTGTTGTTGGCGATGTGGAAGATCTCGTTGTTGAGGTTCTTCAGCGAGCGCCAGAAATCATAGTCGGTGATGCGTGGATCAGCCGCCAGCCTGTCCGCCTCGACCTTGATATCGGTTTTCATGCACGTTCCCCGAACCGCTGCTGCTCCGCCGCCCGTATCGCAATTCGATGCGGACGGTTTTCCAACGCCGCGCTGAGTCGTTCAACGTCTCAATTCGGCTTGTTCACGTTAAAACCTCGGTAAGGTTAACGGCGGTTGGACCGTGGTTCAAGCCGGCTTACGACGAATACCGATCGAGCGGCCGGCGCGCTCCGGCATCGGCAGGGCGGCATGGGCGGCGCGCATCGCTTCCACCCTGGCCAGGACGTCGGCGGGGAAGGGCGCGACCTTCGGGCCAGCCATGTCGACGTGCAGCGACAGCGTTTCGGATGTGGCGGCAAGCCAGCCGTCGAGATGGCGGATTTCCTGATAGGCCCTCAGCCGCTTCTCGTCATGGTCGAGGAGTTGGAACGAGACCGTGACCTTGTGGTCGAGATGCAACTCCTGGACGTAGCAGACATGGACTTCCGCGGTGTAGATGGTCAGCCGTCGTTCTTTCACATAATCCGGCCCCATCCCCATCATCTCGAATGCTTCGTCGGAGCAACGATCGAAAAGCACGTTGTAATAGGCCATGTTGAGATGGCCGTTGTAGTCGATCCAGGCCTCCTCGATGTCCATGGCGCGAGAGACGAAAGGGGCAGGGATGGGCATCGGAAACTTCCTTCTCGTCATGCCGGGATGAGCGTGGACTGGACAGAGCGTGGTTGGTGAGACTACGCATCCGTAGATGCAGAACAAGGTGGACGCTGGTCCATTCGCGGAGGAATCGATGGCTCTAAGCGACCTCAATCCGGTCGAGCGCAACGAAGAAGGCATTGCCGCCGTACTCGGCATCCTCAAGCAGCGGCTCGGCGAGCGATTCCAGACCGGCCAGGCGATCCGGGCCCAGCACGCGCACACCACGACCTATATCCCGACGCAGGCGCCGGACGGCGTCGCCTTTGCCGAGACGACGGAGGAGGTGCAGGAGATCGTGCGCGCATGCGCGGCGCATCGCGTGCCGGTGATTGCCTTCGGCGTCGGCTCTTCGCTGGAAGGCCACACCAATGCGCCGGGCGGCGGCATCTCACTCGATACGTCACGCATGAACCGCATCATTGCGGTCAATCCGCAGGACCTCGACTGCACCGTCGAGCCCGGCGTGACGCGCGAGGATCTGAACCGGCACCTGCGCGACACCGGCCTGTTCTTTCCGATCGACCCGGGCGCCAACGCCTCGCTCGGCGGCATGGCTGCGACGCGTGCGTCGGGCACCAACGCGGTGCGCTACGGCACGATGCGCGAGAACGTCCTGTCGCTGACGGCGGTGATGGCCGACGGGGAAGCAGTGACGACCGGCAAGCGCGCCAAGAAAAGCTCGGCCGGCTATGATCTGACGCGGCTGCTGATCGGTTCGGAAGGCACGCTTGGCATCATCACACAGCTGACTTTGAAGCTGCAGGGCATTCCACAGGCGATTTCAGGCGGCGTTTGTCCGTTCCCCAGCCTCGAGTCGGCGTGCAACGCGGTGATCGCGACCATCCAGATGGGCATTCCGGTGGCGCGCATAGAATTGGTCAACGCACTGCAGATGCGGGCGATGAAGACCTATTCGAAGCTCGACTATCCGGAGAGTCCCTGCCTGTTCGTCGAATTCCACGGCAGCGATGCCAGCGTCGCCGAGCAGGCCGAGACCTTCGGCATGATCGCCGAGGAAAATGGCGGCGGTCCGTTCCTGTGGACCAGCGTCGCCGAAGAGCGAACGAAATTGTGGAAGGCCAGGCACGATGCCTACTGGTCGTCGCTGACACTGCGGCCGGGCGCCAAGGGCCTGTCGACCGATGTCTGCGTGCCGATCTCGCGCTTTGCCGAATGTGTCACGGAGACCGAAGCGGATATCGCGGAGATGGGGCTGATCGCGCCGATCGTCGGCCATGCCGGCGACGGCAATTTCCATGTGCTGGTGCTGATGGACGTGGACGACCCGAAAGGGATCGCATTGGCGGAAAAATTCGTGACGCGGCTCAATATGCGCGCCATCGCCATGGACGGCACCTGCACTGGCGAGCACGGCATAGGGCAAGGCAAGATCGGCTTCCTGCGGCATGAGCTCGGCCATGGCGTCGACATCATGCGCACGATCAAGCAGGCGCTCGACCCGCTGAACATCATGAACCCGGGCAAGATATTACCGGGAAAGGACTGACGTCAGGTCGCTGCCGTGCCCCTATTTGCCTCTTTATCGACACGCTGATGCGGGTAGAGTGCCACTGACTTTACTATCAACTGTCTAGGAGTTCATGCTCGCACGCCTGTTCGTGATCTTCGGTGGGCTTCTTGTGCTGGTGCTGTGTGCGGCGCTGGTGGTGCCGTACTTTGTCGACTGGACAGGTTACCGTGCCGATTTCGAGCGCGAGGCGAGTGCCGTCCTGGGTCGCAAGGTGACCGTGCGAGGCGATGCAACGGCAAGGCTGTTGCCGTTCCCCTCGGTGACCTTTTCCAACGTCGCCGTTGCCGGTGGCCCCAACGGCCAGCCGGCGATGACCGTCGAAACCTTTTCGATGGATGCAGAACTCGCGCCATTCCTGCGCGGCGAGGTGCTGATTTTCGACATGCGGCTGGTGCGGCCGAAGGCGACGATCGACATCGCCGCCGACGGCACGGTCGACTGGACGATACGGCCGTCCTCGCCCTTCGATCCCGGCCAAATCTCCATTGAGAAGCTGACAGTGACGGAAGGACAGATCGCGCTCAGCCACGCCGCCGGCGGGCGCAGCCATCTTATTTCCGAGATCAACTCGACGATCTCGGCCAAGTCGCTGGCCGGCCCCTGGCGGCTGGACGGCTCGCTGTTGCTGGACGGGTTGCGGACGACGATCGCCGCTTCCACCGGCAAGGCCGAACCGGACGGGCAAATGCGGCTCAGGCTCAAGGCCGATCCGGACGCCTATCCGCTGGTCATCGAGACCGACGGCAATGTGGGCCTCGTCGAGGGCGCCGCCGTCTATTCGGGCCAGTTCAAGATATCGGGCGCAGACCAGACTGCGGCGCGGCAGCTGGGCACCGGCGGCGAGGCGCTGAAAGTCAGCGCCGGCAAACCGGACCCGGGCTTCAGGCTGAACGGCAAGTTTTCGCTCGACCACCAGAAGCTCGGCGTCGACGAATTCCGCTTCGAGACCGGGCCGCGCGACAATCCCTACACTGCCGACGGCAAGGCTGCGGTCGACCTTGGGCTGAAGCCGCATTTCTCGATCGAGGCCAATGGCGCGCAGGTGCAGTTCGACGAGGCCGTGGGGGCGGCGGCCGGTGCCGGATTGACGCTGTCCGAGCGGGTGGCGGCGCTGGAGCAGGCGCTGCTCGACCTGCCGAAGCCGACCATACCGGGCACGGTCGAGGTGAAACTGCCGGCGGTGGTGGCAGGCGATACCACCGTTCGCGACGTGCACCTGTCCGCCGAGCCAGCCGAGGGCGGCTGGGCGGTAAAATCGCTGGCCGCCACGCTGCCCGGCCGCGCCAAGCTGGAAGCCAACGGCATGGTCAGCGTCGAGGACCATTTCGGTTTCACCGGATCGCTGCTTCTGGCGGTGGCGCAGCCCTCCGGCTTCGCCGCATGGCTGTCGAAGGACGTCGACGAGGCGATCCGCCGCTTGCCGGCCGCCGGCTTCAAGGCCAAGGTGGATTTGAGCGAGAAGCACCAGGCCTTCAGCGATCTCGAACTCATCCTCGGCAAGGCGAAGTTCTCCGGCCGCATCGATTCCAGCCAGCCCGACGACACAAGGCCATCGGTGCTGATGCAACTGGAAGGTGGCGAACTCGATGTCGACGGGCTCGCCGCCTTCGCCTCGATCTTCGTCAGCGACAAGGGCGCCAACCGCTTTTCCGACCGCGACCTCGATTTCCAGATCAAGGCCGGGCCGGTCAGCGCCGGCGGGTTGACCGCCGATAGCGTCGACACCGCGCTTAGATTGCGCGATGGGCTGCTTGAGATCGATCGCCTGTCGGTCGGCGGACTTGCCGGCGCCTCGATCAGCGCTACCGGTCGAATCAAGGATTTCCCGGCGAGCCCGACCGGCAAGCTCGACGCCTCGGTGATCGCCGTCGACCTCAAGCCGCTGATCGACGTCGCCGTCCAGCATTATCCGGATAATGCAGTGCTGAAGGGCCTGGCGGAGCGTGCTGCTGCCTATCCCGAGCTGTTCCAGGATGCGCGTATCGATGCGGTCACGAGTGCCGCAGACAATGGCGACGGTACGACTGGACTGGCAATGAGCGCACAGGGCAAGGCCGGTGGCTCGGCCTTTTCGGCGTCGTTGTCCGGCAAAGGGGCGCTCGACCGGCCTCTCGAAGCGCCGGTGACGCTGACCTTCAACGCAAGGAATGCCGACGCCACCGCGCTTCTGGCGCTTTACGGTCTGCCGGCACTGCCGCTCGGCATGCTCGGCGAGGCGACCACCGAAGTCTCGGCCAAAGGCACGCTCGGCGGTGGCCTGGCGACACGATTCAGCCTGGCCGGCAACGACTTCAAAGCTGGTTTCGACGGGACAATTGCCGACACGGCTCAAGGCGCGGCCGCCAAGGGCAAGGTCAGCCTTGAAACGGCCGACATCGAGCCATGGCTGATGACGACCGGCGTTGGCCTGCCCGGCATGGGCACCGGCATGTCGACGTCGCTTGCAGCCGATGCCGATTACGGCAATGGTCTCCTGGTGCTGAGCGGCCTCAGCGGCGCCGTCAACGAAGCGGCGGTCTCCGGTGACGTAAATATCGACATCAAAGAGGGGCTGCCGCATCTTGCCGGCGCGCTGTCGCTGGACGAGCTGGACCTCGATCCGATGGCGGTGATGCTGTTCGGTGACCAGGCCTTCCTTGTCAATGACAGGACCTGGCCGACAGCACCGTTCAGCCAGAAATCCAGTCTGCCATTTACCGCCGATCTCGATCTGACGGCGGCGTCGCTTGCCGCCGGCCCGCTTGCCACCGCCTATGACGCTGCGCTGTCGCTGCAGCTCGACCAGGAGGGCATCCGCGTTTCCGACCTCAAGGCAAAGTTCCTCGGCGGCGCGTTGAGTGGCCTGTTCGAGCTCAAGAACAATGACGGCACCGGGCTTTTCTCCAGTCAGATGAAACTCGCCGGCGCCGATCTGGTAGCCGTGCTGCCGGAGGCCGGCATCAGCGGAAGCGGCGAGTTCTCGACGGCGCTTTCGACCAGCGGCAAATCGGTCGACGCGATGGTTGCGGCGCTGTCCGGTTCCGGCACGGCGACGCTGAAGGGCATGACTATTGCCGGCTTCAATCCCGATGCCTTTGGCGCATTCATTGCCAAGGCCGACGCGATAGGGCGCGATATCGACGCGTCGAAGACCGCCGGCTTTGTGCCGCAGATCGCCGCGGCGGGCAGTTTTCCGGCGCAGGACACCGATATTGCCTTCACCATCGCCGGCGGCACGCTGAGGGCGCCGCCGGTCAAATTCGAAAGCCCGGGCGCGACGCTGTCCGCCGACATCACCGCCGATCTGAACACCAGCACCGTCGATGCCAAGGGCGAGATCGCCTATCGTCCCGGCGACGAGGCGCTGGTCGGCTCCGAACCGATTTTGAATTTCAGCGTCGACGGGCCGTTTGGCGCCACCAAACGGCAGTTCGACAGCGAGCCGCTGGCACAGTTCCTGACCCAGCGTGCGCTGGAAAAGGAGCAGCAGCGGGTCGAAGCGATGCAAGCCGCACTGCTCGAGAAACAAAGGCTGCGGCGTGAGGTGCGCTACTACGCTGCGCTGCAAACCGAGCGTGAAAGAGCGGCGGAGGAACTGCGCAGGCAACAGGAAGCAGCGCGGCTGAAGGCCGAGGCCGACGCCAAGGCAAAGGCCGAAGCCGAGGCTCAGGCCCAGGCCGAAGCCGAGGCGAGGGCGCAGGCTGAAGCCAAGGCGAAGGCTGAAGCGGACGCCAAGGCACAGGCGGATGCGGAGGCGAGGGCGCAGGCCGAGGCCAAAGCGAAAGCTGAAGCGGACGCCAAGGCAAAGGCCGAAGCTGAGGCGCAGGCCCAAGCCGAAGCGGAGGCCAGGGCGCAGGCTGAAGCCAAGGCAAAGGCGGATGCAGCGGCGAAAGCCGAAGCCGAGGCCAGGGCGAAAGCCGAGGCGGCTGCAAAGGCCGAAGCGGATGCCGAAGCCAAAGCCAAGGCGGCGCAACAGGCTGCCGAGGAAGCAGCGCAGGCCGAAGAACAGCAACGCCAGAGGGCGGAAGAGGCGTTGCGGATCGCCTCGGAAGAGAAGGCAAGGCTCGACGCCGAACGCAAGGCCGCGGCGGAGCGCGCGGAACGAGCGCCACCGGCCGCAAATAACGTGCCACCGCCAGTGCAGCCCCCGCCAAAGCTCAAGCTCGATCCCTCGTCGATCGACGATCTGCTGAAATCGTTGAATGGCGGGTGACGGCGCATCCCTTATGTGTCGCGTCCAGCAAGCAAGCGCTTCAGCATCGGCTCGATCCGCCCGAGTTCGTCGAGATGAGCGGCTGACAGATCGGCGAGACTGTCGTCGGCGCGCTCGGTCAGCCGCAGCAGCACGCGGCGGTGGTCCTCCTCGTCGTGGTCCTTCGCGACCAGCCCGGCTTCGCAAAGACGGTTGACCAATTCCACTGCGCTGTGATGGCGGATGCGCAGGCGCTCCGCGAGGTCGCCAATGGTCACCGGCCCTCCGCCGGGGAACCCTTTGATTGCAAGCAGGGCCTGATGCTGGCGTGGTGTCACCAACATCGCTCGTGCCCGCCATCCTCGGTGGCACGGCCGGCGACCCATCCGCAAGTCGGCACGCCGCCAGAAAGCAAGGTCTGCAAATGAAGTCCGATCACGCCAACCCCGGCCATCTGCGCGATTTTACCACCGATGCCTGGGTGCTGCTCATTGCCGGCATAGCGGTGGTGGTTGCGACGGCGGGGTTGTTTGCCGGCATTGCCCTCTTGAAGCTGATCCGGCTTGCCACGAACATCGCCTATTTTGGCCAGTTCACGCTCGCCGACCTGAAACTGCAGGATACGCTGCTTGGCAGGCCGAAGAACGCGACCGCTCGGCTTTGCTGGGCTTCCGTATCCGGCGCAGGAAACAGGATAGCGTTGCCTGAAGGCTACAACTTGCTGCGCTTGGCCCAATCCAGCACATAGAGCCGGAGCGCCGAGGAGAGATTGGCATCCCGCGGGCGGCTCTCGTCGATTTCGGCGACAAGGGCGGCGAGCGTCAGTTTTCGCACGGCCGCGATGGCGACCAGGTCGTCGTAAAAAGGCTTTTCGAGCGAATAGCTGGTGCGGTGGCCGCGAATGGTGACCGAGCGCTTTTCCACCGGGCTCACGAGACGATCCTACTCACACTTCAAGCATCGGATTTGTCCGAATCGCCCGAATTTTCGCGGCGATGGCCGGCGACGAATTTATCGGCCTTGTCGGCGATCAGGCGGTCGCGATCCCGGCTGGGTTTGGAACGGCCATGCAGCGCCCGGTTCTGTTCGGCCAGGCGCTCCTTCTCGGCTCGAGCCTTCTGCTTGCGTGCCTGACGGAGATTGACGATCTCGGTCATGTCACGCCGCCCGTCGGGTCACTTCTTGCGGAAGGCGTCAAGCGACACCACGTCGGCGCCCTTGGCGCCGGCGTCGGCCGCGGCAGGCTTCTTTTCCGCCTCGGCGGTTTTCTTCTTCGTCTCGGGCTTTTTCTCGGCGACGATGGCCAGCGGTTCGGGAGCAGGCTTGGCCTTTGTCTCCTGTTCCGCCGGGGTATCGGTCTTGACGTCGAATTCGAGCTCGAAGTTGACGGACGGGTCGTAAAAGCCGCGTACGGCCGAGAACGGGATTTCCAGTTTCTCCGGCACGTCGGAAAACGACAGCCCGACCTCAAAGCCGGTGTCGCTCACCTTCAGGTCCCAATACTGGAACTGGATGACGATGGTCATCTGTTCGGGATAGCGCTCGCGCAGCCGCGACGACACGCGCACGCCCGGCGCGCCGGTGAGAAAGGTGATGAAGAAATGATGGTTGCCCGGGAGACCGGTGCGCGCGACTTCGGCCAGGACCTTGCGCATGACGCCGCGCAACGCCTCCTGGGCCAGAATGTCGTAGCGGATGTGGTCGTCGGCCATGTGGCTGTCGGGTTCCGTTGAATCGTCCTGATAGCTGTAATCAAGCTTGAGCGCGGCGTAAACCGGATATAGATCGCCGGCGTGCGGAAGCGAAGCCCATTGGCGACGATTTGATCGTCAAACGGCTTTGATCGTCAAGCGCTGGCGAGCGCGCCCTGTTTGCTCGCCCGGGCCACAGGCTGCCGCTTGCCGAAGGCGCGCAGGAAGGTGCGCACGCCATTTGTCGCCGATTGCACCACCTCGTCCTCGGTCGGTGTGCCGCCGAGCATGAATGTCGTCTGCAACTCGGCATTGGCAAGCGCCATGAACTGGCGCGCTGCGACATCGGGATCGTCGATGTCAAGGAAGCCGGCATGAGCGAGGCGGGCGAAGCGGGCGGCGATCGCCGGCCATGTCCTGCCCGGTCCTTCTTCGCGCCATTCGGCGAACAACTCGGGATAGCGCCCGCCCTCGGTCTGGATCAGCTTGCGCAGGAATTTGCCGTCGCGGTTGCAGATGCAGTTGTGGTTCATCCGCACAGCAAAGGCGATGAGGTCGGCCTCGAGATCCTTCGGCTGATCGGGAAAAGTGGAAATCGTGGCAAAGATGCCGGCATTGCAACGTTCGGTGAGGTCGCGGACGATGGCAACGAAGAGTTTTTCCTTGTCGCCGTGATGATTGTAGATGGTCTGGCGGGAGACGCCGGCCTCGGCGGCAATCATGTCGATATTGGCACCGGCAAAGCTTTCGCGGCAGAAGACCGAGGCGGCGGCATCGACAATCGACATCCGCTTGGCCTCATGGCCCCGCGGCGGGAAAATGTCAGGAGAAACGTTGGCCTTCATGCAAAACTATATAGAGGTGGTTGACGAATTAGACAAGCCTGTCTAAATTTGTGGACTGCACGAAGGGGGTTTCGTTCCGCAGAAGAGTCGGAACTCCACGGGATGGAACGTCCTAGGGTTACGCGCCGGTCCGCGGCGGCAACCAGAATTCGAAAGAGCCTGCTATCATGAACGCCAAATTCCTCCGCATTGCGGTCGTGCTCGGCCTATTGTCCGCGATCGGCCCGTTTGCCATCGACATGTATCTTCCGGCCCTGCCTTCAATCGGTGAGGATCTGCATGCTGGCACTGCCGCGGTGCAGATGAGCCTGCTGATTTTCTTTCTTTCCATGGGCTTCGGCCAGATCGTCGTCGGACCGATCTCCGACGTGGTCGGCCGCAAGCTGCCACTCTACGGCGGTCTGGCGCTGTTCATGGTCGGCGGCGTCGGCTCGGCGCTGGCTCCCTCGATCGAATGGCTGATCGCCTTCCGCTTCCTGCAAGGGCTCGGCGCCAGCGCCGGCATGGCCGTGCCGCGCGCGATCGTGCGCGATCTGCATACCGGCACCGAGGCCGCCAAGCTGATGTCGCTGCTGATGCTGGTGTTTTCGGTGTCGCCGATCCTGGCGCCGCTGACCGGTAGCCAGATCATCGAGAACTTCGGCTGGCGCGCCGTGTTCTGGACGGTGACGGGCGCGGCCGTGCTCGCCACCATCCTGCTGGCGACCTCACTCAAGGAGACGCGGCCGGTCGAAGAGCGCGCCGGTTCGTCCTTCCGGACGGCACTTTCCGGCTACCGCTTCCTGATGGGCGACCGCAACTTCCTTGGCCTGACGGCCATCGCCGGCTTCGGCATTGCGAGCTTCTTCGTCTATCTGTCGAGCTCGTCCTTCATCCTGATCGATCATTACGGGCTGTCGCCTTCAGTCTACAGCGTGTTCTTCTCGATCAATGCGGTTGCCTTTATCGGCATGTCGCAGCTGACCGGGTTGCTGTCGGAGCGGTTCGGGCTGCAGCGCGTGGTGCGTGTCGCGGTCACCGGCTATGCGACGACGATGGTGGTGCTGTTCGCGGTGATGGCATCGGGTGTCGACCGGCTCGACGTGATGGCGGCGCTGCTGTTCATCGGCTACGGCTTTCTCGGCCTGGTCATCCCGACGACGTCGGTGCTGGCCATGGAAGAGCATGGCGAGATCGCCGGTACCGCGTCGGCGCTGATGGGCACGCTGCACTTCGCCATCGGCGCGGTCGCCATGGGCGTCGCCGGCGTGTTTTTCGACGGCACGCCGCTGCCGATGGTGGCGGGCATCACGCTCTGCGCGGCGATCTCCTTCACACTGGCCAAAATAACGCTCGGCCGCAGCCGGGACGTCGCGGAGGCGCCGGCGGAGTAAACTTCGCCTATCGAGACAAAAAGGCCGGGCGATGTTCCCGGCCTTTTCATGTTTGCGGTCCCGGTTCAAAGCAGCCTATGCCTATATGACGGGTTCAGGACATGCAGCTTCGACATCTCAAAACCTTCGTGGCGGTCGCCACCACCTTGAATATCACGCGCGCTTCCGAGCGGGTTCATCTTGCCCAATCGAGCGTGACCGAACAGATCCAGGCGCTGGAAAGCGATCTAGGCACGTCGCTGTTCGACAGATCACGGCGTGGCTTGAAGCTGACGGCGGCGGGACAACGCCTGCTGGACTACGCAAACGATCTCCTCGACCTCGCGGACGAAGCCCGTTCCGCAGTCGCCGACGCGAGCGGCACGGTTGCCGGTCGCCTGACTGTCGGCGGCCTGGAGACGCTTTGCTCGACACGCTTGCCAGCTCTGCTGGCGGAATTCCATCGGCGCCATCCGGATGTGGAACTGAACCTCAGGGCGGACGATAGCAGTGGGTTGCGTGCCGGCGTGACAAGCGGGGCGCTGGAAGTATCTTTCCATTTCGGAGCCGTCCCAGTGGCGGCGCCGGAGCTGCGAAGCGAGCAAGTGGCAGTAGAAGAGCTCGTCACCATATGCCGGCAAATCACCGGTTGGCCGGATATTCTGCCATAACGCCCGACGATCTGGCTGACGAGGCCTTCCTCGTGACCCAGCCCGGTTGCGTCTATAGGCGGATGTTCGACGAAACGTTTGCCGCAACGTTGCCTGACCGTCCAAAACTCGTCGGCGAGTTCGCCAGCATGGGCGCGATACGGAGCCTTGTTGAAGGCGGTCTTGGATGCGCGCTGGTCCCGCGTCTCGTGGCTTCCGCGGCTGACGCCAATATCGTCGTGCTGCCCTGGGTCGGAAGCAGCCCGGTGACGCCGGTCACCATGGTATGGCGCCACCGGCGCATTCAAGCGCCGGTGCTGCGGCTGTTCCTTGCAATGGTCCGCGAAATCTGGCCATCGCTAGACCAGCCGCTGGCCACCATCGACATGAAGCACGGTTCCGGTGATGAAGCCGTTGTGCATGAGGGACGTGATGGCTTGGGCAATGTCGGCTGCCTGGCCGATCCGGCCGACGAGCAGACGCTTTGCCATGGCCTCCAGCGCAGCCATCTTTCCGCTGCCGACGACGGCATCCCAAATCGGCGTGTCGACCCAGCCCGGCGAGACGACGTTGACGCGGATCGGCGCCAGTTCGACGGCAAGCGCGTAGGCGAGTGAGCCAAGTGCCCCATTAACGGCTGCCACCACCGCGCCTTTCGCCGCCGGACGATAGGCGGCGATGCCCGAGGTCAGCGTGATTGATCCCCCGGGCGTCAGACGAGGCGCGCCATGTTTGGCAAGAAGAAGCGGCCCGATGACTTTGGAATCCATCACTTTCCGCGCCACCGAGATGTCCATCTCGGGAAGCAACACATAGACGCCCGTAACGTCGGCGGCGGTCGAGACGATGTGGTCGAGCGTGCCGACATCCTGGAACAGGCGCTGGACCTCGTCCTCGCTTGTGACGTCGGCTGCGATCGTCCTCAGCCTTTCGGGGTGAGGCACGCGCTGCCGTGCGGCCGACAATCGGTCCTCGGAGCGGCCGACGATCGTAACCTCGGCGCCGGCGGCAAGCTGCTGTTCGGCCAGCGACAGCCCCATGCCGGAACTGCCGCCAACGATCAGGATGCGTTCGGGTGCTGGTGTGGTTTCCTGGTTCATCTTATCTCCATCAGATAGCTCGCCGGGGCCTGACCGATATGCGGCGAGAAACTGAGGCCTTGTCCCGCAAGGCATGAGAGAAGGGAAACGGGAAGAAACGAATGCTGCCATCGGAGGTTCCGATGATGGGAGGCCCTTGGACTTTCGCAAAACCGTCGCTTGCGGTGCTTCGCTACGACGCTGTCTCGGAGAGGACGAACCGCAGCCGCGTTTCGACGGGCGCCAAGGGCAGCGGCACCAGCTCGTAGCCTAGTTCCGTGTAAACGGCGACGAGTGCGTGAAAGGTGCGTTCAGCCTCGTCCATCGTTTGCTTGCGTTCGTTGTCCTGCCGAAAGATTTCCGGCCATGGCGGCGCGACGAAGACGCGCCTGGCATAGCGGAAGCGTCGGGCGGCATTCGTGGCGTGATCGGGAACCGGCACCCCGGTCAGGCGCAGATAGCCAAGAGTGTCCGGCACGCCGCGATCGAAGAAGACCAGACCGGATTGCTCGCCCGCGATCCGGTAGGAGCGCAACTCCCAAGACAGCATCAACTCGGCGAACAGAGCCGCCAGGGCAGGCTTGGCGCCTATCGCCCAATTCGTCGTGATGATGCTGCGCCCGGCTTCGCCCGAGGTTGCGAGGCCTGCCACCTTAAGAGCCTCGATCAACGTTGTCTTGCCTGGGCCCGGACCGCCGGTCAGCACGAAAAACCGATTGGAATCGTTTCGCATTTCTGATCCATGGATTGGATGGGGGAAGTATGAAGACAGGGGTTTTTTGGACCCGTCAGGGCGCATGAAAGCCCGGCCGGCGGGGCCCGCTTCTGCATATGTCGAGAGGGAGAAATGGAGGTTTCTGTTGCCAGGTACCTCCGAACCCCGCCTAGAAGTGCGAACCACTAGGGCTTGAATTGAAGCTATCGCACCGCTTACGCGGCGAGACGTGCTTCCGCATAGTTGTCGTTGGCAACTATAAGTTTAGCCCGATAACGGTGGTACAATGCCGGGCAAAAGTACGATCTTTACACCTTCGTCGATCCTATTTCGCCCCCAGCAAAAGCCGCTCTTGAGCAGCGGTTTTTGGTGGAGGCGCCGGGTACCGCCCCCGGGTCCGAACGGCTTATTTCATCGCCTGTTTATCGCCATAGTCGGTCGAGCCGACGAAGCGAATATAGGGACTGGCGGTGGAAAATGAAAGGCCGGAATACCACTTTCGTCCGTGCCAAAGTGGATCATCAAGGGGTTGACTTGCAGCCGGTCTCAACCGAAGCTTTGTGGCGGTGAGGAGACCTAGCGCATTATTTGCGGCAGCGCGCCACAATCCTCACTGACCGGATCCCGTGGCGCCGACGAGGGGAAATTCGATGGCCGATTATCTCGCAGACGTAAAGAAGTATGATGCGGCGGCCGATGCCGACGCGGTCGCCAAGATCGTCAAGCATCTGGGCATCGCGCTCAGGAACCGCGATTCCTCGCTGGTGTCCTGCACCGACCCGGAGGAACTGAAGCGTGTCAGGAACAGCTGGGTCGCCGGCAAGCTCGGCGTCACCGACGGTGCCAAGGCGGATGGGGCTATCGAAAAGACCTGCAAGGCTATGGCGGCCGACAACAGCAAGAGCCGGGTGACATTCTATTACCTCGTCGCCAAGGATCTGGGCATGCTCGGCTCGCTCTGAGCAACCTCGCCGCCGGTGCTGGTGAGGCTTCTGCTGGAATCGTCTCGCTTTGCTGTGTTCGGCCGACGGTCATTCGGCTATGATGGCTGACAACCCGAATCGGACCGGAGCCGATGCGCCAGTATCTCGACCTTCTGAAGCATGTGCTGGAAAACGGCGCCGATCGCGGCGACCGCACCGGCACCGGAACGCGCTCGGTATTCGGCTACCAGATGCGCTTCGACCTGGCCCGCGGCTTTCCGGTCACCACCACCAAGAAGCTGCACCTGAAGTCGATTATCCACGAGCTTTTATGGTTCCTGGCCGGCGACACCAACATCAAATATCTCAACGATCACGGCGTCTCGATCTGGGATGAGTGGGCCGACGAGAACGGCGATCTCGGCCCGGTCTATGGCAAACAATGGCGGTCGTGGCCGGACGGCCATGGCGGCGCCATCGACCAGATTGCGAATCTTCTGAAGGAAATACGCAAAAATCCTAATTCGCGGCGGCTGATCGTTTCGGCGTGGAACCCGGCCGAGGTGGAGGCCATGGCGTTGCCGCCCTGCCATTGCCTGTTCCAGTTTTATGTTTCTGAAGGCAAGCTTTCCTGCCAGCTCTATCAGCGGTCGGGCGATATCTTTCTCGGTGTGCCGTTCAACATCGCTTCCTATGCGTTGCTGACGCTGATGGTGGCGCAGGTGACCGGATTGAAACCCGGCGATTTCATCCACACGCTCGGCGACGCGCATCTTTACTCGAACCATTTCGAGCAGGCGCGCGAACAATTGCGGCGCACGCCCAAGGCGTTGCCGACGCTGTGGATCAATCCCGAGGTGAAGGATCTCTTTGCCTTCCGCTTCGAGGATTTCCGGCTCGAGAACTATTTCGCCGACGCGACGATCAAGGCGCCGATCGCGGTCTAGCACCATAGCCGACCGTGCATATCGACATTGCCTACTGCGGCTGCGCCCTCGGGCCTTGTCAGCATCCATCTTGATTGGCCGACGTCGACTTGACGGGCAATCCCTGGTCGCTGATTTTCATGTGAATATTTCCTTCGGCTTCGACGCCGCTGTATCCAACGACGATTATCGCAGGCCGGGAAAACCTCGGTTCAGAATGCCGTCGCCGGTAAAGAGCCTTTCCTTGTTATGTTCGCACGGATATATCGATGGACGGCTTCGGGCGATCCGGGACGAGGAGAGTTTCATGCTGGCGCGCAAAGGTTCGACGACGATTGCCATCGCGGGTCTCGCCGCCATGCTGATGGCCGCGGTGCCGGCGGCCCATGCCGATGACAAGGTGGTCGTGTTTGCCGCGGCGAGCCTGAAGGATGGGCTCGATGCCGTCAACAAGGCCTGCGAGGCCGATGTCGGCGAGGCGGCGACCATTTCCTACGCGGCGAGCTCGGCGCTGGCCAGGCAAATTGAAAGCGGCGCGCCAGCAGACCTGTTCATCTCGGCCGATCTCGACTGGATGAAATATCTTGCCGACAGGAAGCTGACCAAGCCCGAAACCCAAGTGAAACTGCTCGGTAACCAGATCGTGCTGGTTGCGCCGCGGGATTCCAAGGTCGAGACCAGGATCGAAAAGGGTTTCGATCTTGCCGGGCTGGTCGGTGACGGCAAACTTGCCATGGGCGATGTCAAAGCTGTGCCGGCAGGCAAATACGGCAAGGCAGCCCTCGAATCGCTCGGTGCCTGGTCTTCGGTCGAAGGCAAGGTGGCGCAGGCCGAGAATGTCCGCGCCGCTCTAAAACTGGTATCGACCGGCGAGGCAGCACTCGGCATCGTCTACGCCACGGATGCGCATGCGGAGCCTGGCGTGAAGGTGGTCGGCACTTTCCCCGCGGGTACCCATCCGCCGATCATCTATCCAGTCGCCCAGCTTGCGGATTCGAAGAGCAGAACTACCTCGGCATTCCTGAAATGCCTGCAATCCGCCAAGGCTGGCGAACTCTTCAAGGCGCAAGGTTTTACAATCCTCGCGCCGAGCAACTGACGTACGGCACCGCACATGAACTGGCTGCTGGATCTCGCTCCCGACGAATGGAATGCGGTCCGGCTGTCGATCAAGGTGGCGACCGTGGCGATGATTGCCAGCCTGCCGCCGGGCATTCTGATCGCTCTTGTGCTTGCCCGCGGCCAGTTCTGGGGCAAGACGCTGCTCAATGGCCTGGTGCATCTGCCGCTGATCCTGCCGCCGGTGGTGACCGGCTATTTGCTGCTTTTGACTTTCGGCAAGCGTGGTCCGGCCGGCGCTTTCCTGGCCGAACATTTCGGCATCGTTTTTTCCTTCCGCTGGACTGGCGCCGCGCTCGCCTGCGGCGTGATGGGCTTTCCGCTGATGGTGCGGGCCATCCGGCTGTCGATCGAGGCCGTCGACCGCAAAATCGAGGCGGCCGCCGGCACGCTCGGCGCCAATCCGCTATGGGTATTTGGCACGATCACGCTGCCGCTGATCCTGCCCGGGCTGATCGCCGGTGCGATCCTCTCCTTCGCCAAGGCGATGGGCGAATTCGGCGCGACGATCACCTTTGTCTCCAACATTCCGAACGAGACGCAGACGCTACCGTCGGCGATCTACACTTTCACGCAGGTTCCCGGCGGCGACGCCGGCGCGCTCAGGCTGACGCTGATCTCGATCGTCATCTCGATGGCGGCACTTGTTGCCTCGGAAGTGCTGGCGCGGCGCGTCGGCCGGCGGATGGACATCGAATGACGGTTCAGGTCGACATCAGCCACCGGCTTGGCGGTTTCACCGTCAATGCCCGCTTCGAAAGCGCCGGGCGGCTGACTGCGCTGTTCGGGCCTTCCGGCTCCGGAAAGACGACGCTAATCAATTTGATTGCCGGGCTGATCCGCCCCGACAAAGGTCGTATCGCGGCCGAGGGCCGCGTGCTGGTCGATAGCGATGCCGGTCTGTTCGTGCCGAAGCACAAACGGCGGATCGGCATGGTGTTCCAGGATGCGCGGCTGTTTCCGCATATGAGCGTGGCGAGCAATCTGCGCTATGGCCGCTGGTTCACGCCGGCTGCTGAGCGTTACGCGGATATCAATGGCGTGGTCGAACTGCTCGGGATCGGCCATTTGCTCGACCGGCGGCCGGCAAAGCTCTCTGGTGGCGAGAAGCAGCGTGTGGCAATCGGCAGGGCGCTGCTTGCCAGTCCGAAATTGCTGCTGATGGACGAGCCGCTGGCTTCGCTCGACGAGGGGCGCAAGGCCGAGATCTTGCCTTACATCGAGCGGCTGCGCGACGAGACGAAAATCCCGATCGTCTATGTCAGCCACTCGATCGCCGAAGTGGCGCGGCTGGCGAGCGACGTCGTGGTGCTGATGCAAGGAAAGGTCGCCGCTTCCGGTCCGACCGGAGCGATCATGCAGCGTCTGGATCTATTGCCGGCCGAAGAGCGCGGCGAGGGCGGTGCCGTGCTGGATACCGCGGTTCTGGGCCACGACGAAGCCTTTGGCATGACGGTGCTAGGCTCATTGGCGGGCGAGATCCGGGTGCCGCTTCTGGCAACGCCAGTCGGTGCGCCGGTGCGCGTCCGCATCCGTGCCCGCGACGTGATGATCGCCACCGAGCAGCCGGTTGGCCTCAGCGCGCTCAACATATTGCCGGGCACGATCGTGGCGATAGAGCCGGGCGAAGGGCCTACGGTCGAGATTGGCCTCGACTGCAATGGCGCAACCGTGCTTGCCCGCATCACCGAACAGTCGCGGCAGACACTGGGGCTTCGGCTTGGTCGACAGGTCTTCGCCGTGGTCAAGACGGTGAGCTTCGACCAGGCGAATACCGGCGCCGGCCTGCCCGCCGAGGCGGATGAGTGAACGGCCGATGATTCGCTATATCGTTTTGGAATAGCGGTATCGCTGCAGAACCTGTAGAATGGCGTGACCGCGGAGGAGCAAATGCCGTCGCTGAGTTTGCGGATAAATCTCGATCCAGATGGCCGCATCGGACCGGGCAAGATCGAGCTTCTGGAACAGATCGCCGCCTTCGGCTCGATTTCGGCCGCGGCGCGCGGCATGGAGATGTCCTACAAGCACGCCTGGGACCTAGTCGAGGACATGAACCGGGTGTTCGGCAAGCCGCTGGTTGCGGCACAGACGGGCGGCAAAAAAGGCGGTGGCGCCCAGTTGACGTCGGTCGGGCTTGCTGTGGTCAGCCGCTTCCGCGCGATCGAGCGGGCTGCGTCTTCAGCAGCGGCGGCGCATATGGAGGCGCTGCAGGCCGAGATCGACGCAGCGTGACGCCGGCGGAATTCATGCCGCGTGTGATCCCTGTTACTTCTTAGGCTCGCCCGGCTTGCGCAGCAGATAGGTGTCCATGATCCAGCCTTTTTTCCGGCGGGCCTGCTCACGGGTGCTCACGATCTTGTCGCCGACGTCGCCAATCCGGCCCGAGATGACGATCTCGTCGGGCGTCCCGAGATAGGCGCCCCAGTGGACGGTGACGTCGTTGTCGTCCAGCGTGTTGAAGGCGCATTTGCCGTCCAGCATGACGATGGTGCTGCCGGCGTTTTCGGGCAGACCTTCCTCGGCGAGCCGGCGGCCGGTGGTGATCAAAATGGCGTCGCCGATCCGGTTCAATGCCATTTTGTGGCTGGCTGCGAGTGCCTGGATGGCGGTGATGCCAGGGATGACCTCCAACTCGAACGCTATATTGCCTCTGAGGCGCACGCGCTCGAGGATGCGCAGCGCACTGTCGTAGAGCGACGGATCGCCCCAGATCAGGAAGGCGCCGCAGCCATCTTCAGGGAGTTCGTCGCGGATCAGGCCTTCGTAGATCGCGGCGATCGCCTCGTGCCAGTCGTCGACGGTCGAGCGGTAGGAAGGCGCCGGCTCGGCGCGCACCGGCACGTCGAATTCGACACGGCGCGAGTTCGGATTAATGACGAAGCGGTCGCAGATCTGGCGGCGCAATTCGGCGAGATCGTTCTTCTTGGCGCCCTTGTCAGGAATGAACAGCACGTCGGCCCGATTGAGACCGTTAATGGCCTGGACTGTCATGTGTTCCGGATTGCCGGCGCCGATGCCGATGACGAGAAGCTTGCGCATGGGCGAACTCCTGCCCGATCGGGACCGGCGTGTCCAGACCGACACGACATGCCGGCAGGCGCCGGCGCATTTGCCGAAAGGCTTTGAAACGCCACATTGAACAGCTAGAGTCATGTTGGCATTCTCGCCGGGGGAGTTTCCATGTTCCGTTACGTCCTGACCGCAGCCTTGGCGCTCTCGGCTACGCCTGCGCTCGCCAATGATTCGGTCGCCGAACTCGGCACCGGTGGGCTGATCCTTTCGCGCAGCGATGCGGTGGCGATGGAAAGCGAGGATCTCTACATCTCGCCGGAAAAAGTGATGGTCGGTTACGTCTTCCGCAACAACACCGACAAGGATGTCGATGCGATCGTCGCCTTTCCGATGCCCGACATCGAAGGCGACCCCGAAGAAATACCGGCGATTCCGGAGGCGCAGAGCGACAATTTCCTCGGCTTCGAAGTGACGATCGACGGGGTGCCGGCAAAGCCGCAGCTCGAGCAGAAGGTGTTCGCGCTCGGCATCGACATCGGCGCTGACCTGAAGGCGCAGGGCGTGCCGTTCTATCCGTTCGGCGATGCGGCCAAGGCAGCGCTGGCAAAGCTGCCGCAAGCGGTCGCCGACGACTGGGTCAACCGCGGCATCATCATCGAGGACACTGCCGACGACGGTTCGGGCATGAAGACCGTCTATACGCCGTTCTGGCAATTGCGCTCGACCTATTGGTGGCGCTCGACGTTTCCGGCCAACAAGGCGGTCCATGTCTCGCATCGCTACAAGCCGAGCGTCGGCGGCACCTCCTCGGTCAGCTTCTTCTATGACGGCCAGTTCCAGGCTCAGTATGCCGCCTACAAGACACGCTACTGCATGGACGATGCCTTCGAGAATGCCGTGCGCAAGGCAGCCAAGGACGATCCCGACGGCTACCCCAAATATTTCGAGAACCGCATCGCCTATATCCTGACCACGGGTGGCAACTGGGCGTCGGGAAACATCGGCACGTTCAAGCTGACCGTCGACAAGGGCGATGCGAAGAACCTGGTCTCGTTTTGCGGCGAAAACGTCAGGAAGGTCGGACCGACGACGTTCGAGATGAAGGCGCAGAACTTCTACCCCGAGCACGACATCGACATATTGCTGCTGGAGCCATCCGATGGCGGAAACGGCGGCTGATGGACCTCGCGATTTATGTCGCCATCGCCGAGAACGGCGTGATCGGGCGCGAGGGTGGGTTGCCGTGGCGGCTGTCCACCGATCTCAAGCGGTTCAAAGCCGATACGATGGGCAAGCCCATCATCATGGGCCGCAAGACCTATGAAGGCATCGGCCGCCCATTGCCGGGCAGGCTCAATATCGTGGTGACACGAGACAGGGCATGGCGCGCCGAGGGCGTCGAAGTCGCGCACTCGATCGAGGACGCAATCGCGCTGGCGACGGTGCGCGGGCGCTGCATGGCCGGCGCCGACGAGATCTGCGTCATCGGCGGCGGCGAGATCTACGCTCAGGCGCTGCCGTTGGCCGATCGGCTGCACGTGACCCATGTTCTGGCCGCGGTCGACGGCGATGCCCATTTCCCGCCGATCGATCCGGCGCTGTGGCGGATCGTCCGCTCGCAGGAGGTGGAGGCTGGCGAAAAGGACAGCCATGCGACACGCTATTCGGTTTACGAGCGGCGGCGCGACGTGCATTGAAGGCGACAAAGGGGTCGCGACAGGTCTAGATGGACCCAAAAGCGGACAGTGGCGGCAGCCGATCGCGTTGAAAGCGTGCCGTTGCATCCCTATAGAAGAATAATATTGGATTTTGCGCCGGTGAGCCGGCGCTTGAGGGAATTCCAAGCGAAAGGACATTTATGCCCTGGAACGACAAGAGCGGCGGCGGCGGCCCGTGGGGCGGCGGCAACAATCAGGGGCCTTGGGGTCAGGGACCAAAAGGACCCAGCGGCCCGCAGGGCTCGCCTCCCGATCTCGAGGATATCATCCGGCGCGGGCAGGACAGGTTGCGGCGCGCGCTGCCGGGCGGCGGTGGCGCGAGCCCTGCCGTGTTCGGGCTGATTGCCGCGGCGCTGGTGGTGCTATGGGCGTTCAAGGCGGTCTACACCGTGCAGCCCGACGAAGTTGCGGTGGAACTCAGGTTCGGCAAGCCGAAGGCGGAGCTGTCGCAGCCTGGCCTGCATTTCCATTGGTGGCCCATCGAAACGGTCGAGACCGCCAACATCGCCGAGCAGCTTGTCAGTATCGGCGGCGGCAGTTCCAGCGGCAATGGCCTGATGCTTTCCGGCGACCAGAACATCGTCAATGTGCAGTTCTCTGTGGCCTATCAGGTCTCCGACCCTAAGGCCTATCTGTTCGATGTGTCCGACCCGGACGGCATGCTGCAGCAGGTCGCCGAAAGCGCGATGCGCGAAGCGGTCGGCCGGCGCCCGGCGCAAGACATTTTCCGCGACGACCGGCAAGGCATCGCGGCGTCGGTGCGTGAGATCATCCAGACGACGCTGGACGGTTACAAGGCCGGCCTCAACGTCAACGCCATTTCGATCGAGGACGCCGCGCCACCGCGCGAGGTGGCAGACGCGTTCGACGAGGTGCAGCGCGCCGAGCAGGACGAGGACAAGTTCGTCGAGCAGGCCAATCAGTATTCCAATCAGAAGCTCGGCCAGGCGCGCGGTGCGGCCGCACAGATCCGCGAAGACGCGGCCGCCTACAAAAACCGGGTCGTGCAGGAGGCCGAAGGCGAGGCGCAGCGCTTCATCTCGGTTTATGACGAATATGCCAAGGCGCCGGAGGTGACGCGCAAGCGACTCTACCTGGAAACGATGGAGCGGGTGCTGAAGGATTCGAGCAAGGTCATCGTCGAGCAAGGCAACGGGCAAGGGGTCGTTCCCTACCTGCCGCTGCCGGCATTGCAGCAGAAGGCGCCGGCACCGGCCACCGGAGGAAACCAGTGATGGCCAACCGTCTTCCCGTCATTGCGGTCATCGCCGCGGTCATCCTGTTCCTGCTCTATTCGTCGGTCTTCGTCGTCAATGCGCGCCAGCAGGCGCTGGTGCTCAGGTTCGGCGAAATCGTCGACGTCAAGAACCAGCCGGGCATCTATTTCAAGGCGCCATTCTCCTTCTTCGATGCCGACACCGTGCAGCTGATCGAAAACAGGGTGCTGCGCTTCGACCTCGACAACATCCGCGTCCAGGTTTCGGGCGGCAAGTTCTATGAGGTCGATGCCTTTATCGCCTATCGTATCTCGGATCCGCGTGTGTTCCGCGCCGCGGTTTCCGGCCAGATCGAACTGGCCGAGGCCCGGCTGAGGACGCGTCTCGACGCCGCCTTGCGCCGCGTCTACGGCCTGCGCGACTTCGAGGCGGCACTCTCGGAAGAGCGCGCCGTGATGATGCGCGAGGTGCGCGATCAGCTGAGGCCTGATGCCACCTCGCTTGGCCTGCAGATCGAGGATGTCCGCATCCGCCGCACCGATCTCACGGCCGAAGTCTCGCAGCAGACCTTCGACCGCATGAAGGCCGAACGTCTCGCCGAAGCCGAGCGGCTGAGGGCGCGAGGCAATGAGGCAGCGCAGCGGATCAGGGCTCGCGCCGACCGCGAAGTGGTCGAAATCGTCGCCGAAGCGCAAAAAGAGTCTGAAATCCTGCGCGGTGAAGGTGAAGCCCAGCGCAGTGCCACGTTTGCCGGGGCCTATCTGCGCGATCCGGCCTTCTTCGATTTCTATCGGTCGATGAATGCCTATGGCACGGCGCTGAACAGCGCCGGAACGACGATGGTGCTGTCGCCGAATTCCGAGTTCTTCCGCTTCTTCCGCGACCCGAACAGCAAGGAAACGCCTGTGGCACCGGCGGCACCAGCGCCAGCACCTACCGCTCCCGCCGCACCGGCGGCACAGCCAGGCACCGGCCAATAGGGCCGGTGCAGGGGCGCCGGCGTAACGGAGGATTTATCCTCTGGCGGTAGCCATAGCCGCAAACGTGCCTTATTTCTTGCCAACATGACGCGGACCGGCATTTTTGCCGAAGCGGTTTTTTTCAGAACACCCGGAGGCCTTTCGATGACATCCACCATCCTTCTGCGTGCAGCGAGGCGGACGTTCATCGCCGGGGCCGCTGCGCTTCTGGTCGGCGCCGTTGCCGTTCCGTCGTTCGTGGCGCCGACGATGGCAGCCGACGGGCCGCCCTCGGTTGCCGATCTCGCCGCCGGCCTGCTTGGCGCCGTGGTCAACATCTCGACGTCGCAGACTGTTAAAGGCACTGAGGGGCCGGGCGCAGTGCCGATGCCGCAGCTGCCGGAGGGCTCGCCCTTCCAGGACTTCTTCGACGATTTCTTCAAGAACCGTGGCGGCGACAAGGGCGGCGGCGGGCAAAAGGTGCAGTCGCTGGGCTCCGGCTTCGTGGTCGACGCCGAGCAGGGCATCGTGGTGACCAACAACCACGTCATTGCCGATGCCGACGACATCGAGGTGAATTTCTCCGATGGGGTGACGCTCAAGGCGACGCTGGTCGGCACCGACACCAAGACCGATGTCGCGGTGCTGAAGGTCGATCCGAAAGGGCACAAGCTGACGGCGGTGAAGTTCGGCGATTCCAACACGATGCGTGTCGGCGACTGGGTGATGGCGATCGGCAATCCGTTCGGTCTCGGCGGCACGGTGACGGTCGGCATCGTCTCGGCACGCAATCGCGACATCAATTCCGGCCCGTATGACGACTTCATCCAGACCGATGCCGCGATCAACCGCGGCAATTCCGGCGGACCGCTGTTCAACAGCAGCGGCGAGGTCATCGGCATCAACACGGCAATCATCTCGCCATCGGGCGGCTCGATCGGCATCGGCTTCTCGATCCCGTCGCAGCTTGCCTCGGGCGTCGTCGACCAGCTTCGCCAGTTCGGCGAGACGCGGCGCGGCTGGCTCGGCGTGCGCATCCAGCCGGTGACCGACGACATTGCCGAAAGCCTGGGCATGGCGACCGCCAAGGGCGCGCTGGTCGCCGGCGTCATCAAGGGCGGGCCGGTTGACAACGGCACAATCCAGGCCGGCGACGTCATCATCAAATTCGACGGCAAGGACATCCATGAAATGCGTGACCTGCCGCGCGTCGTGGCGGAGAGCCCGGTCGGCAAGGCGGTCGACGTGATCATCGTGCGCAAAGGGGTCGAGCAGACCGTCAAGGTGACGCTCGGCCGGCTCGAGGACGGCGAAAAGCTTGCCAGCGGCGGTGAAAACGGCAACACCGACCAGGACGATGCCGACAAGGCGCCTGCGGTTTCGACGGCTGCCGTGCTCGGCATGACGATCGGCGAGCTCAACGACGAGACGCGCACGAAATTCGGCATTGCCACCGATGTCTCCGGCGTCGTCGTGACCGACGTCGCCAAGGATTCGGCGGCAGCCGAACGCGGCATCCAGCCGGGCGAGGTGATCACCGAGATCGCGCAGGAATCGGTCGCCACGCCCAAGGACGTCATGGACCGGATCGGCGCGCTGAAGGAGCAGGGGCGCAAGAACGCGCTTTTGATGCTGGCGTCGAAGACAGGCGAGCTGAGGTTTGTGACAATCCGGATGGATTGAGTCCGGAAGAGCCTGCAACACACTGATGTTGAAACGAAAAAGGGCGGCTAGCGGGCCGCCCTTTTTCTTGCCTGCCAGTCTGTGCGCGGCAGCCTGTAGAAAACATGTCGCCTGAGTGCGGTGTGGCTGTCCGGAACACCGGGATGGTCGAAGTCGGAGGCGGCTCGGCGATCATGCCCAGGCGCTCCATGACGGCAGTGGACCGGCTGTTATCCTCGACTGCGAAGGACACGATTTCGTCGAGGCCAAGTCTTTCAAAGCCATAGGTGAGCCAGGCTTCGGCTGCTTCGGTGACATAGCCGCGGCCCCAGAATTCGGGTGCCAGCCGCCAGCCGATCTCGATCGTGCCGGGCGGCAGGAATGGCAAATGATCGGTTCGGGTTATGCCGACGAAGCCGATGCATTCACCTGTGGCTGCGATCTCAGCGGCCGCGAAGCCGAAGCCGTCGCGATCGATAGCCGCGCGCAACTCCTCCATCTTGGCGTCCGACTGGGCACGGTCGCGCCGAAACGGAAAGAATTCCATGACCAACTCGTCGGAATTGATGCGATGGAAGAGCTCGCGGTGACGATCTCCCCAGTTGCGCAGGATCAGGCGCTCGGTGCGGATCGGCGTCATTCGACAAATTCCTCCCGGCGATAACCCTGCAGATAAAGCAAGGCGGTGAGGTCGCCGTGGTCGATGCGGATCTTTGCCTCGGCTGCCACGGCCGGCTTGGCATGCAAGGCGACGCCGATGCCGGCAAGACGGATCATGTCGAGATCGTTGGCGCCGTCGCCGACGGCAATGGCATCGGCAGGCGTCAGGCCGAGGCGGGCGGAAATCTCGATAAGGGCTTCGGCCTTGGCGGCGCGGCCGAGGATCGGTTCGGCGACCAAGCCGGTGAAGCGGCGATCCTGCTCGATCAGGCGGTTGGCGCGATTTTCGTGAAAGCCGAGCAATGCTGCGATGCGGGTGGTGAAGATGTCGAAACCACCGGAGATCAGCGCCGTCCAGGCGCCATTGGCCGCCATTGTCTGGACGAGCGTGCGGCCGCCGGAGGCTAGCGTCAGGCGATTGTCGATGATGCGGTCGATGATTGCGGCATCGAGACCCTTGAGCAGCGCCACGCGCTCGCGCAAGGCCGGCTCGAATGCGATCTCGCCGTTCATGGATAGCGCCGTGATGGCGGCGACGCGATCCTTGACGCCGATCTCGTCGGCAAGCTCGTCGATGCATTCCTGGTCGATCATCGTCGAATCCATGTCGGCGATCAGGATCTTCTTGCGCCTGTTCTCAGCCGGCTGGACGGCCACGTCGATCGGTTCGGAAGCAAGCGCGGCCTGCAGGCGCGCCGTTATTTCGGAAGCGTCGGCGGTCTCCGGCAAGTCGAGTTCGCAGGCAATGCCTTCGGCCAGCCAGCGAACAGCGCTTGCGCCGACCGACCGCGAGGCCATATTCGCTAGCGTCGGCGTCAATGCGCGGCCGGCGGGATGGGATAGAAGCGTGGCGATCAGCGGCATCGAAAATTCCAGCGGACAGGCGGGCGAAGGCCGCGTGAAGAACGCGATCCTGATAGCCGGGCCGACCGCCAGCGGCAAGTCGGCGCTCGCACTCGACCTCGCCGAGCGCAATGGCGGTGTCATCGTCAACACCGATTCCATGCAAGGCTATTCGGTGCTCGACGTGCTGACGGCGCGGCCTGGTCCTGCCGAACTCGCCCGCGTCCCCCACTTTCTTTATGGACACGTCGATCCGTCCACCGCCTATTCCACCGGCGCCTGGTTGCGTGATGTCACGAAGCTGATCGACGACGGCACGCTCTCGGAGCGGCCAGTGATTTTCGTCGGCGGTACCGGGCTTTATTTCCGGGCGCTCACGGAAGGTATCTCGGAGATGCCCGACATTCCGAAGTCGATCCGCGATCGCTGGCGTTACGAGCTCCAGGAACAGGGCGCAGTGAGATTGCACCGCATCCTGTTGCGCGAGGATTCTGCGGCCGGCATGATGCTGAAGCCGACGGATGGCCAGCGCATCGTGCGGGCGCTGGAGGTGCTCGACGCGTCGGGGCGTTCCATCCTGGACTGGCAGGCCGCGCGTGGCCGGCCGTCGATCGACAGGAGCAGCGCGCGCTTTTTCGTCATCGAGCCGGAGCGAGCGGCGCTGGTGGAGCGGATCGATGCTCGCTTCGACCGCATGCTGGACAAGGGGGCACTGGACGAGGTGAAACAGCTTTCAGCGCTCGGCCTCGATCCCGACCTGCCGGCGATGAAAGCAATCGGTGTTCGCGAGCTTCAGGCCGCGCTGGCCGGCGCCTTCAGTTTTCCCGAGGCCATCGAGCGCGCGAAAATCGCGACGCGGCAATATGCCAAACGGCAGGCGACCTGGTTCAGGCACCAATTGGGCCCGGAATGGCAGAGATTGCGTCCTGGTGAGGGGATCGACTCGATGCTCTCACTCCCTCCTTCGAGCGCAACCTGAAAAGTCGACACCGAGGGGACATTTCGCGTTGAAGTTGTCCAGGTTAACTGTCCGTAAGTTCCCGCATGCCATAAGATCGTTACGAACTTTCCAACGGGGAGCAGATGCGTTTCCACAAGGCGGAATCAGCCTTTTTCGTCTTTATTTTTGTGATCCTGGCCGCCGGCCTGGTGACGCTTTACGCCTATGGGCTCCTGCAAACCCTGGCCGCCGACATTAGCAATACGCCTTCGGAACTCGATGAAATCGTCTATCTCAACAAGCTGCTGTTTGCGACGGGCGTGCTGCTGGCGACTGCGCTGTTCTTCGGCATTTTCTTCATCTACCCGCTGATCCGAAAGCAGGCGACGGAAGAAGGCAAGCTGCGCGCCATGACCGTTTCGCTCAGCGCGCGTTCGGAGACGCTAGAGCATGCGGCGCTCACCGACAGCCTCACCGGCATGCAGAACCGGCGTTATTTCGACGATGCGCTGAAGGAATATCTCGAAGAGTTCCGTCGCATCGAGAAACCAGTAGGGCTGATGATCCTCGACCTCGACCATTTCAAGCAGGTCAACGACAGCCACGGCCACGATGTCGGCGACGAGGTGTTGCGGGCGGTCGCCAACTGTCTCAAGGACATGACACGCTATCACGACGTGGTGGCGCGCCTGGGCGGCGAGGAGTTCGCGGTGGTCACGCCCAATATGGACGCCGAGCTGCTATCCAAATTCGCGGAGCGCATCCGCAAGGCGATCGCCAACATGGCGGTGCTGACGGGCAATGTCCGACTGAAAATCACCACCAGCGTCGGGCTTGCCGTCTGGGATCGCAAGGAAACCGCCGAGGAGTTCTATCGCCGCGCCGATCGCCAGCTCTATGAGGCGAAGAGGCAAGGGCGCAACCGCGTCTGTGCCTGAAATTCCGTCATTGAATTCGTGATGCCGGCCGTCTGGTATCGTTTTCTGCGTTTCCGGTGCACGCAGACCGACGTCACCCAGTCAAGCCGAGATGCTGCCTTTGCGGGGCTTGCCGGAAATAGAGGTGTTGCCGTGACTAAATCCGATCTCTCCGGTCTTTACCGAGGCTATATTGCATGCCTGAACAAGCAGGATTGGCCAAATCTGGGGCGGTTTGTTCATGATGAAGTGACCCACAACGGTCGCAAGCTCGGATTGTCCGGCTATCTCGAAATGTTGGTGAGAGACTTCGACGAAATTCCGGACCTTTACTTCGACATTCAGCTATTGGTTGCCGATCCGCCTTATATAGCGAGCCGGCTAAGCTTCGACTGCGCGCCAAGGGGAACGTTCCTTGGGCTCGATGTAAGCGGGAAGAGAATTTCGTTTGCCGAGAACGTATTCTATGAGTTTCAGAGAGGGAAAATTCGCCAAGTGTGGTCAGTTATAGACAAGACAGCCATCGAAACTCAGCTTTGATATCTGCGAGCGCTGCCTAAAAGTCGCTCGGCTCAATCATTCTGGGGGGCGCAGGCCGAAGGTCGCCGGCTTGAGGCCGTAGCGCAAGTCGAAATCGTCGTTTCGCTGGGTGCGTGCGGCCGACGGCTTGCGATAGTCCGAATCGCCGGACTGCCGGCCCGGATCGACGACTTCCGCGAAAGGCATTGCCTGCTGTGATTTCGGCACGTTGCGCAGCCGTTCGACGATCGCCACGAGGTCGACCTCGTCGCCGGTTTCGGACCGCAAGGCGTCTGCGCGCTTGGCGGTGCCGGGGATCAAATCCTCGGAGAGCTTTTCGAACTTCATCCGCATCGTCGTCGCCACGCCTTCCCCGAAGGCAATGGCCTCGCGCTGGCCCATGGAAGACAGGAACGCCAGCGTCGAAGCCGAGGAGTCGGCGATCGCCGAGCGGATGATCGCCTGGTCCTGCTCGTTGGCGAGCCGCATGGCAAAGAACGTCGAGCACTGCGACAGGATGGTCGGGTCGAGTTCGCCCGGGCGCTGGGTGACGACGCCGAGATAACAGCCATATTTGCGGCCTTCCTTGGCGATGCGCGACAGCGCGTGCCGCGTCGGCGCGAAACCGAGGCGCGGATCGGCCGGCATATAGCGATGCGCTTCCTCGCACAGGAAGAGCAGCCGCAGGCGGCCTTCGCTCCACAACGCCAGGTCGAAGGCCAGCCGCGCCAGCACCGAGCATACGGAATTGACCACCTCGGACGGCATGCCGGCCATTTCGAAGCAGGTCACAGGGCGGCCGTGATGCGGCACGCGGAAGATGTTGCCGATCGTCTCGTGGATGGTGTCCTCGATCAGGCGCGAGTTGAACATGAAACGGTAGCGCGGATCGGATGCCGCCGATTCGATACGTGTCTTCAGTGACCTGAGGGTCGGGCGATCGTTCTTGCTTTCCAGCAATCCCATGCGTTCGTCGACCAGCTTGATGAGGTCGGCAATGCGATAGGGCACCGGCGCGTCGGCGGTCAGCACATCGGTGCTGCGCCGTAGATAGTTGCCGGAGTTCGGATTGCGGTAGAGGTTCTTGGCCGCGGGAATGAGATCGCGCAAGGCGTCGACCTCTTCCGGAACCGTCTCGCGGCCGCGAAACAGCACCTCGGCAAATTCCTCGAGCTTGAACATCCAGAAGGGCAGGTCGAGCGTCGTCGAATCGACCCTGACGCAATATTCGGGCAACGACGCGGCGAACTCGTTGTGTGGATCGAGGATGAGCACGCGCAGGTCGGGCCGGGCGGCGATCGATTTGCGCAAGAGCAGCGACACGGCGGTCGATTTGCCAACCCCGGTGGTGCCGACAATGGCGAAATGGCGCGCCAGCGTATCGTCGATGGCGATATTGGCGGCGATGGCCTCGTCCTGCGACAGCGTGCCGATGGTGATCGAATGACGACCGGCGAGATCGTAGACGGCCTGCAGGTCGCGGCTGCGGATACGATGGGCAATGGCGCCGATATGCGGGTAGGTTGTGATGCCACGGTCGAAGATCGGCTTCGCGCCGGGTTCGGCACCGTCGCGCACCTCGCCGATCAATTCGATGCTGACCTCGATCGGATTCTGGCCCTCGCTGCTCCAGGCACGATCCGACTTGCCGATTTCATAGACCAGGCCGACGGTTCGTGATGTACCGAGATTGATCGAGATCATCTTGCCGACGCTCCACAGGCCGGTGACCGTGCCTTCGATATCGTCGGCATAGGCGCTGATGGTGGCGCGCGCGCCGTCGCATTGCACGACATTGCCCAGAATGCGCTTGTCGTTCTGCTCCGCCCTGCGGCGCTCCAGCAAAGTCGGTTCCCCAATGGAGGCTTCGCGTTCAACGAGCATGGACACGCCGATCCCTTTTCCCAAGCGATGAGTCTAGGCGAACGGGGTTAAGGTGGGATGAGGCCGGATGGTTTAGCGGACATTAAGGAGTTTGCGAAAACTGGACGAAACGGCCGTTGCTCCGTAGAAAAATGTCGATATATTGGATTAATGGATGATATAGCGAACGACATCTCCTCGACCATCGGCAGAAGAATACATGCCGAAAGAGTGGCTCGAGGCTGGTCCCTGGCAGAGCTGGCGGAGCGGTCCGATGTTTCGAAAGCCATGCTGAGCACGGTAGAACGCGGCATGACCAGCCCGACGGCGGCACTCCTTGTGCGCATTGCGGCCGCCTTCGGCATGACGCTGTCCACATTGATCGCAAGGGCGGAATTGCAGGGCGGTGGCCTGCTTCGCGAACGTGACCAGCCGCTCTGGCGCGATCCGGCTACGGGTTATGTGCGTCGGCATCTTTCGCCGGTCTCCGACATACCCCTCGAACTGATCCGGATCCAGTTGCCGGCCGGCGCCAAGGTAAGTTTCCCGGCGGCGTCCTATGCCTTCATCAGCCAACAGATATGGCTGATCTCCGGGGAGCTGGAATTCACCGAGGGGGACATCGTTCACCGGCTCGAACCGGGCGACTGCCTGGCGCTCGGCGCGCCATCCGATTGCGTCTTTCACGCTCCGGGGCCGGACGCCGCCGACTATCTGGTTGCGTTGGCCAGGAGCTGAGGTGAAGGCGCGCCGTCCAAAACGCTCCGACAATGGCGGTCCGCCGCTCGACGACTATGACGGTCCGCCCTGGGGCAAGGGCGACCCCTATGTCTTTCTTGCCTGGCGCACCGCCCATGCACAGGCATGGAAAGCGCCGAGCCGCGAGATCATGCTGATGCGGCTGCACAAGGCCGAGCGGCTGGGCCTGACCTATGAGGAATACATGCTCGAACTGCTGGAACGCGGGCGACATCTGCAAGAGGAAGACGCCGATCGCATCGCGGAAATCCGGCGGGCCAGGAAGCGGAAGCGGATCAGTCATTTCGATTGACGGACGGCGCAGGGGAACCACATGAGTTCGATCGAAATCAGGCCACTCACCAGGACTGACGGAACGCAAAAAATGCTGGCGGATCTGCTGATCGGGACAGTCGCCGCCGGCGGCTCGGTCAGCTTCATGCATCCGCTGGCGCCGGAGATGGCCGCGGCCTTCTGGAACAGGTCGCTTCATGCGGCCGCCAGAGGCGAAAGGGCGGTGCTTGGGGCCTGGAACGGCGAGGCTCTGGTCGGCACCGTCACCTTGCTGCTCGACTGCCCTCCCAACCAGCCGCACCGGGCCGAGATCGCCAAGCTGATGACCCGCCTCGATTATCGCGGCAAGGGCATCGCAACCCGCCTGATGGAGGCGGCGGAAGCCGTTGCCGTGGAGAAAGGCCGCACGCTGTTGGTCCTCGACACGGCAAAAGAGGAGGGAGCTTCCGGCCTCTATGAAAAGCTCGGCTTCACGCTGGCCGGCGAAATACCGGATTATGCGCTGAAGCCGCATGGCGGGCTGACAGGCACCCTCATCTACTGGAAACGCGTCGGCCGGACACGGTGATGGCGACAACGATGCACCTTTGCAACACCCGTCAGACCATCGCGGGCATGGAAAGAATGGCTCTTGCGTCAAATTGGCGGCGAGCTTAGAGAAGCCGCCCATTCTGATCCGTCGTCCTGAAAGGAGACCTGTCAATGACCCGGCGATCCAGATCGACACATTCCGTGCCGACGCTGGAATTGCGTGCGGCTGACAGGGTTCCAATCAGGAAGAACGGCCATGGCAAAGTCCATGATCCAGCGCAGGCAGGATGCCGAGCGCGAACGCATTGAAGCATATGCCGTAACGCTGCGGCGGGTTTTTCCCGTCCCGCGTCCCGCTCCGGATTTCGAGCGGGCGCTCGACGAGGCACGTCGGGGCTTTGCCGGCATGGCGATCCGCGACGGCGCGCTGTGGCGTCCAAAGCTGAAGACGCGCGACCCCGCGCGGCTGCGGCTGGCCGCGGCGCGTCATCTCTATGCGCGCTACCCGGTTACAGCCGCGCTCGAGGGGATCTGGCTGGACAGCTCGGGGTTGAATGCCGGCGAGATTGCGCTTCGCAAGGCTTGGTATATCGCAGTGGCGCGTGGTGACTCGCTCTACAAGGCGGGCGCCTGTGCGTGGCTGTCTCGCAAGGAGGTGCATTGCTTCTTGAACTTGCCCGGCGATTTCACGTTCGACGAGGCGTTTTGGGTGGCGATCGCCCGGTCCTACACGGATGATTCCGGGTTGGCGGCCCGACTTGCCAAGTCGAAAATCGCGCGCACGCCACGTAACGATCTGGCCTTCTGGCGCGAGGTGACACGGTTCTTCTGCGGGCAGCCCGCGTCGAAGGAGGAGATCGACGATCTATGCGACTATATCGGCGCCGTGCACCAGCGCGATGCGGCGTACAGCCTGAAGGGTCGCACGCTCGCCTCGCTGCGTCGGCAGATGCTGGAATGGCATCGAGACATTGCCGCGATCGAACGCATCGAGGCAATGCGCCGCCGCGCTGCCGGGCGGGCCACGCGTACTGCCGGGACGCAGTCGCAGGGTCGCGCCTGGGACGGCTCGCGCCTCGACGACTGGGACTGGCAGCCGTCGACCAAAGAGGCAAGGGCGCATGGCGAGCGTTTCTTCATCCGTCAGTTGAAGACAGCCGAGGATCTGGTCGCCGAGAGCCGGGCGATGCATCATTGCGTCTCGATATACGCGGCCAAATGCATCGCCGGCAATGCCTCGATCTGGGTGCTGCGGCGCTCGGCGCTCGGCAAGATCGAGCGGTTGCTGACGATCGAACTCGACCCGCAAAACCGTGCGGTGCAGGTGCGCGGTTTCGGCAACCGTCTCGCCTCGCTCGAGGAGCGCAAGATCATCGAGCGCTGGGCCAAGGCGAGGGGTGTGGTGCTCTGCGCCTGAAACGGAAGACCCGCGCGGCGGAAAGGCCGCGCGGGTGCACAATGGGCGGATGTGCCGACGTCAGGCCAAGTGCACATTCGCCGTTGACAGCGGCGTCAAACCAATTCTATTGTCCGCCACCATGAAAAAGGCACTCATTCTCGTAGGAAAGCGCGTGGGCAAGGCGGTGTAACCGCCGGGCGATGACCTCCCATGCGCAAGACACAGGCTCCCTCGGGGGCCTTTTTTATTGCCCGAAATACGACTAAACGACCAGCAATCGCCAGATGGCGAACAGTACGGGACCAGACCGATGAGCAGTGGACAGAATGAGCGGCGCGAAATGCCAAGAACTGAAATGCCAAGGAGCGAAATGACGGGCGCCGAAATGGTGGTGCAGGCGCTGAAGGACAACGGCGTCAAGCATGTTTTCGGCTATCCGGGCGGCGCGGTTCTGCCAATCTACGATGAAATCTTCCAGCAGGACGAGGTCGAGCACATCCTCGTCCGCCATGAGCAGGGCGCGGGCCATGCGGCGGAAGGCTATGCGCGCTCGACCGGCAAGGCCGGCGTCATGCTGGTGACCTCAGGGCCGGGCGCCACCAATGCGGTGACGCCATTGCAGGACGCGCTGATGGATTCGATCCCGCTGGTCTGCCTGACCGGCCAGGTGCCGACTTCGCTGATCGGCTCGGATGCGTTCCAGGAGTGCGACACGGTCGGCATCACGCGGCCCTGCACCAAGCACAACTGGCTGGTGAAGGACGTCAACGAGCTCGCGGCAACGATCCACGAGGCCTTCCATGTGGCAACCACAGGGCGCCCCGGTCCGGTCGTCGTCGACATTCCGAAGGACGTGCAGTTCGCCAAGGGTATCTATGTCCCGCCGCAGACGGCGCCGCGCACCAGCTACCAACCGAAGGTCCAGGGCGATCTGGAAAAGATCAAGGCGGCGGTCGAGCTGATGGCCGGCGCCAGGAAGCCGATCATCTATTCGGGCGGCGGCGTCATCAATTCCGGCCCGGAGGCGAGCCATTTGCTGCGCGAGCTGGTCGACCTCACCGGCTTTCCCATCACCTCGACGCTGATGGGCCTCGGCGCCTATCCGGCGTCGGGCAAGAACTGGATGGGCATGCTCGGCATGCACGGCACGTATGAAGCGAACATGGCGATGCACGATTGCGACGTCATGCTCTGCATCGGCGCGCGCTTCGACGACCGCATCACCGGGCGGCTGACGGCGTTTTCGCCGAATTCGAAGAAGATCCACATCGACATCGACCCGTCGTCGATCAACAAGAACGTCCACACCGACGTGCCGATCATCGGCGATGTCGGGCGTGTGCTGGAGGATCTGGTGCGGCTGTGGCGGGCAACCGCCAAGGCCGACAAGAAAGCGCTTCACCCGTGGTGGGAGCAGATTGCCAAATGGCGCGCGCGCGATTCGCTCGCCTACAAGATGAACCACGAGGTGATCATGCCGCAATATGCCGTCCAGCGGCTCTATGCGCTGACCAAGGACCTCGACACCTACATCACCACCGAGGTCGGCCAGCATCAGATGTGGGCGGCACAGCACTATCATTTCGAGAAGCCGAACCGCTGGATGACCTCCGGCGGACTGGGCACGATGGGCTACGGCCTGCCGGCCGCGCTCGGCGTGCAGATCGCGCACCCGGATGCGCTGGTCATCGATATCGCCGGCGACGCCTCGGTGCAGATGACGATGCAGGAGATGAGCGCCGCGGTGCAGCACGAGGCGCCGATCAAGATCTTCATCCTCAACAACCAATATATGGGCATGGTGCGGCAGTGGCAGCAGCTGCTGCACGGCAACCGGCTGTCGCACTCCTATACCGAGGCGATGCCGGATTTCGTCAAGCTCGCCGAAGCCTATGGCGGCCACGGCATTCGCTGCGACAAGCCGGACGAGCTCGACGACGCCATCAAGGAGATGATAGCGGTCAAGAAGCCCGTCCTGTTCGACTGCCGCGTGGCGACGCTCGCCAACTGCTTCCCGATGATCCCGTCCGGCAAGGCGCATAACGAGATGCTGTTGCCGGACGAGGCGACGGACGAAGCTGTGGCCAACGCGATCGACGCCAAGGGCAGGGAACTGGTGTAGTCTGGTTGGAGGAAGCTGTGCGGAAACAGCAGATTAGCGCAAAAGTTTGAAATCGAGATTTATGTCATGAACGCACAGTTGCAACCGACCGGCTCCGCCTATTTCATCGCCAAGGAGACGGAAAAACCAGAGAACCACACGCTTTCGGTCCTGGTCGACAACGAGCCGGGCGTGCTTGCGCGGGTCATCGGCCTGTTTTCCGGACGCGGCTACAACATCGAGAGCCTGACGGTCTCGGAAACCGAGCACGAAAAGCACCTGTCGCGCATCACCATCGTGACGCGCGGCACGCCGCACGTGCTGGAGCAGATCAAGCACCAGCTCGAGCGCATCGTGCCGGTGCACCGCGTCGTCGATCTCACCGTGCGGTCGCAGGAATTCGGACAGGAGCGGCCATTGGAGCGGGAACTCGCGCTGGTCAAGGTGGCCGGCACCGGCGAAGCCCGCGTCGAGGCGCTCCGGCTCGCCGATGCATTCCGCGCCAGCGTCATCGATGCCAACACCGAGCATTTCATCTTCGAGATCACCGGCAAGGGCTCCAAGCTCGATCAGTTCATCGCCATCATGAAACCGCTCGGGCTGGTCGAAATCTGCCGTACCGGCGTGGCGGCCATGAACCGTGGCCCGCAAGGGATGTAGTCATCCAGCTTGGCTCTATCTCGTCGCTTTGCCACCGATCGCATTGATTAGGGGAACGGCATGACATTCGACGCATTCCTTGCGCTTATGGTCTATGCCTTTGTGACCTCGATCACGCCGGGTCCGAACAATTTCATGCTTTTGGCCTCGGGCGTGAATTTCGGCTTGGTCAAAACCGTGCCACACATGCTCGGCATCGGCATCGGCTTCCTCGTGCTGTTGCTTGCCGTAGGCTTCGGGCTTGGCGCCGTGTTGACGGCCTTTCCGGTCCTGCATACCGGGTTGAAGATCGCCGGCGGCCTCTACTTGCTTTATCTCGCCTGGAAGATCGCCATGTCGCGCTCGCTCGGCGGCGAAGGCGAGGCGAAGGGCCAGCCGATGCGCTTCATCGAGGCTGCGGTCTTCCAGTGGGTCAATCCCAAGGCCTGGGTGATGGCGATTACAGCCATGGCCGTCTATACCAATCCGGAACGCCCGTTTGTGTCGGTGGTGCTGATCGCGGCCGCGTTCGCCGTCGTCATGCTGCCGAGCATTTCGACCTGGGCCGGTTTCGGCATGGCGCTGCGCGGCTTTCTGGCGGATGCGGTGCGGCTCAAATGGTTCAACATCGCCATGGGTGTGATGCTTGCGGCGACGCTGTGGCCGATGCTGCGTTAGCTGCCGTTCTATTGTGCACTGCACATTAAATCTTCGTAATGACGGGTTTTGGCCCTTTTTCGCCTTCGGCATCCTCTATTATTTGGCAAAAGCGCGGCAAGAGGCTGCGAGTTGAGCTAGACTACGGCCACCGGATAGCGGCGTGTCGGATCGAGAGGTCTTTTGTCGATGCGCGGAAAGATCGTATTAGCGGTGATCGCTGCAGCCTGCGTTGCCGCGGCGTGGCTCTATCTTTCGCCCAGCGCAATGAGCGGTCTTCAGCAGATGCTGTCGGCGAAGCAGACGGCGACGGCGGACAAGCCCGCTGCAGCGGCAAATGCCGCGCGTACGACTTCGGTGGTTGCCGCCACCGCTACGACGGCCGATTTCCCGGTCCGGCGCTATGCCATCGGCTTCGTGTCCTCTCCTGCCGTGGTCAGCATCAACGCACGGGTCTCGAGCCAGATCGTCGCAATCGCGGTCAAGGACGGACAGATGGTGAAGGCAGGCGACCTTCTGTTCTCGCTGGACGATCGCTCGTTGAAGGCGCAACTGGCACGCGATCAGGCGACGCTCGCGAAAGACCAGGCGCTGCTTGCCAGCGCCACGGCCGATCTTCAGCGCGCCAAAAATCTCGTCGCCAGGCAGGCCGGAACACAGCAGACCTACGATCAGGCCGTCGCGGCGCAGAAATCCGCCGCGGCCACCGTCGACGCCGACAAGGCAACGATCGATGCGGACCAAATCCAGCTTGGCTTCGCCACGATCAGGGCGCCGATCTCCGGCAGGCTTGGCGCAGTCAGCGTCGCCGTCGGCGATCTCGTCACCACCAGCAACGGCAGCAGCACGTCGACTCCACTGGTGACGATCACGCAGGTCGACCCGCTGCAGGTGAACTTCAATCTCCCCGAAAGCGATCTTGCCTTGCTGCACAAGGCGCTGGCAGCGCCGCAGCAAGGTGCGGTGACGCTGACCAAGGACGGCGACCCGAAGCAGATCGGCAAGGGAACGCTGGATTTCGTCGATTCCAGCGTAGACACGGCGTCCGGCACGATCGCAACGCGGGCCAGTGTGCCCAACGCCGATCTTTCGCTATGGCCGGGCCAATACGTCAACGTCGTGCTCGATGCCGGCATCATGCCACAAATGACCTCCGTTCCGACGGTCGCCGTCCAGCCCAGCCAGAAGGGCCCGTTCGTCTATGTGATCAAGCCGGACAACACCGTTGAAATGCGGCCCGTGCAGGTCGCGCTGACAGAAGGCACCAACACCGCAATTAGCCAAGGATTGAAAAGCGGCGAGCGTGTCGTCGTCGAGGGTCAGACCAAACTGAAGAACGGCGCGGCGGTGCGCGAAGGCAAGGCTTCGACCGGCACCGGCGATCAGGCGGCTCCGAAGGTTGCCGAGGCTGACCGGACAGCCGGAACACAGCCATGATTTCCGAATTCTGCATCCGCAGGCCCGTCGCCACGCTGCTCATGTCGTTCGCTCTGGTTCTGGGCGGGCTATTTGCTTACAAATTCCTGCCGGTGGCGGCACTGCCAAGCGCCGAATTTCCGGTGGTCAACGTCTCGGCCTCGCTGCCCGGGGCCTCGCCGGAAACCATGGCGACCTCGGTGGCAACGCCGCTCATCAAGCAGTTTGCCACCATCGCCGGCATCGATTCGATTTCGACGACCAACTCGCTCGGCTCGACCTCGATCGCCATTCAGTTCGTGCTCAACCGCGACATAGACGCCGCCGCGGCCGACGTGCAAGCAGCGATCGCACGCACGCAACGACAATTGCCGCCGGAGATGACCAGCCCGCCGAGCTATCGCAAGGTCAATCCAGCCGACGCGCCGATCCTGCTGATGTCGCTGGTCAGCGACACCATTCCGCTGACCGATCTCGATGCCTTTGCCGAGAATGTGATTTCGCCATCGCTGTCGACGATCGATGGCGTTGCGCAGGTTTCGATCTACGGTCAGCAGAAATATGCCGTGCGCGTCCAGATCGATCCGACGGCGCTCGCCGCACGGGGCATCTCGATCGACCAGCTGCAGACGGCCATTGCCTCGGCCAACAGCAACACGCCGCTCGGCGTGCTCAAGAACAACAAACAGCAGCTGACGATCACCGCGAACACGCAGCTGACCGATGCGGCGGGATTCTCCAACATCATCATCGCCACCAAGAACGGCCATCCGGTGCGGCTCGGCGAGGTGACCCGCGTCATCGATTCGGTCGAGACCACGACGACGGCAAGCTGGTATGACGGCACGCGCGCCATCATCATGGCGGTGCAGCGCCAGCCGGATGCCAATACCGTCGACGTCGTCGACCGCGTCAAGGCGATGCTACCTTCCTTCGACGATCAGATGCCGGCAGCGGCGAGCATCCAGTTGCTCAACGACCGCTCGACATCGATCCGCGAGGCGGTCGATGACGTGCAGTTCACGCTGCTGCTCACCATCGCGCTGGTGGTGATGGTGATCTTCCTGTTCCTGCGCCGGGTAACGGCGACGGTCATCCCGGCTGTGGCGGTGCCGATTTCGCTCATCGCCACGCTAGGCGTGATGTACCTGTTCGGCTTTTCCATCGACAACGTCTCATTGATGGGGCTGACATTGGCGGTCGGCCTTGTCGTCGACGATGCCATCGTCATGCTGGAAAATATTTTCCGCCATATGGAGGAGGACGGGCTCTCGGCCCTCGAGGCGTCGCTCAAGGGCGCGCGCGAGATCGGCTTCACCATCATCTCGATCTCGATCTCGCTGGTCGCCGTGTTCATTCCGGTGCTTTTGATGGGCGGCGTGATCGGGCGCATCTTCAACGAATTCGCGGTGGTGGTGACGGTCGCCATCCTGGCGTCGATGTTCGTCTCGCTGACACTGACGCCGATGCTGTGTTCGCGGCTGTTGTCATTATCGAAAGCCGAGCAGAAGGCAGCGCACGGCGAGGACCATAGACAAAACGTCTTCATGCGGGGCTATGACTGGTTGCTGACATTCTGTCTGCGCCACAATTTCCTGGTCTGCCTTGTCTTCCTCGTGACCGCCGGGCTGTCGGCGTGGCTGATCCAGATCTCGCCGAAGGGCTTCTTCCCGCAGGAGGATATCGGCCAGGTCTCGGTGACGACCATCGCGCGCCAGGACATTTCGTTTGACGCGATGGTGAAGCTGCAGGGGCAAGTGGCGGATGTCTTCACCCATTCGCCCTACGTGGCGCATGTCGGCTGGTCGGCGGGCAGTGGAAACAATGCGCTCAACCAGGGCCAGCTGTTTGTGCAGCTGAAAGACAAGGACCACCGACCGAACATCGACAAGGTGCTTTCGGATCTACGGCGCCAGCTTGCCAATGTGCCCGGCATCGAAACCTACATGCAACCGGTGCAGAACCTGCGGCTCGGCGCGCGTTCTTCGGCGAGTGCCTACCAGCTTGCCGTGCAGGGCCTCGATACCGGCCTGACGAACGTCTGGGCGCAAAGGCTGACGGACGCGATGGCTGCCGATCATGCCGCCTTCACCGACGTCACCAATGACCTGCAGAACAACGCGCTACAGGCGACGCTGGTGATCGACCGCGACAACGCGGCGAACCTCGGTGTCGATACCGACACGTTGCGCTCCAGCCTCTATGGCGGTTTCGGCACCCAGCAGGTGTCGACCATCTTCGGTTCGGCCGACAGCTACGACGTGATCATGGAGCTCGATCCGAAGATCGAGTGGTCGCCCGAGCGGATGCTGGCCATCAAGGTGAGAACGGCGAGCGGCAGCCTGGTGCCGCTCGGTGCGTTCGCCCGCGTCGATCGGACCGCCGGTGCTTTGACCGTCAACCAGCTCGGCCAGCTTCCGGCAGTGACCATCTCCTACAATCTGCCGCAAGGCGTGGCCCTCGGCGACAGCGTGAGCCACATCAACGCGCTGAAGGACAAGATCGGCATGCCGCCGACGATCTCGACCGCCTTCTCGGGCACGGCCAAGACGTTCCAGGATTCGCTTTCCAACCAGGGGCTGCTGATCGGCGGCGCGATCCTGACCATCTATATCGTGCTCGGCATGCTTTATGAGAGCTTCATCCATCCGCTTACCATCCTGACCGGGCTTCCGTCGGCGGTGCTGGGCGCGCTGGTGGCACTGCGGCTGGCGGGGATGGATCTGTCGGTGATCGCGGTGATCGGCATCCTGATGCTGATCGGCATCGTCAAGAAGAACGGCATCATGATGATCGACGTGGCGCTGGAACTCAGGCGCGAGGGGATGTCGCCCGTCGAATCCATCCACAAGGCCTGCCTGATGCGCTTCCGGCCGATCATGATGACCACGCTTGCCGCGCTGATGGGTACCATCCCGATCGCGCTCGGCACCGGCGCCAGCGCGGAACTGCGCCAGCCTCTCGGCGTGGCCGTGGTCGGCGGTCTTGTCGCCTCGCAGGCACTGACGCTGTTCGTCACGCCCGTCATCTACGTCTACATGGAGCATTTTTCCGGCTGGCTGGTCAGGCTGTGGGCGCGGCGCCGGGGCGAGCCGAGGCCGGTCGAAGCGGTCGACCAGCCGTCACTGTTCGACGAGGAGGAAGAACCAGTGCCGCAGAAGGCGGCAGCCGAATAGCGCTGGCCCAAGCCGTGGTGCTTGCGGCCGGAGGTCCGCGATCGTAATTTGACGCCATGCCGCACAATCACGACCACGACAACGAGCTTGATCCTTTTGCGGCGCGGGTGCGCGCGCTGGAGACGATTCTCACCCGCAAAGGCCTGATCGATCCGGCGGCGATCGATGTCATTGTCGACACCTATGAGACCAAGATCGGGCCGCGCAACGGCGCAAAGGTGGTGGCGAAAGCCTGGGTTGATCCCGCGTTTGCCGCATGGCTGAAGCGTGATGCGACGGCGGCCATCGAATCGCTCGGCTACACCGGCCGGCAAGGCGAGCACATGCAGGCGGTCTTCAATACGGCCGACACGCACAACCTCGTCGTCTGCACGCTATGTTCCTGCTATCCGTGGTCGGTGCTCGGCTTGCCGCCGGTCTGGTACAAGGCGCCGCCGTACCGTTCGCGCGCAGTGATCGATCCGCGCGGCGTGCTCGAGGAATTCGGTCTGACCTTGCCGGCGAGGACGACAATCCGGGTGTGGGATTCGACCGCCGAGCTGCGCTATCTGGTGGTGCCTATGCAGCCAAGGGGCACCGAGGGCTGGGATGAGGCACGGCTCGCCGATCTGGTGACGCGCGATGCCATGATCGGCACCGCGTTGGCGCGGGAGCCGGCATGAACGGGCCGCAGGATCTCGGCGGCCAGATGGGTTTCGGGCCGGTCGCGCCCGAACCGGACGAACCCTATTTCCATGCCGATTGGGAAAGGCGGGCGCTGGGCGTGACGTTGTGCGCCGGCGCCATGGGCGCCTGGACCATCGACGAGAGTCGGCACGCGCGGGAATCGCTGCATCCAGCGGATTATTATGCCTCCAGCTACTACCAGATATGGATCAAGGCGCTGGAGGTGCTGCTCAAACGCCATGGTTTCGTCAGCGACCGCGACCTGGCTACGGGCGACGCAGTCGACCCGGCAGCGACACCCAAACGGGTGCTGAAGGCTAAGGACGTTCCGGCGGTGCTGGCCAAGGGCGGGCACTGCGACCGGCCTGTCGCCGTGCCTGCGCGGTTCAAGGCGGGCGACCCCGTGCGAACCAGGAACTTTCATCCGACCGGCCACACCAGACTGCCGCGCTATGCACGCGGCAAGCGAGGTGTCGTCGAGGCTGTGCGCGACGGCTTTGTCTTTCCCGACACCAATGCGCACGGCCAGGGCGAAAACCCGCAATGGGTCTATACGGTGGCCTTCACCGGCGGCGAAATCTGGGGCGAGGGCGCCGATCCGACACTCGTCGTGTCGATCGATGCCTGGGAGAGCTACCTTGAGCCGGCGTGAGACGGGCTCAGTCGCCGCCATGCTGCCCGCCGGTGTCGAGGCGCCTGTGTTTGCCGAGCCGTGGCAAGCAGAGGCCTTTGCCATGACGGTAGCACTGCACGACAACGGGCTGTTTTCGTGGAGCGAATGGGCGGATGCTTTGTCCGCAGAGGTGAAGCGGCCGGGCGCCGCGCGCGACGGTCACGATTACTACGAGCACTGGCTGGCCGCGCTGGAAAAGCTGCTTTTGGCCAAGGGCGTTGCCGGAAAGCGCGACGTCGATGCGCTCGCCGCTGCCTGGGAACGCGCCGCGCACGCAACGCCGCATGGCAAGCCGATCCAGCTGGAGAACGATCCACAGCGGGCCGGGTAAGCTGCGGTCGCCTGACCTTGTTCTCTTTACGTTCCTGTTCGTCACTGATAGCCTGACCCCGTCGCAGCGGCGTGATTGCCGGCGATGAAAATTGATGGTGACGGCAGTCACCTTGTCTTTCCCTCGCGAATCCGGTCTGTCGCGCTGATGGAATTCTCTCCTCAACAGGACGAGGCGCTGAAGGCGGTGGCCGGCTGGCTGAAAGCCGGCAAGCCGCAGCTGTTCCGGCTGTTCGGCTATGCCGGCACCGGTAAGACGACGCTGGCGCGCTATTTCGCCGAGCATGTCGACGGCCAGGTGCAGTTCGCCGCGTTTACGGGTAAGGCGGCGCAGGTGCTGCGTTCCAAGGGCGCGGTCAATGCCCGCACCATCCATTCGCTGATCTACCGGCCGAAGGGCGAAGAATCGGTAGCGGACGAGGTGACCGGCAAAACATCGATGTCGCCGACATTTTCGCTCAACCGGCAGAGCCCGATCTCGCGCGCCAAGCTCGTCGTCATCGACGAATGCTCAATGGTCGACGAGCAACTCGGCCGTGACCTGATGAGCTTCGGCACGCCGATCCTGGTGCTCGGCGATCCCGGCCAGTTGCCGCCAATCTCCGGCGGCGGCTTCTTCACCGACCACGAGCCGGACATTCTGCTCACCGAAATCCATCGCCAGGCGCGAGACAACCCGATCATCCGGCTTGCGCTTGACGTGCGCGAGGGCCGCGAGTTCATGCGCGGCGACTATGGCGCGGCGCAGGTGATCGGCAAGGAAGACGTCACCCAGGAACTGGTGCTGAAGGCGGACCAGGTGCTGGTCGGTACCAACCGCACGCGCCGCCGTTATAACCAGCGGCTGCGCGAGCTGAAGGGGTTCAACGCCGATTATCCGCAAGCCGGCGACAAGCTGGTCTGTCTGCGCAACGATCCGGCCAAGGGACTGCTCAACGGCTCGCTGTGGAAGGTGATGACCTCGTCGCGCGAGACGGTCAAGCCCGGCATCAATCTGCTGGTCTCACCGGAGGAAGATGACCCGGATCGCGGCGTCGCCAAGATCAAGCTGCTCAAGGCCGCATTCGAGGATCCCGACGCCGACATTCCCTGGCAGCAGAAGAAGCGCTTCGACGATTTCGATTACGGTTACGCGCTGACCGTGCACAAGGCGCAAGGGTCGCAGTGGAACGAGATCGTGCTTTTCGACGAAAGCTGGGCATTCAAGGAAACTCGCCAGCGTTGGCTCTACACCGCGATCACGCGCGCGGCCGAACGGTTGACGATCGTCCGATAGGGCTGTCAGGCCCGTCGTATCAGCGCTGGGCGATCGGTCTGGCGTCAAGCCATTCCCAGGCGGCGGCTTCGTCCTTGGCCTCGAAATGCCGGAGTTCGATAGGCAAAGAGGCAGGCAAAAAGGCTCTTGCCTCCGGTATCCAGTTCGGCTCACCGATCGCCGCGCAGCGGCCGATATGCTCCACGGCATGAGCTATGCCCTGTTCGATCGTCTCGTCCGATACGTCGGCCCAGTCGACACCCTCATGGTCGATCAGGCGCACCAGCACGTCGATCTTCGGATGCAGCGCATAGGCCGCCTCCAGCAATCCGAACAGGTTTTCGGCGTCAGCCGCTGCGACATGGCCGACGACATCGATGGCGAAAAGATCTTCGCGATCGGTGTCGATGCGGCGAACCGCCGGCACGGCCTCGAGAAAATTCAACAGGGAACTCCTTGCGCTCGATTTTCTTCGCACACCTTGGAACACCTGAAACCCTCTGTCTGTTCCCGTTAAAGGCGGTATAGATGCGCGCCAAGATCAGCCTGGAGCCGTGCAAATGCCTGCAAAGCTTTCCGTCAACCTTAATGCGATCGCCATGCTGCGCAACCGACGCGACCTGCCGTGGCCAAGCGTGACCGGGCTTGGACGCATCGCGCTTGCTGCCGGCGCGCATGGGCTGACGGTGCACCCGCGACCCGACGAGCGGCACACCAGGCATTCCGATCTGCCTGAGATCAGGGCGCTGATCGACGACGAGTTCCCGAATGCGGAATTCAACATCGAGGGCTATCCGACCGAGGAGTTCCTGGCGCTTGTGGAAAAGCATCAGCCCGAGCAGGTGACGCTGGTGCCCGACGACCCGGCGCAGGCGACTTCCGACCATGGCTGGAACTTCGCCGCCGAGGCTGCGTTTCTGACACCGGTCGTCAAGCGCCTGAAGAAGGGAGGCTTTCGCGTATCGCTGTTTTCCGATCCGGATCCCGCTGGCGTGAAAGCCGCTCGCGACACCGGCGCCGACCGGATCGAACTCTATACGGGTCCATATGGCAGCTATCATTCCGATTCGGCAAAAGCGGCGAAGGAATTGGAGAAATTGGGAAAAACGGCGGATGCCGCACTGGCTGCAGGGCTCCAGGTCAATGCCGGGCACGACCTTGTGGTGAGCAATTTGTCGGCGCTGGCCAGGCGCATCCCGGCATTGGCCGAAGTGTCGATCGGACATGGGTTGACAGCCGATGCGTTGGAGTATGGCATGGCCGCAACGGTCAGGCGGTTTCTGAAGGCTTGTGGCTGGTAGAGAAAGGCGAGCCGATAGGCCATGCGTTCCCGGCACGGCAGCGCGTCCTTTCCATCCCGCAGCATCGAGCGCCGCACGTCTATGGGAGTGTCGTCCATGGCCCTTGCCCACGCTGGTAGCGAGGCAGAACCCATCGAACAATCCAGCCACTCCAAGGCCGAGCAGCACAGCACCAGAGTTTTGATGCTGGGCGCGTTGGGCGTGGTTTACGGCGATATCGGCACGAGCCCAATCTACGCGTTTCGGGAAGCGCTGCACGCATCGTCGGGACCGGTAGCGCGCAACGACGTCCTTGGCGTGCTGTCGCTTATCGTCTGGGCGCTGACGATCATCGTCACGATAAAATACGTCGCTTTCGTGCTCAGAGCCGACAACAAGGGTGAGGGCGGCACGCTGTCGCTGATGGCGCTTGCGCGCAACGCTTATCCAAAGGGAGCCCGGTTCATTCTGGGGATCGGACTTTGCGGCGCGGCGCTGTTTTTCGGCGACGCCATCATAACGCCGGCCATCTCCGTGCTTTCGGCGGTCGAGGGCCTGGAAGTGGTGACCCCGACGCTGGAAACTTATGTTGTTCCGATCACGCTGATCATCCTGGCAATGCTTTTTGCTGTGCAACGCTTTGGCACCGGCAGGGTGGCGGCCGTGTTCGGACCGGTGACGGCAGCGTGGTTCCTGGCGATCGGCGCCGCCGGGGTCTACCATCTGCTGGACGACCCGTCGGTCCTGCTGGCGATCAATCCCTATTACGCGGTCGCTTATCTGGCCAATACGCCCACCGGTGCGTTCGTCACGGTCGGGGCGGTGTTCCTGGCGGTCACCGGGGCCGAAGCCCTTTATGTCGATCTCGGCCATTTCGGCCGCAGGCCGATCGTGCTGGCGTGGTTCTCCGTGGTGTTCCCTTGTCTGCTCCTCAACTATTTCGGACAAGGCGCGTTCGTTCTGGCCAACGGCGGCAAACCCACCAATCCATTCTTCCAGATGCTGCCGGATTGGGCGCTAATGCCCATGGTTGGGCTGGCCACGGCAGCGACGGTGATCGCCAGTCAGGCGGTGATCTCCGGCGCTTTCTCGCTGACGCGGCAGGCGGTGCAGCTCAATCTGCTGCCACGTATCGAGGTGCAGCATACTTCCGAGATGCAGTCCGGCCAGATCTACATGCCGCGGGTCAATCTGGTGGTTGCGCTGGGCGTGATGTTGCTGGTGGTCGGCTTTGGCAGCTCGAGTTCGCTGGCTTCCGCTTATGGCATTTCGGTGACTGGCGAAATGCTGATGACAACCATCCTGTTGTTTGTGGTGATGCGGTTCCGGTGGAAATGGCAGCTTGCACTGGCAGCCGCGCTCACACTGCTGTTCGGCACGATCGATACTGGATTTTTCCTCGCAAACGTCGTCAAGATCCTCGAAGGCGGGTGGGTGTCGATCACGGTCGCCTGCGGCATGGGGCTGATCATGTCCACATGGATACGCGGCACCCGCTATTTGTTCGACAAGACGCGCCGGAACGAGATCCCGCTGGATTTCCTCGCCGGCAATCTGCTGAAGAAGAAGCCGCATCTGGTGTCGGGCACCGCGGTGTTCCTGACCAGCGACCCGCTGAGCGCGCCGACGGCGCTGATGCACAGCCTCAAGCACTACAAGGTGCTGCACGAGCAGAACGTCATCCTTTCGGTGGTGACGGCGCCGCAGCCTGTCGTGCCCGACAGCGAGCGCGTCAAGATGGAGACCGTCAACGAGCTGTTCATGCGGGTGACGCTGACCTTCGGCTATATGGAGCAGCCCAATATCCCGCGTGCGCTGGCGATCTGCCGCAAGCAGGGCTGGAAGTTCGACATCATGACGACGTCCTTCTTCCTGTCGCGGCGCTCACTCAAGGCGTCGCCCAATTCCGGCATGCCAGTCTGGCAGGACAAGCTGTTCATCGGGCTGGCGCGCTCGGCGGCCGATGCGACGGAATATTTCCAGATCCCGACCGGACGGGTAGTCGAGATCGGGACGCAGGTGGCTATTTAAAAACGTGTCCGTTGCGACATTCCAGGTGGTCTGCCGATCGGACTGAGTCTGCCAAGTCGTGGAGGACTCGCAATATCGGGACGGAGCCATTACGTGACGGCACTTGATATTGCAGCGCAGCAAGCGTAGAGCACCGCCCGCTTACCGGAGTGTCGTCCATGGCCCTTACCAATGCTGGTAACGAGGCAGAACCTGTCGAACAATCCAGCCATTCTGAGGTCGAGCAGCACAGCACCAAGGTGCTGATGCTGGGCGCGCTCGGCGTGGTTTACGGCGATATCGGTACCAGCCCGATCTATGCATTTCGCGAGGCGTTGCATGCATCGGCCGGTGGCAACGTCGCCAACCGTGGCGACATCCTCGGCGTGTTGTCGCTGATCATCTGGTCCCTGACGATCACCGTCACCATCAAATACATCATGTTCGTGCTCCGCGCCGACAATCGAGGCGAGGGCGGGGTGCTGTCGCTGATGGCGCTGGCGCGCAACAGTTTCCCGACGCGCTCGGCGGTGATCCTCGGCATCGGCATCGTCGGCGCGGCGCTTTTTTTCGGCGACGCAGTCATTACGCCGGCGATCTCGGTGCTATCGGCGGTCGAAGGTATGAATGTCGTCACGCCGACATTCCAGCCCTATGTGGTGCCGCTGACACTGGCCATCCTGGCGATCCTGTTTGCGGTACAGCGATTCGGCACCGGCGGCGTAGGTTTGGTGTTCGGGCCAGTCACGGCTCTGTGGTTCCTGGCCATCGGCCTTTCCGGCATTAACCACATCATCGCCGATCCGGAAATCCTGCTGGCGATCAGCCCGCATTACATCGTGTCGTTCCTGGTCAACTCGCCCGATGTCGCCTTCGTCACGGTTGGTGCGGTCTTCCTCGCCGTCACCGGCGCCGAGGCGCTCTATGCCGACCTCGGCCATTTCGGCCGCAAGCCGATCGTACTCGCCTGGCTGGCAATCGTGTTCCCTTGTCTGTTGCTCAACTATGTCGGGCAAGGCGCCTTCGTGCTGGCAAATGGCGGCGTTGTCGGTCATCCATTCTTCGAGATGAACCAGGGCTGGACGCTTATTCCGATGGTCGTGCTGGCGACGGCGGCGACCGTCATCGCCAGCCAGGCGGTGATCTCCGGCGCTTTTTCGCTGACCAGACAGGCGGTGCAGCTCAATATGCTGCCGCGTTTCGTTATCCAGCATACGTCGGAAAAACAGTCGGGCCAGATCTATCTGCCGCGCATCAACCTGATGCTGGCGCTGGTGGTGATGTTGCTGGTGGTCGGCTTCGGCGAATCCAGCCGCCTGGCCTCGGCCTACGGTATTTCGGTGACCGGCAACATGCTGGTGACGAATGTACTGCTTTTTGTTGTGATGACGCGCATCTGGAAATGGCCGCTCGGCGTCGCGATCGCCTTGATGGCCGTGTTCGCCTTCGTCGATACCGGCTTCTTTGCCGCCAACATAGTCAAGGTGTTTGAAGGTGGCTGGGCATCGCTTGCCATCGCCGCAGTTATCGTGATGACTATGTGGACCTGGATCCGCGGCAGCCGCTATTTGTTCGACAAGACGCGCCGGAACGAGATCCCGCTCGATTTCCTTGCCGGCAATCTGCTGAAGAAGAAACCGCATCTGGTGTCGGGCACCGCGGTGTTCCTGACCAGCGATCCGCTGAGCGCGCCGACCGCGCTGATGCACAGCCTGAAGCACTACAAGGTGCTGCACGAGCAGAACGTCATCCTTTCGGTGGTGACGGCACCGCAGCCGGTCGTGCCCGACAGCGAGCGCGTCAAGATGGAAATGGTCAACGAGCTGTTCATGCGGGTGACGCTGACCTTCGGCTACATGGAGCAGCCCAACATCCCGCGTGCGCTGGCGATCTGCCGCAAACAGGGCTGGAAGTTCGACATCATGACGACGTCCTTCTTCCTGTCGCGGCGCTCTCTCAAGGCCTCGCCCAATTCCGGCATGCCGGTCTGGCAGGACAAGCTATTCATCGGGTTGGCGCGCACGGCGGCCGATGCGACGGAATATTTCCAGATCCCGACCGGACGGGTGGTCGAGATCGGGACGCAGGTGGCTATCTGAACAAATGGCCGTGCCCTTTGAGGGCACGGCCATTGTGAGGCTCAGCTCACCAGAGCCGCCTTGTTTGCTTCAAGAAATTGCTTCAGCGGCTGCGGCTTCCTGCCGGACAGCGTCTCGACCGCGTCGGTCACCATGCCGATCCGGCCGGAGCGGGTGTTGGTGTCGAAGGAAACGATGACAGGCGCAAAAGCTTCGGGAACGCCGGCTGCCTTCAATCCCTCGGTCAGCGCTTCATCCGAAAGCTGGATAACTTCGATCGGCTTGCCGGTGACCTCGGTGACGAGGGCTGCAATCTCGGCCATCGTGTGGGCCTTGGGGCCGGTCAGCGTGTATGTCGTGCTTTCGGTTGCGCTCGAAGCAAGGCTGGCGGCGATCGCGACTGCCATATCATCGCGCGCGCCATGGGCAATGCGGCCGTCTCCAGCGGATGTGTACCAGTGCCCCGAGGCGATGGCGTGCGGCAGCGCCATGAACAGGTTCTCCTGGTACCAGCCGTTGCGGAAGATGGTGTAGGGAATACCGCTCGCCTTGATCGCCTGCTCCGTGCCGTGGTGATCGGGCGCAAACAGCACCGGCGATCCTGGCTCCGGATTGGGCATCGATGTGTAGAGCAGATGCGAAACGCCGGCGCTTTTTGCGGCGGCGACCGCGGTCTCATGTTGCTTCAGGCGCTTGCCCGGAACGGCGAGCTCGTTTGTCGAAATGATCAGAACCCTGTCGGCGCCGGTGAATGCACTGGCCAACGACGCGGTGTCGTCGAAGTCGACTGCCCGGATGGTGACGCCTCGGGCTGCCAGATCGGCCAGATTTTCCGGATTGCGGGTGGCGGCGATGATGCGCTGAGGGGAGACCTTGAGCGTGTCAAGCAGATGATTGATGACGCCGCGGCCAAGCTGGCCGGAGGCGCCGGTGACGAGAAGGGTGTCGGTCATGAGATGTCCTGACGTTGCGCCGGAGCGGCGGGTGCATATGTTAGTCTCAAAAAGAGACCAGCACTAAAATAGGAATTGACCCATCCTCGTAAAGAAGGCAGTTTTGCGGGAGGTAGGCACATCCAGGGAACCAGCCATGGACGGCAAGATCGTCAATCTGAGATCGAAGCTCGAGATATACAAAGCAGGCAGCGGTGGCGGAAACCTTGCGGATTGCCCGGTTCGCGACGTGATCCAGGGCATAAGCAATAAATGGAGTTCACTGCTGATGGAGGCCTTGGCCGAGAAGCCGTACCGGTTCGGCGAATTGCGGCGGCTGGTGCCCGATATTTCACAGCGAATGCTCACCCAGACGCTGCACGATCTGCAGCGCGACGGCTATGTGCATCGCCAGGTGTTTCCGACCAAACCGCCGAGCGTCGAATACAGCCTCACCGATCTCGGGCGCTCGATGTTTGGACCCTTGCATCAGCTGATCCAATGGGCCGAGCTCAATCACGGCGCTGTACGCGAGGCGCGGAAGATTTTCGATGCTGCCGAGGGCTGAGCCTCAAGGCCCAGCGGCTTCCATGGTTACAGGAACGGTGCTCAATCCATTCAAGCCGATCGGGCTTGCGGAAGCGCTGTGGCCGGATCGTTTTGGCGGATGATTTCCGAAAGGTGCGAACCCTTAGCCTGCAAGAATGCGTGGAGGCGTTCCGGATAATCGGGAGCGACCGCGTCCTTCACGGATGGGCGTTCGTGCAATGCCTTGCGCCAGGCCTGGATATGCGGTTTTCCGTCCAGGATGCCGAAATCGCCGATCCGGTCAAAGACCTCGAAATAACGGAAAATCGGCCCGTAGACCGCGTCGAGCAGTGAAAAGCGCTCGCCGTCGAACCGTGGCCCAGCCGCGCCGTTCGCCAGTTCCACGTCCAGGCGATCGAACATTGCTGCCAGAGCCCCGCGTTCGGCGATGAAGGCGGCTTCGGTGAGTGCTGAATAGAAGCGGCCGATGGCATTGAGGATTGCCGAGCCGAACTCGATCCAGGCGCGATGCCGGGCACGGGCATAGGGGTCGGTGGGATGCAGCGGATTGGGCTGGGTTTCCTCGAGGAATTCGAGGATGACGAGCGATTCGAAGATCACCGTTTCCTGGCCGTCATGCTCAACGCGGAGCAGCGGCACCTTGCCGAGCGGCGATATCGCCTTGAACCAGGCAGGCTTGTTAGCGAGATCGACCGTGATGCGCTCGAATGGCACGTCCTTTTCGCGAAGTGAAATCGCCGCGCGCTGCACATAGGGACAAAGATGGTGGCTGACGAGGATGAGCTTGTCGATCATCTCACTCTCCCCAGACATAGTTCAAAGCGCCGTCCTCGACGCGGGTGGAGAGGAACATCAGGCGGGAGCCCTTCGGCGCCGGGCCTTCGAGGCGATCACCGTTGGCCATGTCGAACGAGGCGCCGTGCCACTGGCAGACGAGCTTGCCGTCCTTGCAGCCGAGCGGGCCACCGAAATGCAGGCAGACGTTGGCGGCGGCGCGGATACGCTCGCCGCTGCGGTAGACATGGACCTCGCGGCCGAAGAACGGAGCGATCAGGCTGCCTGTTTCCGGAATGTCGGCAATCCTGCAGATTTCATGCTTCATCGGAATTGCCTCTCATGATTGATGCGATTGCATTTATATAGATGCATTTGCATCGATCGTCAAGCTTGATGCAATTGCATCTATCGCCTACGATGCAATCATGACCGGGATTCCTTCACCTCCAGCCATCAAGGCCTGGGCCCGCCTGATGCGGGTTTCGCGCCAGTTGTTGGAACGAGCCGAGGACGCGCTGAAGGACAGTGGCCTGCCGCCGCTTGCCTGGTACGACGTCCTGCATGAGCTTGCCGAGGCGGGCGAGGGCGGATTGCGGCCGTTCCAACTCACCGAGCGCACTCTGTTTGCGCAGTACAACATCTCCCGGCTGCTGGCGCGGCTCGAAGCCGACGGGCAGGTCGAGAAGCTTCCAGTTGCCGATGACGGCCGCGGGCAAACAGTCCGCGTCACAGAAAAGGGACGCGAGACGCGCCGCCGCATGTGGGCTGTCTACGGCCGGTCGATCGCGGAGTTGGTCGGCTCCCGGCTTTCCAATGATGAGCTCGACGCGCTGTCAGCTCTGCTTGGGCGCCTGCGAGGTCCGCCCGCCCTGGAGTGACACGCCTTCATGACGAAGATGGCACCGATTGGCGAGGTCAGGCACTGCCCAAGAGGAATGCCAACGTCGCCAGAACGCCAAGCCCGACGCGGACCAGATGCAGATTGCCCCATTTGGCGATCAATGTCCGAGCTTCAGGATTGACGGAGTTCGCGTCCATCGCCTCCAGCAACCTATTTGCCGGCATCATCACCAGCAGCGTCCATGGCCAAGGCAGGATGATCAGCAAGGCGCCGACCAGATAAGCGAGATTGCCGGTCAGCCACCAGGCGACGAGGCCCAGAATACAGGCGATGACGGCGATCGAGGCCTGCATGGCGGCGCCGCGCTTGTACGAAGGCTGCCATTCCTGCAGCAATGCCTTGTCATCGAGGCGAATCCGCGCCGGCTGCTCGGCGACGCTGACGTAGATAGCCGCGCCAAGCGAACACTGCGGCAACGGTCAAGGCAAGCAATCCGGCGAGCATGATCCGTGTCTCCCGTGATGCCCCGCATGGAGCAAACAGAAATAAAGGCTTGCGTCGGGTCGGGCAATACGCCATAAAGCCGAACCGTAACGTACGGTACGCCATCGAGCTCGTATCTGAACTGCGGGTGAGTTTGCCTCCTGAGGAAAAACTGTGTTGCACGCTGTGACCGACATCGACACCAGCGAGGCGCTGACGGAGCGGCAGAAGGACGTGCTCGACGCCGCCCTTCGCCTGCTGGTCGAAGAGGGCGATCAGTTGACCATGACCGCCGTGGCGCGGCGGGCGAGCTGCTCGAAGGAGACGCTCTACAAATGGTTCGGCGATCGCGACGGGCTGTTGACGGCAACGGTACAATGGCAGGCGTCCAAGGTGCGGGTAGTGCCGGTCGACCGCAAGGGGCTCGACCTCCCTTCGCTGACGGCGAGCCTCGAACGCTTCGCTTCGGACTGGCTCAAGGTAATTTCGAGCGACACCTCGATCGCGCTGAACAGGGTGGCGGTCGGCCATGCTAGTTCGGGGAAGGACGATCTCGGCGCCATCGTGCTGGAGAACGGTCGATTTGCGCTGGCCAAGCGCCTCAAGCCGGTGCTGGAGGCCGGGAGACAGGCCGGGTTCCTTGAATTTTCGGACGCGGAGACGGCGTTCCGCACCTTTTTCGGGCTGGTCGCCCGTGACGTGCAGATCCGCTTGCTGCTTGGCGACCGGCTGGAATTGACTGATGTGGCGATCGGCGGCGATGCCGTCCGGGCGACGCAGCAGTTTCTCGCTCTTTTCGGGGCAAAAACCGGGCCGCAGGGCCCATAGAGCCGGATGATTTCAGGTCAAATCGACCTGAAATCTGAATCCGGCTCTACGCTAAAAGATGGAGCATGATGTCGTCCGAAAACCGCTTCACACTTTCGGCATCATGCTCTGGTTCAAAACGGGAAGGAAGAAAAATGCGTGTCTATTACGATCGCGACGCCGATCTCAACCTGATCAAGGGCAAGAAGGTCGCTATCATCGGCTATGGCAGCCAGGGCAGGGCGCATGCGCTCAACCTCAAGGATTCCGGCGTCAAGGACATCGCCATCGGCCTCAAGGCTGGCTCGGCGACCGCCAAGAAGGTCGAGGCCGACGGGCTCAAGGTGATGAGCGTAGCCGATGCCGCTAAGTGGGCCGACCTGATGATGATGGCGACGCCGGATGAGCTGCAGGCCGACATCTACAAATCCGAGATCGCGCCGAACATCCGCGATGGCGCAGCGATCGCCTTTGCCCACGGCCTCAACGTGCATTTTGGCCTGATCGAGCCTAAAGCTTCGGTCGACGTCGTGATGATCGCGCCGAAGGGGCCTGGCCATACGGTGCGCGGCGAATACCAGAAGGGCGGTGGCGTGCCGTGCCTAGTCGCGGTCAACCAGGACGCTTCGGGCAATGCGCTCGACCTGGCGCTCTCCTACGCCTGCGGCGTTGGCGGCGGCCGCTCGGGCATTATCGAGACCAATTTCCGCGAGGAGTGCGAGACCGACCTGTTCGGCGAGCAGGTGGTGCTGTGCGGCGGCCTGGTCGAATTGATCCGCGCCGGCTTCGAGACACTGGTGGAAGCCGGATACGCGCCGGAAATGGCCTATTTCGAGTGCCTGCACGAGGTCAAATTGATCGTCGACCTGATCTATGAAGGCGGCATTTCCAACATGAACTACTCGATCTCGAACACCGCCGAATGGGGCGAATATGTCTCGGGCCCGCGCATCATCACCGCCGAGACCAAGGCTGAGATGAAGCGCGTGCTGAAGGATATCCAGACCGGCAAGTTCACCTCGGAATGGATGCAGGAATACCGCGCCGGCATGTCGCGCTTCAAGGGCATCCGCCGCAACAACGACAGCCACCAGATCGAGGAAGTCGGCGCCAAGCTGCGCGCGATGATGCCGTGGATTTCGAAGAACAAGCTGGTTGACAAGGCCAAGAACTGAAGGACATCCACGTTCGTTTCGTTACCCGTCCTCGGGCTTCGCGCTGCGGGCGCGTGGGAATTTCCATGAACAAGCTGGTCGACAAGGCCAAGAACCGATCGCAATTTCATTGCCGATCAAGAAAGGCCGGCGGAGCGATCCGCCGGCCTTTTCGCATCAAGATTGTGTGGTTTCCAGGCTTCTGGACAGGCGCACTATCCTCATCACCGTGATATGCCTGTGCGGGGCATGGCACAAAAGTGCCAAGGGGGTGAGAGTTGGAACTCAAATTTCTGTTGGTCGGGTTTGCCTGCGCGGTTGCCGGCATGCTCTCCCTCGTCACCTTGCTGAAGTGGTGGGAGGTGAGGGCGGTCAGCCGCTGGTCTCCGACGCCGGGAAAGATCATCTCGTCGCGGGTCGAGGCTCGCGAGGTGACCAGTTCGGGATCCGGTTCGGACAGCAGAGGGTCGACCGAAATCCGCAACTTCCCGGCAATCACCTTCGAATACAAAGTGAACGGCAAGACATTTCGCAGTTCGCACTACAGCGTGCAGGAGAACCTTGGAAACTTTGCCGTGGCGGAAACCCTTGCGAAATTTCCAAACGGGGCCGGTGTAACCGTCTTCTACAATCCGGCCGATCCAGCCAAGGCCGTGATCGAACGCACCATGCCCGACGGCTCCTTCAAGTTCATGGTCCAGCTTTCGGCCGGGCTGGTGGTCGGCGCGCTTGTATTGGTCTTCTCCGTCGGCGGCGTCCTCGAAGCGATCCGGCCGTTTTTGCCCAGGCCGCAGAACCTCGGCGCCGCGGCCCTGCTGCTTTTCATGGGATTGTTTGTCTTGCGCATGGGCTTTGCCCAGAAGTCACTTGCGGAACAGGCGGCCAAATGGCCGATCACGGCAGGACGCATCGATGCTTCAGGCCTGCAGAAATTCGAGACCCGCGACAGGTCCGGAGGCGGCTATCGGCCCTGGCGAACAGTCTTCAAATCCCGCATCGTCTACAGCTATAGCGTCGCCGGCCAGCGCTACGCCGCCGATCGCATCGCTTTCGGCGCAAACGTGACGGCTTCGCTGCCGAGCCTCGTCAGCGGTCAATCACAGCGCTACCTCCAGGGCGACAAGGTCGAGGTCCACTACGATCCCGACAACCCGGTTGCAGCGGTTCTCGAATGCAGGGTGAGCGGGCTTTGGCTCCTGTGGGTCTGCGCAGTTGGCCTCCTCGGTGGAGCCGCGCTGCTGGTAGGCGTCATCTGAAGCTGCTGTCCTAGGCTGCATATCCAGCGGAAAAAGACGCCTGTCTTCAGCATCTGACAAGAACTCCGCTGTCGAAGCCAGGCCATGTCAATCTCACCGTCGCCCCGTCGACCACAATATGGATGACACGGGAGAACGGCTCTTCGGCCGACGGGTGGGATCCGTAGCATTGGCTGGCCCGAGCCACCCAGCCCGTAGGCGTCTTGAGAAACGATGCGTGTTCGCAGCCGAGAGCAGGGACCGACAGCGCGTCGCGGTACAATGTGTAGACAGTCTGGCGTTGAACATCCGCAACGGCGGTACAGTTCGATCTGTCCCCGGACCATGTGCCCACATAGGGTTCCGTGGCAAAGGCGCTGCCGCACGAAAATGTTAAGATCGAAATGAGCATCAAGAGATTTCGCATCATCGATTCTTCTTTTCGACGTGGCCTTGGGCCATGCTAAAGCATCGATGCTCAGACTTCACAATGATGCTGCTCCAAGGGACTTAAATGATCATCCACAAAGCAGCAGCTATTTTTCTGAGCATGCTGAGCCTGTTGCAAGCAGCGAACGCAACAGAATGTTCGCTCAGCCATGCGACCTATCGCGAGCCGCGTTCGGGAGCGACGATACAGTTCCGGCCAACCAACAACGAGCCGGCCGCGCTGACGACCGAGGTCTTTTCGTTGATCGTTCCCAACACCGACATTCGTCTGCCGTCGGACATTACCTGGACCAATGGCAAGTACTCGTTTCCTGTGGGCACGATCCGGCACACCTGCACCGACGACGATCGTGAGGCTGGTCTCGAGGACGGCAACGGGCTGTGCAGAGTGTGGGATGGGCAGGTCTATGCGTTCAATGCAGGCGGTGCCGAGCAGTTGAGTTCCCGTGAAGCCTCGCCGGCACCGGCAGGGTTGCTGTTGCCTGACTTCGGCGCGATTTTTACCGAATGGCCCGATTTCGCCAAAGCCAATCCCGACGGTTCAGCCTGGGACGCCTTTAGTTTGACGGGTTGTAGCGATGAATAGCAAGAGACTGCCGACCTGCATGTTCGCCCTGTCGGTCCTTATTGCCATGGCAACCGGCGCTCGTGCCGACCAAAGCAAGCCGTCGCGTCCGCCTGTCGACAAATGCGCTTGGGAACGGCTGGCGGACAGGGATGTCGGGCTGGCTGCCTGGGTGCAGCGTTGCGATTTCGGTTTTCGCCGGATTCATTTCGAGCTTGGCGACAATGCTCTTGCCATCAAATACAGCGACGGCGGGCCGGCCGATCCTGTCGTCGAAGTCTTCGATATGCTGCCTGGCGAGGCCGCCGATTCTGCGTTGCAGCGCATTTTTACGGAGAAGACCGAGAAAGCCATCAGCACACGTTGCGTGCTCATGCCTTCCACCGAAGGGGCGACGCCCGCGCGCATCCTCCGGTATGTTTTCAGTCCCAATGCCGCCTATCGTGAGGAATTGAAGACCGTCGCCAACCCTGACGAGGTCGGCGTACCGCCTTGCGGCGAATGGGGCGAAGCCCCGGACGGTATTCAGTATTTCGAGGTGCAATCACCCGAACTGCGAAAGCTTCTATTCGTTCGCGTCGGCCAGGATGAGCCGCTGTTTGACGAGCAGACACTGCGAGTCCTGCCACCCGGATAGCGCCGGGATCTCAGCCGTAGTGCCAACTGGGCTTTGGTTCGGTACCGGTGAACATCACGCCGATACGATCTTCGCGGCGCCAGCGGACTACGGCCTTGTAGGCAATGCCGTCGGTCGGAACATAGAGCAGGAACTCATCGGGCACGCGCGCGTCGATCGAGACCTTCAATTCGGCGCCGCCGGCGTGCATGTTGCGCAGCGTGCATGTGACCTCGGAATTGCTCACGCCGGTCAGGATCGTCGCGCCCTTCAAGACGCGCTGCCGGTGTTTGTCCCTCTGTTCGTCCTCGGCCATCGCACGCAATCCAGCCATCTTCGCGTCTCGGGCGTTCTGATCGGGAGGATTATTAGACCTGCCTGATAAAAATAGCGTTATCAGCAGTCGGGACTGGGCGATGTTCGCGGTTCCTGGCTGGAAGAAAAAGGCGCCGCGAAGCACGGCGCCGAATGATGCTTGTTGTCAGCCTGCTTACCTATAGGGCGAGTAGCATTGCTGGCGCGGCCCGTAATAGGGCTGGAAGGTGTTGTCCCAGGCGCGGTACGACCGGTAGCGATTGTAACACCATTGGACATGTGCACTGGAAAGCCGCCCTGCGCGATAATAGCGGCGCGGTGGCGGCGCGTCGTAGTAGTTGTAGCTGTTGTACAGGCTGCCAAGGCCGAGCCCCAGGCCCAAGCCAAGAATCGCGGCACCCGCACCATCATCATAGTAGCCGCCGCGGTAATGGCGGCGATGGTGGCGCCAGCGCCAGCTGTCGTCCCAGCCGCCATTGTCCCAGTGTCTCGAAAAATGACGGCCGCGGAAATTGTGGGACCGCCATCTCCAATCGTCGCCGCCGTGCCATTGCCGAAAGCCGTGGTTGCGCCAACGCCATATCTGCCTGTCGTTGCCGCCGGCCCAATCTTCACGAATTTGCACGATGTCGGCGGCATTGCCCGCCACCGGCAGCAGAGGTTTGGGCATCGGCCCGGCAAGCGACGGGGCCGAGAGGCCGGCGATCAGACCGAGGGCCATCAGCCCGGATCTGGCGGAAGATAAAAAGAGCGGTTTCATCGCACTCTCCGAAGATTCAGGCCCCACGCCCAGAATACCCCGGGGAAGGGCCTATTGATGGAACTTTCCATCTGAACGGAAGATGAACAAAAAGGTTCCGTCAACCATAGGGCGCGCGCGATCAATCAGAGCCGCCTGGTTTCTGCGCCCTTGTTTTCGGGCGCGCTTGCGGGCAAAGGTCAAAGCCATGTCGCTGCGCCTTGCCACCTTCAACGTCGAAAACCTGATGAACAGGTTTGATTATTCCGGATACCGCAATCAGCTCAACGAAGATCGCACGCTGGCGCTTTTCGACATCCAGAGCGAGGCCGAATACAAGATGCTCGAGCAGGCGCGGGCCATCGCCCAGTCCGACGACACGCGGCAGTTGACGGCGCTGGCGATCGCGGCCACCCGCGCCGACATCATCTGCATGCAGGAGGTCGACAATATCGAGACGCTGAGGGCCTTCGAATATGGCTATCTGTTCAAGATGGTGGGGCAAGGCTACCGGCAGAAATACACCACCGCCGGCAATGATTCGCGCGGCATCGACGTCGCCGTGATGATGCGCAACGAGACCGCGCAGGGCCAGCCAATCGAATTCGTGCGCATGACCAGCTACGCCTATGTCACGTTCGAGCAATTCGGCCTGCACACGCCGGAATTGGCAGCGCTTGGGCATCAGGCCAATGAGCGCATCTTCCGGCGCGACTGCCTGGAAATCGATCTGACGGTGGCTGGCGCGCCGTTGACGCTGTATCTCGTGCATTTCAAGTCGATGGGCTCGCCCCGCAACGGCCTCGACGGCCGCGAGGCGACCATGCCGCTGCGCATCGCCGAAGCTCAAGCAGTGCGCCGGATCATCGAGGAGCGCTTCGGCAAGGACCATGCCGCCGACAAGCGCTGGGCAATCTGCGGCGATATGAACGACTACCGGCAGCGCGTGAAGATTACCGGCGATGCCGTCGACGGCTACCGTTTCGAGGTCATCGACGAGAGCCGGTCCTGCATCGATGTGCTCACTGCCGGCGGCTTTTGTGAAAACGCGGTCGAGCGGCGGCCGGAAATGGACCGCTGGACTTTCTACCACACACGCGGACCGGAAGAGCGGCATCTCTGCCAGCTCGACTACATCCTTTTGTCGAGCGCGCGGGCAAGGCAGAACGCCACCGCGGTTCCCGATATCATCCGCAGCGGCCAGCCTTGGCGCACCATATTTCCAGCGGGCCAGGAGGTCGAGCGCTTCCCACGTGCCGGGTGGGACCGGCCGAAGGCATCCGACCATTGCCCGGTAGCAATTGCCCTCGACATGGTGTGAGACAGGCGTGAGTTTCGATCTGCCGCGCAACGTCATCCTGCCGGTCGATGCCATCGACGTCAGGCTCGATTCCGGCCTGCATCCGTTCGAGCGCGATAATGCCGAGGCGATCGCCGCAAACTGGCGGCGTGAGACCGCGGCCAAGCCGGCGCTTTTCGACGGCACCGTGGTGCTGCTTTCCGCTCTCAGCTATCGCGACAATCGCCTAGTCGGCCGTTGCCATGCAGTGCGTTATTCGACCTTCATGCTTTGGCGCAGCAATCGACAGGTGCCTGGCGCCGAACATGCCTACGCGCACGCCATGCTGGTCGCTGCCGACAATGCGCTGGTGGCGATCCGCATGGCGCCGCATACGGTCAACGCCGGGCGCATCTACTTCGCCGCCGGCTCGTTCGAGCCAACCGATTTCCGCGACGGCCTTGTCGACGTGGACTTCAACATGATCCGCGAGGTGCGGGAAGAGACCGGCCTCGATCTATCCGGCGCGACACGCGGCAGGCGCCATTACGCCCTGTCGACGGCAAGCGGCACGGTGATCTTTCGCCGCTACCGCGAGACGGCGTCCGCCGACGACCTGGCACAGCGGATCAGCGCTTTCGTCGCGGCCGAGTCAGAGCCTGAAATCGAAGGCCCCGTCATCATCCGCAATGCAGCCGACCTGCCGGACGGGCTGATGCCGCATATGAGACCGCTGATCGAATGGCACTTTGCGAGCGAGCAAGGTTTCCAACTCTAACGTCGTAGCCTACCTTCAATAGCCTTGCGGTCGTTGCGGGCGGCAACAAAATACAACAGCACGCCGAGACCCAGGAGCGCGCCCATCGCCGTTCCCATCGTCTGCCCAATTACCTGCTGGAAGTCAGCGGTGACGCGATCGGGATTCTCCATCCCATAAAGGATCAAATTCCACCAAAGCCCTGCCAAGGCGGCTTCGACGATTACAATCGCCAGAGCCAGTCGCGCTTTCTTGCTCATCCATTGTTCCCCCCTTAGTCCCCAACAGCATTGTTATCATTGCAGAATGTGCTGCGACAAGGGCAGGTTGCATAAAAAATTGGCAGCGTCTGGAGGCGACACTTGCTGCAATGCCTATTCATGCCTCAGCGCGTCGATCGGGTTAAGCCGCGCGCCGCGCAGCGCCGGGAAGAAGCCGAACACCATGCCCATCAGCGCAGAGAAGCCGACCGCAAGCAGGATGACCTCCGGGCTTGGCGCAAACGGGATCGTCAGCGTCACCGAGGCGAGGCCGGCAAGGGCCAGGCCGATCAGGATGCCGATGATGCCGCCAAGCAGCGACAGCACGGTTGCCTCGACCAGGAACTGGATGAGGATATGCTTTTCATGGGCGCCGATAGCGAGCCTGATGCCGATCTCGCGCGTGCGTTCGGTTACCGACACCAGCATGATGTTCATAATGCCGATGCCGCCGACGAGCAGGCTGACGCCGGCGACGGCACCGAGCATACCAGTCATGGTGGTGGTCGCGCTGGCCATGGCATCGGCGATTTGGGTCATGTCGCGGATCGAGAAATCATCGTCGCGGTCGGCCGTGATGCGGCGTGTGTCGCGCAAGATGTCCTCGACGCGCTGCTGCAGCACCGTGGTTGGCGTACGATCGTCGGCGGCGACATAGATCGAGTCGATGTCGCGATTGCCGGCAATGCGACGCTGATAGGCGGCGAGCGGCATCAGCACGACATTGTCCTGGTCCTGGCCGAAACCGGTATAGCCCTTCGGTTCGAGCAAGCCGATGATCTTGCAGGAGGTGCGGTTGACGCGGATGATCTCGCCTTCAGGGTCGCCGGCGCCGAAGAACTGCTGGCGCACCGTCTCGCCGATGAGGCAGACGCCGGTCCCCGAGCGGGTTTCCGAATCGCTGAACGGGCGGCCCGAAACCAGCTTCCAGTCGCGGGCATCGAGATAGGCGCTGTCGGTGCCGGTGACGCCCGAGGTCAGGCTTTCGGTGCCGAAAATGACGCGCACCTGCTTTTGCGACGCCGGCGAGATGGCACGCGAGCCGTCCAGATGCGCGGCAAGCGCTGTGAGGTCCTTGTAGGCAAGAGGCCGGACCACCTGGTCGAGCCCTCCCGGGCCGCCGGGCCCGGCCGGTCGGCCGGAACGAATGACAAGCAGGTTGCTGCCGAGCTTGGAAATGTCGGACTTGACCTTTTCGGTGGTGCCCGAGCCGATGGTCAGCATGGCGATGACGGCGGCAACGCCGATGACGATGCCGAGCAGCGTCAGGAACGAGCGCAGCACGTTGCGGCGGATGGAGCGGAGCGAGAGGCGAACGGTTTCCCAGATCATGGCTAGGCCATCTCGAGATTGGCTGTGTCCAAGGCAACATGGCCATCGAGGAAACGGATCGTGCGCTGCGCATAGCCGGCAACATCGGCTTCGTGCGTGACCATGGCGATAGTCAGCCCGAGCTCGCTGTTCAGCTGCGTCAGGAGTTCCATGATCTCGTGCGTGCGGGCGGTGTCGAGATTGCCGGTCGGCTCGTCGGCAACGAGCAGCGTCGGCCTGGTGACGATGGCGCGGGCGATCGCCACGCGCTGCTGCTGGCCGCCGGACAGCTCGGCCGGCGTATGATGCTCGCGGCCGACAAGGCCGACCTCGGCAAGTGCCTGCATGGCAAGGCCGCGGCGCTCGCGGGCACCGACGCCGCGATAGATCAGCGGCAGTTCGACATTCTCGGCGGCCGTGGTGCGCGGCAACAGATTATAGCCCTGGAAGACGAAGCCGACATAGAGGTTGCGCAGCTGAGCGCGGCGGTTGCGATCGAGACGGCCGGCGTCGATGCCTTCGAAGCTGTAGGTCCCAGCGGTCGGCGTGTCGAGGCAGCCAATGATGTTCATGGCCGTCGATTTGCCCGAACCGGACGGGCCCATGATGGCGACGAATTCGCCGCGCCTGATGGCGAGGTCGACGCCGGCCAGCGCATGCACCCGGGCTTCGCCCTGGCCATAGCTTTTCCAGACCTTGTCGAAGCCTATGAGGGTGGTCGCGCCCGATGCCACGATCAGCTCCGCTGCTGCGAGGCGGTAATGACTTGCGCGCCTTCCTCCAGGCCGGAGACGATCTCGGTCAGTTCGCCATCTGTCGAGCCGACCCTGACGTTGACCGGATGCGGCCGCCCATTTTCCAGCACGTAGAGCGTGCGCGAGCCGTCGGTGGGCTTCGTCGCCGCCTGGCGCTGGCGGTTGCCGCCGGGGCGTCCCATGCGGCCGGTGAACACGTCGGTGAGGCTCCAGCCGCGCTCCGCCGTCTGCGCCGGCCGGTAGCGGAAGGCGATCGATGGCACGGTGAGCACGTTTTTGGCCTGCTTGGTGACGACCGAGACGGTGGCAGTCATGCCGGGCCGTAACAGAAGCTCGCTATTGTCGACATCCAGCCTTGCATCGTAAGTGACGATGCCGTCGGTGGTGACCGAGGCATAGGAAATGTCGCGGATTTCGGCGTCGAATGGCCGTTCGGGGAACGCGTCGACGGTGAAGCGCGCATGCTGGCCGGGCCTGACGGCGCCGATATCGGCCTCGTCGACCGCAGCCTTCAATTCCATGTTCTTCAAATCCGCGGCGATGACGAACAGCACCGGCGCCTGCAGCGACGAGGCGACCGTCTGGCCGGGGTCGACCGAGCGCGTCAATATGATGCCATCGATCGGAGCGTAGATGGTACTCTTGGCAAGATCCGTCTGCTGCGCCTTGAGATCGGCATTGGCCATGGCGAGGTTGGCTTTGGCGATATCAAGCGCCGCCTTCGAGCGGTCGCGGGTGGCGGTTGCCGCTTCAAGCGACTGGTCCGTCGCCATGCCGCGCTTGGTCAATTGTGCCGCGCGCACCAGCGCCTTTTCGTTTTCAGCTAGCGTCACGGTGGCGTCCTCGACGCTCGCCGCGGCTGCCTTGGCCGAGGCCTGGGCGCGCTCGATCTGCACCTCCAGCTTGGCGGTGTCGAGCGCGGCCAGCACATCGCCCTTCTTCACCAGCTGGTTCTCGTTGACTGAAACCGAGCGGACGACGCCGGAGAGTTCGCTGGAAATATCGACCTGGGTGAGAGGCTGCAGCGTGCCGGTAGCCGAAACCGCGACGGTAAGGTCGGCCATGGCGGCCAGTGTCATGGTATACTCGATCTTGGCGGGCGAGCCCGCATACCACTGGTAGCCGACGACACCCGCGGCGACGGCAAGCAGTGCGAACACTGCGTAACGCCAACCGCGACGGCGTTTTGTCTTCAGGCCCTGGTGGTCGAGCCCGAGCGCCGTCTCGATGGCGGAAGCGGATTCCGTCTTTGGCAGATTGACAATCTGGTCCACGCCGGACCCCTATGTTCAGTGATATCCCATCGGTGCACAAATCAGGCCTTATGGTTCAAAATTCAAATTAAATTTCGCTCATGTTGGGAATGAGGCAGAGGACTTACTGAGATGCAGCCGCGGAATTACTTGCTTTACGACGTATTCACCACCAACCGGCTGGCCGGCAATCCGCTGGCCGTGGTGCTCGACTGTGACGGGCTCGACGTTGCGGCGATGCAGGCGGTGGCGCGCGAGTTCAACCTGTCCGAAACCGTCTTCGTGCTGCCGCCGGACAACCCGAAGCACCGGGCCCGCATCCGTATCTTCACGCCCGACTATGAAATGCCGTTCGCCGGCCACCCAACCGTCGGCTCGGCGATAGCGCTCGCCGAAATGGCGGGAGAGGCCGCCGGCATCTTCGTGCTCGAGGAGAATATCGGCCCGGTGCGCTGCGCTGTCAGCAAGCACGACGGTTCGACCTTTGCCGAGTTCGACCTGGCGAAACTGCCGGCGCAGCTGGCATTGTCGGCCGATCCGGAGGCGATCGGCGCGGCCCTAGGCCTTGGGCCGCACGAGATCGGCTTCGAGAACCACCGCGTTTCGTTCTGGTCGGCGGGCGTGCCCTACGTGACCATCCCCGTCGCCAATCTGGAGGCGGCCGCCCGGATCAGGCTGGACAACCAGGCGTGGTCGGAGCTCGCACCACGCAAGAGCGAATGGGCCTTCGCCAGCCCCTATGTCTATTGCCGCGAGACGGTGCATCACGACAGCGCCTTCCATGTCCGCATGATGGTGCCCGGCAATCCGTCCTACGAAGACCCGGCGACCGGCTCAGCGGCGGCCGCCTTCGCCGGCGCGATCATGCATTTCGACGGCCCGACGGACGGCGTTTCACAACTGTGGATCGAGCAGGGGCTGGAGATGGGCCGGCCTTCGCGAATTCGCCTCGAACTGAATGTCGAAGGCGGCAAACTGGCGGCCGCCCGCATCGGCGGCCATGCGGTGAAGGTGGCTGAAGGCAGGCTTTTTGTTTGACGGGCGCAGCACTTCGGCGATTTGTCGGGAAATGAATCCCACGGGGCTGGACATGGCGGATGTCGGCGGCTATATGCCCGCCAACGCCGGTTTTTCCGGCCGAGTGGGTGCGTAGCTCAGTTGGTAGAGCAGCTGACTCTTAATCAGCGGGTCCACAGTTCAATCCTGTGCGCACCCACCAAAAATCTCCGGGATTTGGTGGAAAGACCTTAACGCGGCGCGAGACAGCTTTTGCCCGTCGCACATGTCGGCAAGCGGCTAGCTGACTCGCCCGACTATTGGATAGTGGGCTTCAGATAGGTCAGGATTGCTCGCGTTATGGCTATCACGCCGTCGACGGCATCGAAGTTTGTTTTGCTCTTGCTTGCGATCCATTCGAGTTCAGGATGCCTGGGCAGTCGAAGTGCATGGAATAGCGCCTCGCCCGAGAGACCGCCCAGTTCAAAGGATGTAGGTTCATCGTCTGCGTAGTAAGGAAAGTGAAAATCCAGCCGGATAGGCCCACCATATCCAAGCTTAAAGGTCATTCTGACTGTAACATTGTGACCAAATCTGTCCTCAAAAATTCCGCAGAACCTAAGGTCCTTGGCATCATAGCTATGCCATTGCCTCGCCAATCCCAAAGAACTCCATACCTTCAGGGTATGGGCTTTCAGTTCTTTGCGATTAGGGAATTTCGTCAATTCCGGGGTCAGATGGATGGGCGGATCACTGTAACCTGTCTCTGTTCTCCACTCTTCCGCAGCACTGCGAAGATCTTCAAAAATTTGGATGATTGGCGGATTCGTCGGATTCCCAGAGCGAACCGAAATCCGGCATTGAGAAATCATCTCGCATAGCTCTTCGACCGTATGGACCGATCGCTCTGCCCAATCCTCGGTGGCGAGTATCCACGGCGAATTGTATTTCAGCCCGGCAAAAGCGCCGCTCTTGCTGTCGAAATCTGTGATGATCCGAGCAAGAATATCGCGAAGCCCGTGCTTGGGGTCTCCGAAAATCTGTGAGGGTTTGTTCATCAACGCGATCCGCGCCTGGCTCCGCCTTACTTCTCCGAAACACCAGCCTCGGCAAAGCTTGCCATGCGCGTATGGCATTCTAGGGCTGAACGAACAATGTTGACTGCGAGGCAGGCGCCGGAGCCTTCGCCGAGCCGCATGCCGAGGTCGAGCAAGGGCGGCAGGCCGAGCGCCTCCAACAGACGACGGTGGCCGGATTCGGCCGAGACATGGGCTGCCAGTGTGTGCGCGAGGCCGGCAGGATGCAATCTCGCCAATGGTGCCGCGGCGGCGGTGCCGACGAAGCCGTCGAGCAATACCGGCACGCCGAGATGACGCGCTGCCAGCGTCGCACCAAGGATCGCCGCGAGCTCGCGGCCGCCGAGGGCTGCCGCTACCTTCAGGGGGTCGGCTAGCGCCGGGGCGTGGCGCTTCAGGCCGGCCTCGATGGCGACGATCTTGCGCACGAGGCCGGCGTCGTCGACGCCGGTGCCACGCCCTGTCCATCGCTCCGCGCCGCCGCCGAACAGCGCGGTCGAGATGGCCGCCGCCGGCGTGGTGTTGCCGATGCCCATTTCGCCGAAGCAGACGAGGTCGAGTTCCTTGCTGATCGCGTGGTAGCCCGCGGAGACGGCGGCGAGGAAGGCCTCGTCGTCCATCGCCGGCTCTTGCGTGAAGTCGCCGGTCGGGCGGTCGAGGTCGAGCGGGATGACGTCGAGCTCGGCGCCGGCAATGCGGGCAAGCTGGTTGATGGCAGCACCCCCACCGGCGAAGTTCGCCACCATCTGCACGGTGACTTCCGAGGGGAAAGCCGACACCCCTTGCGCAGTGACGCCGTGGTTGCCGGCGAAGACGAAGACCTTGACACGGTCGAGCTTTGGCATGTCGCGGCCCTGCCAGCGCGCCAGCCAGGCGGCTATCGTCTCCAGCCGGCCGAGGCTGCCTTGCGGCTTGGTCAGCGTGTCCTGGCGGCGCGCGACGGCATTGGCGGCGGCATCGCTGCCATTGGGCAGGTCGAGGCAGGCGGCGCGCAGTTCATCGAGCGATTTGAAAGGCATGGGGGCGAAATCTCCGAAACAGAGTCAAGAAAGGGAAACGGAAGCGACGAGCAGGATTGCGATCTCGCCCAGCTGCTGCAGGGCGCCGACGGTGTCGCCGGTCTGACCGCCGATCTGGTTGATACACAGCGCGCGGAAGGCGGCAAACAGAAACGCAAGCAGGATGAGCGCGAAGATGGCAGCGCTGAACCCAAGCGCCAGCAGCGCGGCCGCACCGAGCACAGCACCGGCTATAGCGGTTTCGGCCGTGACTGTGCCTGCATCAACCGAGAGGCCGTCGCTACGGGCCGGCGGCAGCAGGTGCATGAAGGCGCCGAGCAGGCCGCGCGACGCCGCATGCGCGGCAATGAGGGCCCAAAGGACATGAGCCGGGCCGGCGAATCCAGAGAGCACGCTCCAGCGGATCAGCAGCGAGATGCCGAGCGCGCAGGCGCCGTAGGCACCGATGCGGCTGTCACGCATGATCTTCAATTTCCTTTCGCGCGTCTTGCCGCCGCCAAAGCCGTCGGCGACGTCCGAAAGGCCGTCCTCATGCAGGCAGCCGGTGGCGAGCAAGATCGCGGCAAGGGTCAACGCTGCAGCAGGACCCTCGGCTAGGCCGAGCCTCGTTCCGACGGCGTAGACCAGCGCACCGGCCAGAGCGACGGCGAGACCGGCAAGCGGTGCAGCCCAGATCGCAGCGGCAAGGCTGCGGCCACGGAAGTCGGTTCCGGGCAGCGGCAGCCGGGTAAAGAAGACGAGGCAAAGCACGATATCATCGAGAATTTGCTGTTGCGAGGCCTTCATCCGCCCCTCGCAATGGCATGGAAGAACGTGCCGCTGACATTGCCGCGCCGGTATCCCGAGGCGCCGAGCGGATTTCCTTGACCGTCGGCGAGGTCGGCCAGCGGCTCGTCATTGCCGGTCGCAACCATCTGCGCGTAGTGGAATTCATGGCCGCGGATCAGCGTGCCTTGGCTGCCGAGCGGACAGCCGGACCGCAGCCGCGCCTCGCGGTAGCCGAGATTCATCTTGCGCTTGGCGAAGCTGGTCGAATGGCCGAGGAGGCCAAGCATCGGATGCGTCTCGCCCGACGCGTCCTCGAGCGCTTCGCCCAACACCATGAAGCCGCCGCACTCGCCGTGCACCGGCCGCGTGGCGGCGAACCTCGCCATGCCGGCCCTGAAATTCGCCGCGGCGGCGAGGCGGCCGGCGTGAAGCTCGGGATAGCCGCCGGGCAGCCAGCAGACATCGCAATCGTCGCCTGGCGCCTCATCGGTGAGCGGCGAGAACGGAACGATCTCGGCGCCGGCCTTGCGCCAATGCGCGGCAACGTGCGGATAGAGGAAGGTGAAGGCGGCGTCCTCGGCCAATGCGATGCGCTGGCCGGGCGGCGGCAGCGCGTCGCCGAAATTGCCCGGCGCGGGCGTGAATGGCGCCGCCAGCGCCATAATGGCGTCGAGGTCGAGCGAGCGCTCGACCATGTCGGCCAGCCGGTCGAGATGCGCCATCAGATTCTCATATTCGCCGGCCTGGACGAGGCCAAGATGGCGCTCGGGCAGGTTGAGCGAGGGATCGCGCAGGATAGCGCCGACGACAGGCAGGCCGAGTGCCTCGATGGCATCGCCGCATAGCCGGCGGTGGCGCTCGCTGCCCAGCCGGTTGAGCACGACCCCGGCCATGCGCACATCCGGATCGTAAGTGGCAAAACCCTTGGCGACGGCCGCCGCCGTGGTCGACTGTCCGGAGACGTCGAGCACCAGCAGCACCGGCAGGCCGTAGAGCCGGGCAAGGTCGGCGGCCGAGCCGGTGCGGCCTGGAGCAGCAGGGATCCCGTCGAACAGGCCCATGGCGCTTTCGAGAAAGATGAAGTCGGCGTCCTCGGTCGCTTCGCCGGCCAGTGTGTTGAGCAGGGCGGGCGGCATTGCCCAGCTGTCGAGATTGATGCCGGACAAGCCTGTGGCTGCGGTGTGGAAGCCGGGATCGATATAGTCCGGGCCGGATTTGGCGCCGCGCACTTTCAGGCCGCGCCGGGCGAGGGCGCGTAGAATGCCGATGGTGACGCTGGTCTTGCCCGAGCCCGAGCGCGGCGCGCCGATGATGATGGCGCGGGTCATGACTCACCCGCCAGTGCCGCGCGCATCCCGACGATGCCGCCGACGACGATCAGCGCCGGCGAGGTCAAGCCGGCTGCGGCCGCTTCCTCGGCAATCGTGGCGAGCGTGGCGACGACGATACGCTCCTGCGGCGTCGTCGCGGCAACGATGACCGCGGCGGGCGTCGAAGATGGCAGGCCGCCCTCGAGCAGCGAAGCGGCGATCAGCGGCAGGTTGGCCATACCCATATAGATGACCACCGGCTGGCCGGTGCGGGCGATTGCCGCCCAGTCGAGATCGTCATCGGTGCCGGCGGCATGGCCGGTCGCCAGGATCAGCGCCTTGTTGATGCCGCGCATGGTGCCGGGAATGCCGGTCGCGGCCAGCGCGCTGAGGCCGGACGTCAGGCCAGGCAGGATGCGGAACGGGATAGTTTCCCCGGCCAGCGCCAGCGCCTCTTCGCCGCCACGCCCGAAAATATAGGGGTCGCCGCCCTTCAGCCTGACGACGCGCCGGCCCGCGCGCGCCAGCCGGACCAGCAGAGCGGTGATGTCGTCCTGCTTCATCGACGGCTTGCCGCCGCGTTTGCCGGCATAGAACAGTTCCGCGCCCTCGGCGACAGCGACGACTTCTGGCGAGACCAGCGCGTCATAAACCAGCGCGTCGCACTGTCCGAGGGCGGCCAGCACTTCCAGCGTCAGGCAGCCGGGATCGCCAGGGCCGGCGCCGGCCAGCCAGACATGCCCGGGCTCAAGCTGGCGCGGCTTGAAGTTGAGCCGGGTGAGCGCCTGCTCGACCGTAGTGTTTCTGTTGCTGCCGCTCACAATCCGTCCCGTCCGCGAAAGCGTCGCTGGTAGTGCGCGTCGTACAGTGAACTTTCGCCAAAGCCCTCCGCCGCCAGCGAGCGGCCGACGAAGATGATTGCCGTGCGTTCCATCGGATCGGCGGCCAGTTGCGCCTCGATGGTGGCCAGCGTGCCGGTCAGCACGCGCTCGTCCGGCCAGGAAGCACGGAAGACGACCGCCACCGAGCAATCGGCGCCATAGAACGGCGTCAGTTCGGCGACGATCCGGTCGATAGCGTGGATGGCAAGGTGGATGGCCAGCGTGGCGCCGGTGCGGCCGAAGCCGGCCAGCGTTTCGCCGGGAGGCATTTTCGAGGCGCGGCCGGAGATGCGGGTCAGCACCAGGCTTTGCGCGACTTCTGGAATGGTCAGCTCGCGGCGCAGCGCTGCCGCCGCAGCGGCGAAGGACGGCACGCCCGGCGTCAGCGTGTAAGGAATGCCGTGCTTTTCCAGCCGGCGGATCTGCTCGGCAACGGCGCTCCACACCGAAAGATCGCCGGAATGCAGGCGGGCGACATCATTGCCGGCCGCGTGGGCGGCCAGATATTCGGCCTCGATCTCGTCGAGCGACATCGGCGCGGTGTCGATCAACCTCGTTCCGGGCGCGCAGTGCTGCAACAGCTCCGGCGCGACGATCGATCCGGCATAGAGGCAGACGGGACAACTGCCGAGCAGGCGGCTGCCGCGCAAGGTGATGAGGTCGGCAGCACCCGGGCCGGCACCGATGAAGTGAACGGTCATGCCGCATCTCCGCTGATGGCGATGGCGCAAGTGACAGCACCGAGCACGGTGCGCGGCCCGAGCAGTTTTGCGCCTTTGCCGGCGGCGGCAAGCGCCGAGGCTTCGGAAACCGACGGCGTGCCGGCATGCTCCTGCGATAGGTCGGAACGGCTGGTCGTAGATGCGGCTTTGAGTTCATCCTGCTCGACGACGATCACCGGAAGGCGGAGTTCGCGTCCGGCGGCGAAGATTGCCGCTTCATCCTGCTTGAGAGACGCGGTCGCGAGGGCTGAAAGCGCGGGCAGGGCAAGCCCGTGCGCTTCCAGGGCGGTTTCTACCGCGGCAAGCACGTCGCGCGCGCTGACGCCTTTGCGGCTGCCGATGCCCGCGACCATCATGGCTTCACCCAGCTCCATTGAGTGACCGGCATAGCCGGCCGCCACGCCTGCATCGAACCGACCGGCGAAGCACGGGATATAGCGATCCGGGTAAGCTCGCCTCCGAGCGCGGCGTGACGGGAAAGCAGCAGCGCCTCCATCTCCAGGGTCACTGCGTTGGCGACGAGGCGCCCGCCGGCAGGCAAGGCATCGATGGCTCTTTCCAGCACGCCGGCATCGCTGCCGCCGCCGCCGATGAAGATCGCCGCGGGCGTCTCCAGCCCGGCAAGAGCTTGCGGTGCCGAACCTTCGACGACGGTGAGACCGGGAACGCCGCAAGCCGCGGCGTTGCGTCGGATGCGCGCGGCGCGGGCCGGATCGGCCTCAACGGCGATCGCACGCATGGAAGGATGGGCCAGCATCCATTCGATGCCGATGGAGCCCGATCCGGCGCCGATGTCCCACAGCAGTTCGCCGCGTCTTGGCGCGAGAGCGGACAGGGTGACGGCGCGCACTTCGCGCTTGGTGATCTGGCCGTCATGCTCGAACAAATGATCGGCAAGTCCCGCTGTCAGCGGCAGGATGCGTGCTTGCGAAGTCGATTCAACTTCGATCGCGAGCACGTTGAGCGGGTTGATCTTTTCGAGATCGAAAGTGCCGGCGCTCGCCGAGCGCAGCCTTTCGTTCGGCCCACCCAGCGCCTCCAGCACCGTCAACCGCGAAGCGCCGAAGCCAAGTTCGGTCATGAGACGGGCAATCGCTCCCGGTGCATCGCTGTCCGAGGTCAGCGCGAGAATGCGGGTGCAAGGATGCAGCAACGGCCGGATCAGGTCGAGCGAGCGGCCATGCAGCGAAATGGTCTCGACGTCCTGCAGCGTCCAACCCAGGCGTGAGGCGGCCAGCGAAAAGGCCGAGGGCGCGGGGATCACCCGCATATCCTCCGCCGCGACCTTGCGGGCGAGGGTGACGCCGACACCGTGGTAGAAGGGATCGCCGGAGGCCAGCACGCAGACGCGTCGGCCGGAGAGCGCCAGCATGTCGCGCAGCTCGGCATCGAAAGGTGTCGGCCAGGCGCGCGCTTCACCTTTGGCGAGCGACGCGACGAGGGCAAGGTGGCGCTTGCCGCCGAAGACGAATTCGGCCTCCGCGATCAACCGCTTGGCCTCGTCGCCGAGACCCGCTACACCGTCCTCGCCGATGCCGATGATCGTGAGCCACTTTGAGGTGAGCTTGGCGCCGCGCGGAGCTTCAGCAGGCATGATGACCCACCGCATTCTGATCCTCGGCGGAACCACCGAAGCCCGGCAATTGGCCGGAAAGCTGACCGCGCGCGCGGATATTTCGGTCATGCTGTCGCTGGCCGGCCGCACCGAAAACCCGGCCGCGCAGGGGGTGCCGGTGCGGGTCGGCGGCTTCGGCGGTGCCGGCGGGCTGGCGGCGTATCTCCGCCAGAACAAGATCGACCTGCTGATCGACGCCACGCATCCCTATGCGGCGCGAATCTCCGCCAATGCGGCGGAAGCAGCGCGCATGACCGGCGTGCCTATCGTTGCGCTCAGGCGTCCCGGATGGGAGGCGGTCGAAGGTGATCGCTGGATGTTGGTCGACACCGTTGCCAGCGCGGTGACGGCTTTGGGATCGGTGCCGCGCCGCGTGTTCCTGGCGCTCGGGCGACAGGAGGTCGCTGCCTTCAAGGCCGCTCCCCAGCATCATTATCTCATCCGCAGTGTCGACCCGGTCGAGCCCAGGCTCGCTGTGCCCGACGCGACCTATCTCTTGGCGCGCGGGCCGTTTCGGGAAGTCGACGAACATGCACTGCTTCTGCAACACCACATCGAAGTCGTTGTTTCCAAAAACAGCGGCGGGGAGGCGACCTACGGCAAGATCGCGGCGGCGCGAGCGCTGGGAATCGAGGTGGTGATGATCCGCAGGCCGGCGCTGCCGGACGTCACGTCGGCTGAGACCGTCGAATCTCTTGCCGAGATGGTCGATCATTTTCTGGTCGGTCATGTTCTTGGGCCTGCTGCCGAACGCGGCGTGTAGACCAGCGCGGCCTTGTCACCCCGCTTGATGATCCTGGTTTCCGGCGAGCCGATGATGATGCAGGTCGACATGTCGGCCTTCGCGGCATCGGCGTCGGCCAGCAGAAAAACCTCGATGCGCTCGTCGGGACGGCCGGCGGCACGGCCGAAGATCACCGGCGTGGTGCCGGGCAGGATCGCAGCAAGGCATTCGAAGGCGCGGCCTAGCTGCCATGGGCGCGCCTTACTGATCGGGTTGTAGAGCGCGATTACGAAGCCGGCGCCGGCCGCGGCCAGCAGGCGTAGCTCGATCAGGTCCCACGGCTTCAGATTGTCGGACAGCGAGATGGCGCAGAAATCATGGCCGAGCGGCGCGCCGATGCGGGCGGCGACGGCAAGCATGGCGGTGATACCGGGCACGATGGCGATGTCGACCGCGCGCCATTCGGGTGGGCCCGCCTCTATCGCCTCGCAGACGGCCGCGGCCATGGCGAAGACGCCGGGATCGCCGCCCGACACGACGGCGACATCGTGGCCTTCCGCAGCCTTGAGCAGCGCGTCCCTGGAGCGCGCGAGTTCCTCGCGATTGTCGGAAGCGACGCGAATCTGGTCGGGGCGCAGATCGAGCCGGTCGAGATAGGGCTTGTAGCCGTAGAAGAATTTTGCCTCGGCAACGGCGCGGCTTGCCTCCGGCGTCACCTGGTCGGCGTTGCCTGGCCCGAGGCCGATGACAGTGAGGCGGCCGCTCATGCTTCGGCTTTCAATGCGCTTGGCCGGCCCGACCAGCCGGCCACCAGCACGATGGCGAAATAAGGCGCCTGGTCGTCCTTTTTATCGGCCAGCCGCATCGAGACGCCGCCCGGCATGGTGCCGCGCTCGACATAGATGGCCCGCGCCAGCTTGTCGGTTGCCTCCAGCGCGCGCCTGATCTTGGGCAGGTTACGGCCGACCTTCATGATCACCGCAGCGTCGGTATCGGCGAGGCGACGCGTCAGCTCGAATTCGCTCATGGTGCCCGGCAGCACCGTCAGCACGTCGTCGCCCTGGACGATAGGCAGGCCGGTCGCCGACCAGCAGCCGGACATGGCGGTGACGCCGGGAATGACTTCGCTCGGAAAGCGGTGCGCCAGCCGGACATGAAGATGCATGTAGGAGCCGTAGAAAAGCGGGTCGCCTTCCGAAAGCACAGCGACCATCCTGCCGGCGCTGAGGTGCTCGGCGAGCTTTTCGGCCGACTGCTCGTAGAAATCCGTTATCTGCGACCGGTAATCGCTGTTGTCCTTGTCGATCTCGGTCGTCACCGGGTAGAGCAGCGGCAGTTCGATCAGATCAGGGCGAAAATGCGCGCCGACAATGGCGCGCGCATTGCTGTTGTTGCCGCGCTTGGCGAAATGCGCAACGACATCGGCCTCGGCCAGAGCACGCACTGCCTTCAGCGTCAAAAGTTCCGGGTCGCCAGGACCGGTGCCGACGCCGACCAGCCGACCTTTTGCGATCGCATTCATAGGCCCGGCCTCGCCAGAGCGTTGAGTGCGGCGGCGGTCATGGCGCTGCCGCCCAGCCGGCCGCGCACGATGGCGTAAGGCACGCCATAGGAATTTTCGGCCAGCGCATCCTTTGATTCGGCGGCACCGACAAACCCGACCGGCATGCCGATGATCGCCGCCGGCTTCGGGGCGCCGTCGCGCAGCTTCTCCAGCAGATAGAAAAGGGCTGTCGGCGCATTGCCGATGGCGACGACCGAACCAGCCATGCGCTCGCCCCACAGGTCGATCGCCGCGGCCGAGCGGGTGTTGCCGATCTTTTTCGCGATGTCGGCGGTCCGCGGATCGCGCAGCGTGCAGATCACCTCGTTGCCGGCCGGCAGCCGGGCGCGCGTGACGCCGTGCGAGACCATCTGCGCGTCGCAGAAGATCGGCGCACCGGCGCCCAGCGCCGTGCGCGCAGCGGCGACGAAATCGCTCGAGAAAACGAAATGTCGCGCTGCCTCGACCTGGCCGCAGGCGTGGATCATGCGGATAGCGATTTCGGCCTCGGCTTCGGAAAAGCGCGACAGGTCGGCCTCGGCGCGGATAATGGCGAAGGAGCGCTCGTAGATCGCCGTGCCATCATGGATGTAGTCGTAGGCGTTCTGGGCGGGCATGCTCATTCCTGTCGATAGATTTCGGTGATGCCGGGCGCGCCGAGCCTTGCCAGGCAGGCGACAGCAGTTTCGCCGGAATGTCGTGCGCTGCGGATCGCCGCTGCAATGCGGCCGATGCTGTGCGCGGCGTCGTAGCCCGGCCTGTATCCGGCGGGCAATGCCTTTGCCGTCCCGTCCACGACAAGTCCGGCTCCGTTTTCGCCACCGACCAGGGTCAGCGCCGCCGGACCGGGATGGGCGCAGCCCTTGGCGCAGCCGGAGATGTGCAGCGTTAAGGAGGAATCGAGGATGTCGCGGTTTTCTGTAGCGATGATCTCGGCGATGTCGCGGGTGGCGATGCGGCCGGAGGCGCAGGCGGGTGCGCCGGGGCAGGTGGCGATCCTGGTGCGCGGATCGGCTGCGTCGGTGACAAAGCCGAGGGTAGCGGCGGTGTTTTGAAGGGGCTGGTTGGCGGCTGCCGGCTGACCGAGGAGAAGCAGGCCCCGCCTCGGGGCCAGGCGGATTTCGACTGTGCCAAGAGTGAGGGCACTCTGCGCGAGGCCGGTGAGTTTATCTGCGGGCATGCTGCCGTAGGGCAGGCCGATGCCGAGAGCGTGGCCGTTACTCAGGTTGAAGATACCAATGGGCGGGCGATGGCGCTCTACGGCGCCCCCCTCTGTCCTGCCGGACATCTCCCCCTCTAGGGGGGAGATTGCACCTTGGTCTCCGCCTTCGCTAATCGCCGAAGTCGCGCCGAATACCGAGGCAGCAGAAGGACGGCCGTCGGCGGAACTGCCGATCTCCCCCCTAGAGGGGCAGATGTCCGGCAGGACAGAGGGGGGCGCGAAGGAATGCCAGCTTGCGAGTGATCTACGCTGCCGTTCCGTCAAATCCCTTGCATGAGCTTCGCGGCCTTTTTCGGCGACCATCCTGAGAATCGCGACGGCGATATCACGGGCAGCATCTTTCTCGATCATGGCGAGAGGCCTGACATTCTGCCCGTCGCCAGCAACAGCTATCCGCCAGCGGACGCCCGCGTCGGTTCTGATCGCAGCCAGTCGTACATCGGCCACTACCGCATCCATCGTCAGTTGCCCGCCGCCATCGACAACGACCGAAACCTTCGGACCGAGCCTTGCCGTTAGACCAGCCTCTTCAATCGCCACCCTGATCCGCTCTGTCAGCGGTCGCGGATCGGCGATCTCCTGCGGATCGATGCCCGCTAGCGGGCCAGTCTCGACCGGCACGCCTGTGCGCACGGCGATGCCGAGCGCGTCGACCTCCATTGCCAGCAGCCGCGCGCTTGCCGGCGTCAGGCCGCGGATCTGCAGGCTGCCGCGGGCGGTCACTTCCATGATGCCGTTGCCATGGCGCAAGGCGGATTCGCAGAGTCCGATCAACGATTTCGGCAACAGTCCTCCAGCGACCGGATTGAGCCGCACCAGCAGCCCGTCGCCGGTCTGCATCGGCGCGGACAAGGCAGGGCAGGCGTCACGGCGCGAGAAAGCGTTCATGCCGCCACTCCCAGAGCTTGCGCTTCGGCAATCAGTGCGGCGAGATCGTCATCGATGGAATTGCGCAGCGGATGCCAGAGCCCGCGCCGCCGTGCCGAGAGAAAACGCTCGGCGATGACTTTTGCGGCTGAAGGGTTTTCGCGCAGGATGAAGGCGCGGACCACGGGGTCGCCGAGATAGGCGTCGTGCACGGCCTCGATAAGCGTGCCCGATATGGCATGGGTAGTCTCGGCAAAGCCGACAAGCCGGTCGACCGTCTCGGCGAATTCCGAGGCGCCGCGCGGGCCATGACGCATCTGGCCGGCGATGAAGCGCGGATTGACGGCGCGTGCCCGCACGACGCGCGACACGGCCTCACTGATCGAGCGCGGCTTCGGTCTTTGCGGGTCCGTGGTGTCGAGCACGATCACGTCGGCGTTTTTGCCGAGCGCGGCAAGTGCTGCCGAAAAGCCGCCGATGAAGGCGACGTCGGCCGAGCCTTCGAGGATGTCGCGGCCGGGGTCGTCGCCGGTATGAACCAGAAGGTCGGCCTCGGCGAGGCGATCCTCGAACGCGCCGGGCGCCGAAATGCCTTTGCCCTCGGAGCCGCCATAGGCGTGCGAGGTGGCGGCGAGATAGGTGCGGCCGATCTCTTCGCGCGCGGCCCAGTCGCCGCTCGACAACAAGTCCTCGACGCCCGCGCCGTAAGTGCCCGGCGAGGTGCCGAAAATGCGCGGGCTGATCTTGCCGTCGATGCGGGTCCTGGCGGCGAGCGGGTTTTCCGAATCGTCCTCATCGCGGGTCGCCACCGCGTTGGCCGCGGCGTCGATCAGCGCGATCTGGGTCGGGAACATGTCGCGGAACAGGCCCGATATGCGCCAGGTGACATCGATGCGCGGACGGCCGAGTGTTGCCGGCGGCAGCACGTCTATGCCGGTGATGCGGCCGGTGGCGGAATCCCATTGCGGCCGGCAGCCCATCAGCGCCAGGCCTTGCGCGATCTCCTCACCGCCGGTGCGCAGCGAGGCCGAGCCCCACAGGTCGATGACCAGCGAGCGCGGCCAGTCGCCATGCGATTGCATGTAGCTGCGGACCACTTCTTCCGCTGCCACCTTGCCCAGATCATAGGCGGTCGGCGTCGGCATGGTGCGTGGGTCGGCGGTGAACAAATTGCGGCCGGTCGGCAGAACATCGCTCCGGCCACGCGCCGGCGCACCGGCCGGACCGGCAGCGACGTGGCGGCCGTCGAGGGCGGCAAGCAGCGCGGTTTTTTCAGCTGCCGCACTTTGCCGCCGTACCGGATCAGCCTCGCCTTCCGGCGAGCGGCCGTAAATGTGCAGGCCGTCCTTGATGGCGAAATCCTTGAGATCGCAGAGCCAGGCGTCGATCCGGCGCAAAGCCTCGTCGGCTGCGTCGGTCCTGGCGACGCCTGCCTCTGAGGCGAGGCCGGTCTTTTCCGCCGTCTCGACGATCAGCTTCGCCAGGCGGTCGCGGCGGCGGCGGTCGAGCCCGTCGGCCTGGGCATATTCGTCAACCAGTCGTTCAAGTCTGTGCTGGTTTTCGTCCAGCCCGGCGCCGGTCAGCGGCGGCGGCAGATGGCCGAGCGTGACGGCGGCAATGCGCCGCTTGGCCTGCGCTGCCTCTCCCGGGTTGGAGACGATGAAGGGATAGATTACGGGCAGGAGACCGGTGACTATCTCGGGAAAGCAGTTTTCGCTGAGCGCCACGGTCTTGCCGGGCAGCCACTCCAGCGTGCCGTGGGCGCCGACATGGACAATTGCATGGATGCCGAGCGACTTGCGCAGCCAGAGGCCAAAGGCGACCAGCGCATGGCGCGGCGGCAGCGTCGGGTCGTGATAGTCGGCGCGGCGGTCGGCTGAGCGCCCGCGGTCAGGTGCGAGTGCCACGGTGACGTTGCCGAAGGTGGCTGCGCGGAAGGCGAATTTTGCGGCGGCAGGCGATTCAACCCCCCCCTCTGCCCGCCCGCACAACTCCGCCAGGACAGAGGGGGGTGCCTCGCACAAACTTGTCTCATCTGCCGCATTCCCCCATGCGGCCGTCACGGCAGCTATCGCTTCAGCAGGCAATTCCGCCGAGTACCCGAGATAGTCCTCAAACCCCAACCCTTCACCTCCACGCTCCAGCACCTCCAGCAACTCGCGCGGCGTTTGCGGAATCCTTTCAACGGCGTAGCCCTGTTCGCTGAGGTCGTGCAGCATTGCCAGCACGCTGGACGGCACGTCGAGACCAACCGCGTAGCCGGTGCGACCGGGGGCGCTCGGATAGTCGGGGATCAGGATGGCGAGCTTGCGCTCCGCACGCGGCGTCCGCTGCAGGCGCACGAAGGCCTCGACACGGTTCGCCACTTGCGCCACGCGGTCGGGCTCAGGCCGGTTGGCGAAGGCGCGGAAGGCCAGCGCCGGGTCGGTTTCGCTTTCGCCCTTGAATGAAATGGCGCCGGCCAGGATGCGGCCGTCGAGCTCGGGCAGGACGACATGCATGGCAAGGTCGGCGGGCGCCAGGCCGCGCTGATTGGTTTGCCAGATGTCGCGGCGGGTGGTCGCGACGATGACCTGGAACACCGGCACGCCGGCGCGGTCGAACAGGGTTTCGACACCGGGCTCGGCACCCGAGGCGAAAGCCGTCGCAGTGATGATGGCGGCAGGCTTCAGGGTTGCGAGCGCGGTTTCGACAAAGGCGAGCGACGCCGGGTCCTTGAGGCTGGAGACGAACATAGGCACGGGAGCCATGCCGCGGTGGCGCAGGGCTTCGAAAAGCGCGTCGATGGGCGCGACATCGGCCGCGAGCAGCATCGAACGGTAGAAGAGAATTGGCACGACGTCCCCCTCCCCCTCGAGGGGAGGGTGGCCCGCAGGGCCGGGTGGGGTCGTCACGGCAGTGCGCGACGTTTTGTGTAGGCGCGCTTCGGAGAGGACCCCACCCCCGGCCAGCGGCCGGACCCTCCCCTCGAGGGGGAGGGGGACGCCGCGTTCTACGACCCCCAGTCCCGGCTCGTAAAATCCCGCCTTTGGCACGCTAACAGGTTCGGCTACCGCCGCACCCGATCCAGCGAGACTTGCCAGCCTCTGCACCAGCGCCGTCATATTCGCCGGTCCACCCTCGCGGAAATAGCCAAGCAGGCCGTCCAACTCCTCGCGCGGCAGCGTCGAGCCTTCGATCAGCCGCAAATCCTCGTCGTGGCTCTCGCCCGGCAGCAGCGCCAGCTTGATACCGCGATTTCGCGCGATAACGGCGAGCTGGTCGCAGCCATAGCGCCACCACTCGTAGCCGCCGAGGATGCGGACCAGAATGACCTTGGCGTGGCGGGCGACACTGTCAATCCACAGGTCGACGGACATCGGATGGCGCAGGTCGCGCAAGGCGGCGAGCCGCATCGACGGCAGGCGGTGCGCATCTGCCTTCCACGCCGCCGCCAGCCCGGCCAGGTCGCTGTCGGTGAAGGACAGCGCCACGACATCCGCAGGCGTTTGCCTGAGATCGACAGGCTCGGCGAGATCGTCGAGCGAGGCGGATGTGGTGGTGAGGATGTGCATCGCGGCTCGTACCTGGGGTCAGCCGGCGAGGATACGCTCGATGGCCGGGCGGTTCAGCCCTTTCAGGCCGATGACGACTAGGCGCGAGCGGCGGTCGTCTTCAGCGGTCCAGGCGCGGTCGTAATAGTGGTTGACGCGCGGACCGACGGCCTGCAGCAGGAGCCGCATCGGCTTGCCGCCGACTTCGACGAAACCCTTGACGCGCAACACGTTTTCTTCCTCCGCCGCCGTGGCGACCCGTTGTGCGAGCTCGTCCGGGTTGGACACGGACGCGATGTCGATGACGAACGAGTCAAAATCGTCATGTTCGTGGTCGAGCTCGTCGTCGTGGTGGGTCTTGCGGTTCTCGATGTCGTCCTCGACGGCGAGGCCGAGGCCGAGCAGCACCGACGGGTCGACCTTGCCTTGCGAAGTCGGTACGATCTTCACCGCCCGCGCAACGTGCTTGCCGATGACGGCATTGGCACGGGCCGCGCCGGCTGCGTCCATCAGGTCGCTCTTCGACAGGATGATCAGGTCGGCGCAGGCGAGCTGGTCTTCGAACACTTCCTCGACCGGATCGTCATGGTCGAGCGTCTCGTCCTGCGCGCGCTGCGCCTGCAGGGCGTCCATGTCGTTGGCTACGCGGCCATCAGCCAGCGCCGGTCCGTCGACCACGGCAATGACGCCGTCCACCGTCACGCGGCTTTTCACCGACGGCCACTGGAAGGCCTGGACCAGCGGCTTGGGCAAAGCGAGGCCGGATGTCTCGATCAGGATGTGGTCGACCCTCGGCGTCAGCGACAGGATCTGGTCCAGCGCCGGGACGAAATCATCGGCGACGGTGCAGCAGATGCAACCATTGGCCAGCTCGACGATGTTTTCCTCGGGGCAGGTGTCGATGGCGCAGCCCTTCAGGATCTCGCCGTCGATGCCGATGTCGCCGAACTCGTTGACGATGATGGCCAGCCGCTTGCCTTTGGCGTTTTCGAGCAAATGGCGGATCAATGTCGTCTTGCCGGCGCCGAGAAATCCGGTGACCACGGTGCAGGGAACGCGCGAAAGGGAGGCAGCGGTCATATCAAGTCCTTCAGAAGGTCAAGGGGAGGGATGCGGGCAACGAGGCCGCGCTTTAGGCAATCGGGACGGCCGCGCCATGGAATGAGCCCATCCGTCGAGGTGGCGAACAGCTTTGCCCCGGTGACGAGATCGGCGCCGCTGGTCGTGGTCAGATCACCGAAGACGTAGCTCCAGCAGCCGTCGCGCAGCATGGCCGCGCTGAGCCGGCGCTTGCAATTGCCGAGGCATTCGACGGTGCGGATTTTGATGTTTTCGCTGGAAGCGGCGCGGCGCGTGTCCTCTGCGAGCAGTTCGCCGGCGCGCGGATGAGCGTCCGAACCGGTCTCGTCACGGCAGGACGAGCAGACGATGACGGTAACGCCGGCCGGGGAATCACCATGGCCGGACAATAAATCCGCTGTCTCAGCCGGAAAACTGCTGTCGCGTTCCAAATCAGGCTCCTTGCCCGGAAAACCCGCCAGGCGATCGGATTCTTATGTCCTAGACGGCAGGTCTCCTGGCTCGCGGGTCATCGCCTGGGTGCCGCCTTCCCGGGAATATCCCAGTGGTTTTCGGCCGAGGCTCGTCGCTTACAGTTGCGGGGACAGCCGCGGATTTGAAATCGAGATTTCGCACCGCATTCCCTCTTGGCCCCTGCCGTTGCGGGCAGGGGACCGTCTGGAACGGATTTAGGCTTGTGGAGGCAGTCGTGTCAACGCACGTCTATGCCGCGGCGATATCCGCGAGCGGCCGGCCGAGGTCGCCGGCAGCGGTCACCTCGATGCGTTCCAGGCCGAGCCAGCCCTGCATCTGCTTCAATTCTTCGAAAAGCTCGGCAGCGGTTTGTGGCGGGGCGCCGGGCTCCGCATAGGCGGCATGGACGCGCAATACGCCGGCCGGACGGTCGGCCCTGAGGTCGACGCGCCCGACGATGCTGTCGCCGAGCAGGAATGGCAGCACATAATAGCCATACCGGCGCTTTTCGGCCGGCGTGTAGATCTCGATGCGGTAGTGGAAGTCGAACAAGCGCTCGGTGCGCGACCGCTCGAAGACGACGGGATCGAACGGCGCGAGCAAGGCGCGCGCCTCGATCCTGCGCGGCAAACGGGCGTCGTTGTGGAGATAGGCTGTTTTGCTCCAGCCTTCGACGCTCACCGGCAACAGGTCGCCGGCCTCGACCAACTCCTCGATGCGGCCCTTGATGTCGGCGGGCGAGAGGCGGAAATAGTCGCGCAGGTCGCCTGCCGTGGCGATGCCGTGGGCGCGGGCCGAGATGCGCAGCAATTCGCGGTGAGCATCCTCGGGACAGGGAACCGGTAGCGCGAGTACCGCCGGCGGCAGCACGCGCTCCGGCAGATCGTAGAACCGCTCGAAGCCGCGGCGATGCGCCGTGGTGATGCGGCCGGCCCAGAACAGCCACTCGAAGGCATGCTTGGCATGGCTCCAGCCCCACCAGCCGCCCGAACCCTTCTGGCCTTCGAAAGCCGACGCCGCGATCGGGCCTCGTTCGGCGACCTCGCGATAGATGTCTTCGATATAGGCGGCGTGCTCGCGGCCCCATTTGGCCAGTCCGCTGTACATTTCGTCGCCGCGTTCGGCCCGCTGCATGCGCCAGCGCATCAGCGGATAGGTCTCGACCGGCAAGAACGAGGCTTCATGCGCCCAATACTCGAAGACCATGCGCTTGCGCGTGACGGCGGCGTTGTCGAGCAACGCCAGCTTGTAAGGGCCAAGCCGCGAATAAAGCGGCATATAGTGGGCGCGCACCACGGCGCTGACGGAATCGATCTGCAGCAGGCCGGTACGGGCAAGCACGCGGGCCAGATGCCGGCGGTCAGGCGTGCCGGTGGGGCGCGGGTCATTGAATCCCTGTGCCGCCAGCGCAATGCGGCGGGCCATGGCAAGCGAGATTTTTTCCTTCATGAAGGCGGCATCCGGACGATTTTGGACAGAGAAAATGACCTGCGATTCCGTGCCATGCTAGCAGGGTTTTGGCGGCATCCATGTCAGGAGAGAAAAGTGGAGTAAAAAGTGAAGGAAATCAAACAGGAGCGGATCGGACCAGTTTTCCCGGATATGCCGTCCAGCACCGCGATTTGAACAAGGTTTGACTTGCTTCGTCGAAAGCGCTGCGCTAACCCTCGCCGCGTTGCAGCATAGAGCCCCCTTAAAACGGTTCAGTGGTTAAACTGTCACGCTTCCGCAAGTGGGTCCGGTGCTGTAATCAGAGTGGATTGGCCGCAACGGAAAGCTGCAGAATGAACGCATTGTTGAGTTCGTACCTGCCCATCGTCCTGTTCATCGGCGTGGCGCTGGTCGTCGGACTGGCGCTGCTCGCCGCACCCTTCCTGGTGGCCTATCGCAACCCCGATCCGGAAAAGCTTTCGGCCTATGAGTGCGGCTTCAACTCGTTCGACGACGCCCGCATGAAATTCGACATCCGCTTCTACCTGGTGTCGATCCTGTTCATCATCTTCGATCTGGAGGTGGCCTTCCTGTTTCCGTGGGCGGTGTCGTTCAGCCAGATCGGCATGCTCGGTTTCTGGTCGATGATGGTGTTTTTGGCGGTGCTGACCATCGGCTTTGCCTATGAATGGAAAAAAGGAGCGCTGGAATGGGATTGAACGACAGTTCCGGCACGCTCGTCGCGCCGAAGCCCAAGGGCCTCATCGACCCCAACACCGGCAGGACGGTCGGGTCCGACGATCCATTCTTCCTGGAGATCAACAACGAGCTCGCCGACAAGGGCTTTCTCGTCACCTCGACCGAGGCGCTGATCACCTGGGCGCGCAGCGGCTCGTTGATGTTCATGACCTTCGGTCTCGCCTGCTGCGCCGTCGAGATGATCCATACTTCGATGCCGCGCTATGACTCGGAGAGGTTCGGTGTCGCGCCGCGCGCGTCCCCGCGCCAGTCCGACATCATGATCGTCGCCGGCACGCTGACCAACAAGATGGCGCCGGCGCTGCGCAAGGTCTACGATCAGATGCCGGAGCCGCGCTACGTCATCTCGATGGGCTCCTGCGCCAATGGCGGCGGCTATTATCATTATTCCTATTCGGTGGTGCGCGGCTGCGACCGCATCGTGCCGGTCGACATCTACGTGCCCGGCTGCCCGCCGAGCGCTGAAGCGCTGCTTTACGGCATCCTTCTGCTGCAGAAGAAGATCCGCCGCACCGGCACGATCGAGCGGTAAATCGCCATGGATGAAGATCGGATCATTTATGGCAACCCTGAACCTTGGCTGGATTTGATGTTCAGAACGTCTGAACAGCGATTTGTAAAAACGGACTCCGGTTCGACGTTTTATTCTTCTGCGCTCTCAACAGACACGAAATTTGGTGCTGCTGGTGTCGGTATCGACATCCGATTGAATGATTGGGAAGCCGAGCCGACAAGCGACCCACGAATTATCTTTTATCATGGCGACGTAAGACTGCGTTCGCTTGGCGATCGAACCAAGAATCTGATTGGTGAAATGTCGGCCAAGCTTTCCTCTGCCGCGTCGGGCCAGGGAGCAACTACCGAAAAGCTGTTTGTGGAATGCGTTGCTCTAAATGGCGACCCTGCGCATCTGGAAACCCGGCAGTTTGTCGGAAAGCTGTTTTTTGGCGAGCCGGGTGACGATGATGAATGCCAGGTTTTTTTGACTATTGACGCCGCCAGGGAGAGCGGCTGGTTTGGTGAAAAAGATCCAGAAGACTCGCGCAAGGTTCTGGGCTGGTTGGCGAGGTTGTCATGACCCAGGCGTTGAATGACCTCTCGACCTATCTCGGCGAGAAGCTGATCGGCCGGATCGGCGAGGCGGTGTTCGCCTATGGCGAACTCACCATCTCGGTCGAGCCGCGCGACCTGATCGAGGTGGTGACCTTCCTGCGCGACGACCCGAAATGCCAGTTCATTTCGATCATCGACGTCTGCGGCGCCGATTATCCATCGCGGGCGAAGCGCTTCGACGTCGTCTATCATTTGCTGTCGCCGAGACAGAATATCCGCATCCGAATCAAGGTCCAGGCCGACGAAGAGACGCTGGTGCCGTCAATCACCGGGATTTATCCCGGCGCCGACTGGTTCGAGCGCGAGACCTATGATCTCTATGGCGTGCTGTTTTCAGGCCATCCCGATCTGCGGCGGATTCTGACCGATTACGGCTTTGAAGGCCATCCGCTGCGCAAGGACTTTCCGCTGACCGGCTTCGTCGAGGTGCGTTACGACGACGAAGCCAAGCGCGTCATCTACGAGCCAGTGGAGCTCAAGCAGGAATTCCGCAATTTCGATTTTCTGTCTCCGTGGGAAGGTACGGATTACGTGCTTCCGGGGGATGAAAAGGCAAAGCAGTAAATGGCTGAAACCTCCGTTCGCAACTTCAACATCAATTTTGGCCCGCAACATCCAGCGGCGCACGGCGTTTTGCGCCTGGTGCTGGAGCTTGACGGCGAAGTCGTCGATCGCGTTGACCCGCATATCGGGCTGTTGCACCGCGGCACGGAAAAGCTGATCGAGGCCAAGACTTATCTGCAGGCCGTGCCCTATCTCGACCGGCTCGATTATTGCGCGCCGATGAACCAGGAGCATGCCTTTGCGCTTGCCGCCGAGCGTCTGCTCGGCATCGAGGTGCCAAAGCGCGGCCAGTTGATCCGAGTGCTCTATTCGGAAATCGGCCGCATCATGTCGCACATCCTCAATGTGACGACGCAGGCGATGGATGTCGGCGCGCTGACGCCGCCGCTGTGGGGCTTCGTCGAGCGCGAAAAGCTGATGGTGTTCTACGAGCGCGCCTCGGGTTCGCGCATGCACGCGGCCTATTTCCGCCCCGGCGGCGTGCATCAGGATCTGCCGCAGAAGCTGATCGAGGACATCGGCAAGTGGATCGACCCATTCCTGAAATCGGTCGACGACCTCGACTCACTCTTGACCGGCAACCGCATCTTCAAGCAGCGCAATGTCGACATCGCGACGGTGTCTCTGGCCGACGCCTGGGCCTGGGGTTTTTCCGGCGTCATGGTGCGCGGCTCGGGCGCGCCGTGGGACCTGCGCAAATCGCAGCCCTACGAATGCTATGCCGAGATGGATTTCGACATTCCGATCGGCAAGAACGGTGACTGTTTCGACCGCTATCTGGTGCGCATGGAAGAGATGCGGCAGTCGGCGAAAATCATGCGCCAGTGCGTCGATCTGTTGCTCGGTAAGGAGGGCAGCGGGCCGGTGTCCAACCTTGACGGCAAGGTGGTGCCGCCGAAGCGCGCGGCGATGAAGCGCTCGATGGAAGCGCTGATCCATCATTTCAAGCTCTACACCGAAGGCTACCGCGTGCCGGCCGGCGAGGTCTATGCGGCGGTCGAGGCGCCGAAGGGCGAGTTCGGCGTCTATCTCGTCTCCGACGGCACCAACAAGCCCTATCGCTGCAAGCTGCGCGCGCCCGGCTTCGCGCATCTCCAGGCCATGGACTTTTTGTGTCGCGGCCACATGTTGGCCGACGTCACCGCCGTGTTGGGTTCACTCGACATCGTGTTTGGTGAGGTCGATCGGTGATGATGGGAATGGCTCGACCGTCAAAGGCGTTTCTGGCCGCGGCATGCCTTGCGGCTTCCGCTGAAGTGTCGCTTGCTGGGTCCGGTGAGGGTCTCTCGTCGACCGATCTTCTCAAAGAGGGGTTCAAGCTTATTGCAGAAGGCGATCTGCTTACAGTCCGTCGCTTGAGCACCCAGACCCCAGCAATGGATGAGGGCATTCTTGTCCATGGCCGGCCGTCGACATCGTCCAACTGCGCGGTTCATGACAACCTCGTAGCGTCATTGATCCCCGAAGAATATCGTTGCAAGCCAATAGCTTGGGTGTATAGCCGCTATGACGGATACATCCGCCTGAAGCGTGGAAATGAAGAGTTCGTATGCGTTTTGGGGCGATCCGAGGATTGCTATCGCGCCTACAACTCTAACCAGTAGAAACATAGAAGCGAAATCGTAATGTCAGTCCGCCGTCTCGCAGAAGCCAGCCTCCAGCCAGCCTCCTTCGCCTTCAACCGGGCGAATGCGGCGGCGGCGAAGCAGTGGATCAAGAAATATCCGAAGGGGCGCGAGCAGTCCGCCATCATTCCCTTGCTGATGCTGGCGCAGGAACAGGAAGGCTGGGTGACCAAGGCGGCGATCGAGACGATCTCCGACATGCTCGACATGCCCTATATCCGTGGGCTGGAAGTCGCCACCTTCTATACGCAATACCAGCTCAATCCGGTCGGCACCCGCGCTCATATCCAGGTCTGCGGCACCACGCCCTGCATGCTGCGCGGCTCGGAAGCGCTGATGGATGTGTGCCGCTCGAAAATCCATCACGACCAGTTCCACACCAATGACAAGGGCACGCTGTCGTGGGAGGAGGTCGAATGCCTCGGCGCCTGCGTCAACGCACCGATGGTGATGATATTCAAGGACACCTATGAGGATTTGACGCCGGAGCGGCTTGCCGAGATCATCGACCTCTATGACGCCGGCAAAGGTGCTTCGGTGACGCCAGGACCGCAAAACGGCCGCATCACCTCTGAGCCGGCCAGTGGCCTGACGACCCTCAAGAGCGAAAAGGCGATCCTCAAGGCGACCCGCGACCGGGAAACCAGGGCGGCGACCAAGGCCACCAAGGATGCAGAGCCGGCGGCTGCCGTCGCAGCATCAGTTCCGCCAGCTGCTCCTGCCGCGCCGGCGCCGGTTGCGCCCTCGAATGCCAGCAAGCCGAAGACCGACGCGGTCGAGACCAACCCGGCGCTGAAATCGCCGTCGGCGACGAAAGTCGCGCCCGCGGCGGAAAGGGCGGCGAGCGTCGCAGCGCCTCTGCATTCGGCCGCCAATGCCAACAAGGCCGAACCGCAGGTCGAGGACGTCTCGAAACAGCGCAAGGGCCCCAAGAACAAGGCCGAGCCGGCGTCTGCTTTCAAAGCGCCGGAGGCCAAGGTCAAACCGGCGAAGGCTGCCGCCAAGGCGGCCAAGCCGTCGCCCGGAAACAGGAGCCGGCCGACCGGCAAGAAGCCGGTCTGAGGAACGAGCAATGCTTCAGGACAGAAACCGCATCTTCAACAACATCTACGGCCGCTTCGACAAGTCGCTGGCCGGTGCCATGGCGCGCGGCGCCTGGGACAACACGCCCGGCATCGTTGCCAAGGGGCGCGAGTGGATCGTCAACGAGATGAAGGCATCGGGCCTGCGCGGCCGCGGCGGCGCCGGTTTCCCGACCGGGCTCAAATGGTCGTTCATGCCCAAGCAAAGCGACGGCCGGCCGAGCTATCTCGTCGTCAATGCCGACGAATCCGAGCCCGGCACCTGCAAGGACCGCGACATACTGCGCCATGACCCGCATACGCTGGTCGAAGGCTGCCTGCTTGCCGGCTTCGCCATGGGCGCGGTCGCCGCCTACATCTATGTGCGCGGCGAGTTTATCCGCGAGCGCGAGGCGCTGCAGCGCGCCATCGACGAGGCCTATGCGGCCAAGCTGATCGGTAAGAACAACACCTCCGGCTACGATTTCGACATCTACATGCACCATGGCGCCGGCGCCTATATCTGCGGCGAGGAAACGGCGCTGCTCGAAAGCCTCGAGGGCAAGAAGGGCCAGCCGCGGCTGAAGCCGCCATTTCCGGCAAATGTCGGCCTCTATGGCTGCCCGACGACAGTCAACAATGTCGAGTCCATCGCGGTGGCGCCGACCATCCTGCGCCGCGGTGCCGCCTGGTTCTCGTCCTTCGGCCGGCCCAACAATGTCGGCACCAAGCTGTTCTGCATCTCCGGCCACGTCAACAATCCGTGCACCGTCGAAGAGGCGATGTCGATCCCGTTCCGCGAACTGATCGAGACGCATTGCGGCGGCATTCGCGGCGGCTGGGACAATCTGCTGGCGGTCATTCCGGGCGGCGCCTCGGTGCCGCTGGTGCCGGCCGAGCAGATCATTGACGCGCCGATGGATTTCGACGCGCTGCGCGACCTGAAATCGGGCCTCGGCACGGCGGCTGTCATCGTCATGGACAAATCGACCGATATCGTGAAAGCGATCGCGCGGCTGTCCTATTTCTACAAGCACGAGAGCTGCGGCCAGTGCACGCCTTGCCGTGAGGGCACCGGCTGGATGTGGCGGGTGATGGAACGGCTGGTGCGCGGTGAGGCGCAGAAGCGCGAGATCGACATGCTGCTCGACGTGACGAAGCAGGTCGAGGGCCACACGATCTGTGCGCTGGGCGATGCGGCAGCATGGCCGATCCAGGGCCTGATGCGGCATTTCCGCGGCGAGGTGGAGCGGCGCATCGACGAGTTTTCGCGCAACGCGCACCGTGCCGAACCGGTGCTGGCGGCGGCGGAATAGAAGAATTCAAAAATGCGGACGAATGTCCGACACGAGGAAACGAGCGCGGGGCAGACGGAAACGACCAGGAGACCACCTATGTCGCTGTTTTCGACACCCGACGATTTTACGCCCGATATGGACCCGTTGTTGAAGATGAACCAGGATCTGACCAGGATGATGCCGAAGGAGATGGCCAATGCCGTCAATCTCCTGGCGCATCCTGTCGCGGGCGCGGCGGCGATGACGGCACTCGGCATCGGCCTTGCCAACCACGCCTTTGGTATCTGGATGGGCGTGCTTTCAGGCGCGGCCGAGTCCTCGCAGCGGCTTTGGCAGCCGGTCGCCGAGGATTTCGAGGCGCGAACGGAACGCGTTTCCGCGACCGGCAAAAGCTCCTCGACCAAGGCACGCGCGGCGACCAAAACCCTGATTGCCGAGGCGCAGTCCTTCGCCAACGATGTGACCGACATTGCGACGAGCACTGCGGCGCGGAGCTTGGCGAATGCCAGCACCGTTGCAGCGGATGCGTCGGCCGGCCTGATGCCGGAGGATTTCAAGCAGCCTAAGCCGATGGATCGGCCAGCCGAGCCGGCTGACCTCAAGGCGATATCGGGCATCGGGCCGAAACTGGAAAAGGTGCTGAACGGCCTTGGCATCTGGACATACGCCCAGATCGCCGCGTGGACGCCGCAAGAGATCGCCTGGGTCGAAGATTACCTGTCGTTGAAGGGCCGCATCGGCCGTGACGGCTGGATCGGTCAGGCGGCCGCGTTGGCCGGGGCCAAAAAGTGAATTCAATATCGTGCGCGGTCTCGGCTGCGCCCGGAAGGAAAGATTGCGGAACGTCCGCAGGGGTTTGAGGCGAAATGGCAAAGCTCAAGGTCGACGGGAAAGAGATCACTGTACCCGACCATTACACGCTGCTGCAGGCGGCCGAGGACGCCGGCGCGGAAGTGCCGCGCTTCTGCTTCCACGAGCGGCTGTCGATCGCCGGCAATTGCCGTATGTGCCTGATTGAGGTGAAAGGCGGCCCGCCCAAGCCGCAGGCGTCCTGCGCCATGGGCGTGCGCGACCTGCGCCCCGGCCCGAACGGCGAGCCGCCGGAAATCTTCACCAACACGCCGATGGTCAAGAAGGCGCGCGAAGGCGTGATGGAATTCCTGCTGATCAACCATCCGCTGGACTGCCCGATCTGCGACCAGGGCGGCGAGTGCGACCTGCAGGACCAGGCGATGGCGTTCGGAGTCGATTCCTCGCGGTACCACGAGAACAAGCGGGCGGTCGAAGACAAGTATATCGGGCCGCTGGTCAAGACGATCATGAACCGCTGCATCCATTGCACGCGCTGCGTCCGCTTCACCACCGAGATTGCGGGCATATCCGAGCTCGGCCTGATCGGCCGCGGCGAGGATGCCGAGATCACCACCTATCTCGAAAGCGCGATGACTTCGGAACTGCAGGGCAATGTCATCGACCTTTGCCCGGTCGGTGCGCTGACCTCCAAACCCTACGCCTTCCAGGCACGGCCGTGGGAACTGACCAAGACCGAATCCATCGACGTGATGGACGCCGTCGGCTCGGCGATCCGCGTCGATAGCCGAGGCCGCGAAGTGATGCGCATCCTGCCGCGTACCAACGAGGCGGTGAACGAGGAGTGGATTTCCGACAAGACCCGCTTCATCTGGGATGGTCTGCGCACGCAGCGCCTCGACCGCCCCTATGTGCGCAAGGACGGCAGACTGGCCCCGGCAAGCTGGGCCGAGGCTTTTGCCGCGATCAAGGAAGCGGTGTCGAATGCGGCACCCGAAAAGATCGGTGCCATTGCCGGCGATCTCGCAGCCGTCGAGGAGATCTACGCGCTGAAGCTTCTGATGGCTTCGCTCGGCTCGAAGAACACCGACTGCCGCCAGGACGGCGCCGCACTCGATCCGTCGCTCGGCCGGGCGAGCTATGTGTTCAACCCGACCATCGAAGGCATCGAACAGGCCGATGCGGTGCTGATCATCGGCGCCAATCCGCGCTTCGAGGCATCCTTGCTCAACGCCCGCATCCGCAAGCGCTGGCGGGCCGGCAATCTGCCGGTCGGCGTCATCGGCGATGTCGGCGATACGCGCTATGATTATGAGCAGCTCGGCGCCGGGCCGGAATCGCTGAAGGATCTGGCCGACGGTAACGGCAAGTTCTTCCAGCTGCTGAAGAAGGCGACGCATCCGCTGATCATCGTCGGACAGGGTGCGCTGGCGCGTCCGGACGGGGCGGCCGTGCTCGGCCAAGCGGCGAAGCTCGCCGTCGCCGTCAACGCTGCCAGGGCCGACTGGAACGGCTTTGCCGTGCTGCACACCGCCGCGGCACGCGTCGGCGGCCTCGATGTCGGGTTTGTGCCGGGCGAGGGCGGCAGGAACGTCGCCGGCATGCTGGGCGAGACCGATGTGCTGTTCCTGCTCGGCGCCGACGAAATCGATATGGCCAAGACCGGCGGCGCTTTCGTCGTCTATATCGGCACGCATGGCGACAAGGGCGCACACCGCGCCAACGTCATCCTGCCGGGTGCCGCCTATACCGAGAAGTCGGGCACCTTCGTCAACACCGAAGGCCGCGTGCAGCAGACCAACCGGGCCGGCTTCGCGCCCGGCGAGGCGCGCGAGGACTGGGCGATCCTTCGGGCACTGTCGGATGTGCTCGGCAAGAAGCTACCTTTCGATTCGCTGCCGCAGCTACGCGCAAAGCTCTATGCGGAATACCCGCATCTTGCCCGCATCGACCATGTCGCGGCCGGCGACCCGGCCGACATCGCCAGGGTTGCCAAGCTCGGCGGGCGGCTGAACAAAGGCACCTTCACCTCGCCAGTCAAGGATTTCTACCTGACCAACCCGATCGCGCGGGCTTCCGCGGTGATGGCCGAGTGCTCGGCTTTGGCGAAGAACGGCTTCAGGCAGGCGGCGGAGTAGACATGGACACCTTCTTCTCCTTCTACGTGCTGCCGGCGCTGCTGATCCTTTTGAAGTCGGTCGTGCTGATCGTCGTTCTGTTGATCTTCGTCGCCTATGTGCTTTACGCCGACCGCAAGATCTGGGCGGCGGTGCAATTGCGCCGAGGCCCGAATGTCGTTGGCCCATGGGGCACGCTGCAGGCCTTCGCCGATCTGCTGAAATTCGTCTTCAAGGAGCCGGTCATCCCGTCCGGCGCCAACAAGGGCGTTTTCCTGCTGGCGCCTTTGGTGTCGGCGGTGCTGGCGATCTCTGCCTGGGCGGTTATCCCGGTCAATGAGGGCTGGGCGATCGCCAACGTCAATGTCGGCATCCTCTATGTCTTCGCCATCTCCTCGCTCGAGGTCTATGGCGTCATCATGGGCGGCTGGGCCTCCAATTCGAAATACCCGTTCCTTGGCGCGCTGCGCTCGGCGGCGCAGATGGTGTCCTACGAAGTCTCGATCGGTTTCGTCATCGTCACCGTGCTGCTTTGCGTCGGCTCGCTCAACCTGTCCGACATCGTCTTGTCGCAACAGGACGGGCTGGGCACGCGGCTCGGCCTGCCCAACACCTTCCTCGACTGGCATTGGCTGTCGCTGTTCCCGATGTTCATCGTCTTCTTCATCTCGGCGTTGGCCGAGACCAACCGGCCGCCCTTCGATCTTGTGGAAGCCGAATCGGAACTCGTCGCCGGCCATATGGTCGAATATTCCTCGACGCCGTTCCTGTTGTTCTTCCTCGGCGAATATGTCGCCGTCGTCCTGATGTGCGCGCTGGCCACCATCCTGTTCCTTGGCGGCTGGCTGCCGCCCTTCAACTTCGCGCCGTTCACCTGGGTGCCGGGGCTGATCTGGTTCGTACTCAAGGTCTGCCTGGTGTTCTTCATGTTCTCCATGGTGAAGGCGTTCGTGCCGCGCTACCGCTACGACCAGCTGATGCGGCTCGGCTGGAAGGTCTTCCTGCCGATCTCGCTGTTCATGGTGGTCGCTACCGCCGCTTTCCTCAAACTCACCGGGTTTGCCTGATGTCAGCATTATCCCAGGCCGCCAAGTCACTGCTTTTGCAGGATTTCGTCAGCGCTTTCTTCCTGTCGATGCGCCAGTTCTTCGCGCCGAAGGAGACGATCAACTATCCGCATGAAAAGGGGCCGGTCAGCCCGCGCTTCCGTGGCGAACATGCGCTGCGTCGTTATCCGAACGGCGAGGAACGCTGCATCGCCTGCAAATTGTGCGAGGCGATCTGCCCGGCACAGGCCATCACCATCGAAGCCGGCCCACGCCGCAATGACGGCACGCGGCGCACCGTGCGCTACGACATCGATATGGTGAAATGCATTTACTGCGGCTTCTGCCAGGAAGCCTGCCCGGTCGACGCCATTGTCGAGGGGCCGAATTTCGAATTCGCGACGGAAACGCGCGAGGAGCTGTATTACGACAAGGACCGGCTCCTGGCCAATGGCGACCGCTGGGAGCGTGAACTGGCGCGCAACATCTCGCTGGATGCGCCTTACCGCTGATATTTGACGCATGGACGGGGCGAGGGGCCTCGTTTAAGGAACACGCAACTTGCCGACCGGAGGCGGTGGCAAAAAACAGGACGAACGTCCTGTTCTGACAGGAAACCCGGGGGAACCCATGCTGAGTGGACTAGAGGCGGCCTTTTTCTACCTCTTCGCCTTTGTCGCGGTGGCATCGGCGTTCATGGTCATTTCGGCGCGCAATCCCGTGCATTCGGTGCTGTTCCTGATCCTGACCTTCTTCAACGCCGCCGGCCTGTTCATGCTGACCGGCGCCGAGTTCCTGGCGATGATCCTGCTCGTCGTCTATGTCGGCGCGGTGCTGGTGCTGTTCCTGTTTGTCGTCATGATGCTCGACGTTGACTTCGCCGAAATGAAGGAAGGCGCCCTGCAATATGCACCGATCGGCGCGCTGGTCGGGCTGATCCTGGCGGCGGAGCTGATCGTCGTGCTCGGCGGCTATACATTCGCGCCGAAACTGGCGGCGACGGTCGCGAAACCCATTCCGGACCTGGCCGCGCGCTCGAACACGGCAGCGCTCGGCGACATCCTCTATACGGATTACCTCTATTACTTCCAGGTGGCGGGGCTGGTGCTGCTGGTCGCCATGATCGGCGCCATCGTGCTGACGCTGCGCCATAAGCCGGGCGTCAAGCGGCAGTCGATCGCCGCCCAGGTCGGCCGCACGGCAGCAACCGGAGTGGAAATCCGCAAGGTCAAGACGGGCGAAGGAGTCTGAGATGGTCGTCGGCATCGCGCACTACCTGACCGTATCGGCGATCCTGTTCACGCTCGGCGTGTTCGGCATCTTCCTGAACCGCAGGAACGTCATCGTCATCCTGATGTCGATCGAGCTGATCCTGCTTGCGGTCAACATCAATTTCGTCGCCTTTTCGGCGGCGCTCGGCGATTTGGTCGGCCAGGTGTTCGCACTGTTCGTGCTGACGGTCGCGGCGGCCGAAGCGGCGATCGGCCTTGCCATTCTCGTCGTCTTCTTCCGCAACCGCGGCTCGATCGCGGTCGAAGACGTGAACATGATGAAGGGTTGACGGAACCACCATGTATCAGGCCATCGTCTTCCTTCCGCTGCTCGGCTTTCTGATCGTCGGCCTGTTCGGCACCTCGCTCGGGGCCAAGGCTTCCGAATACATCACCTCGGGCTTCCTGGTGATCGCGGCCGTGCTGTCGTGGGTCGCCTTCTTCTCGGTTGGCTTCGGCGGCGGCGAGGTGTTCACCGTGCCGGTGATGCGCTGGATCCAGTCGGGCGGGCTGGAGGCGTCGTGGGCGCTCAGGATCGACACGCTGACGGTGGTGATGCTGGTAGTTGTCAACACGGTGTCGTCGCTGGTCCATATCTACTCGATCGGCTACATGCATCACGATCCGGACCGGCCGCGCTTCTTCGCCTATCTGTCGCTGTTTACCTTCGCCATGCTGATGCTGGTGACGGCCGACAACCTCGTGCAGATGTTCTTCGGCTGGGAAGGCGTCGGCCTTGCCTCCTATCTGCTGATCGGCTTCTGGTACAAGAAGCCGTCGGCCAATGCGGCTGCGATCAAGGCCTTCGTCGTCAACCGCGTCGGCGATTTCGGCTTTGCGCTCGGCATATTCGGCGTGTTCGTGCTGTTCGGCTCGGTCAATCTCGGCACCATCTTCGCCAATGCGGCGACGTTCATTCCGGCGGAAGGCGCGCCGCAAGGTGCGGCCGTGCTGACCTTCCTCGGCTATGCGCTCGACAAGCAGGCTGCGATGACGGTCGTCTGCCTGCTCCTGTTCATGGGCGCCATGGGCAAGTCGGCGCAGGTGCCGCTTCACACGTGGCTGCCGGATGCCATGGAAGGCCCGACGCCGGTCTCGGCACTGATCCATGCCGCCACCATGGTGACGGCAGGCGTGTTCATGCTGGCGCGGTTGTCGCCGCTGTTCGAGCTGTCGCATTCGGCATTGACCGTGGTCACTTTCATCGGCGCCTTCACCGCCTTCTTCGCGGCGACCGTCGGCCTCGTCCAGAACGACATCAAGCGTGTCATCGCCTATTCGACCTGTTCGCAGCTCGGCTACATGTTCGTGGCGCTCGGCGTCGGCGCCTATGGCGCAGCGATTTTCCATCTGTTCACCCACGCCTTCTTCAAGGCGCTGCTGTTCCTCGGCTCGGGCTCGGTCATCCACGCCGTCTCCGACGAGCAGGACATGCGCAAAATGGGCGGCCTGAGGACGCTGATCCCGAAGACCTACTGGATGATGGTGATCGGCACGCTGGCGCTGACCGGTGTCGGCATCCCGGTAACGATCATCGGCACCGCCGGCTTCTTTTCCAAGGACGCCATCATCGAAGCGGCCTTCGCCGGCCACAATGCGGTCGCCGCGTTTGCCTTCATATTGCTGGTCATTGCTGCCTGCTTCACCTCCTTCTACTCCTGGCGGCTGATCTTCATGACCTTCCACGGCGAGCCGCGGGCCAGCCACGAGGTCATGCACCATGTCCATGAATCGCCGCCGGTCATGCTGGTGCCGCTGTTCATCCTGGCGGCGGGCGCGCTGTTCGCCGGCGTGATCTTCCACGGCGCCTTCATCGGCGAGGGCTATGCCGAATTCTGGAAGGCGTCGCTGTTCACGCTGCCGGACAACCACATCCTGCACGAAATCCACGAAGTGCCGTTGTGGGTCGAGCTGTCACCGTTCATCGCCATGCTGATCGGCTTTGCGATTGCCTGGCAGTTCTATATTCGCGCGCCGGAAATGCCTCGGAGCGTCGCCGCCAACCATCGCCTGCTCTACGCCTTCCTGCTCAACAAATGGTATTTCGACGAGCTCTACGACTTCCTGTTCGTGCGGCCGGCAAAGCGCCTCGGCAGCTTCCTGTGGAAGACCGGCGACGGCACCGTCATCGACGGGCTCGGGCCGGACGGCATTTCGGCGCGCGTCGTCGACGTCACCAACCGGGTCGTCAAGCTGCAGACCGGCTATCTTTACCACTATGCCTTCGCCATGCTGATCGGCGTTGCCGCACTCGTCACCTGGATGATGCTCTGATGACCGCCTGGCCGATCCTATCGCTGGTCACCTTCCTGCCGCTGGTTGGTGTGCTGCTCATCCTTTTCGTGCGTGACGACAGCGAGAACGCGCGCCGCAACATCCGCGCCATAGCACTGTTCACGACCGCGTTCACGTTTGTGATTTCGCTGTTCATCTGGACCGGCTTCGACAATTCGCAGCCCGGCTTCCAGTTCGTCGAGAAGTTTGCCTGGCTGGATTCCGGCATCTCCTACCATATGGGCGTAGACGGCATCTCCATGCTGTTCGTCATCCTGACCACCTTCCTGATGCCGCTCTGCATCCTCGCCTCGTGGGAATCGATCGAGAAGCGCGTCAAGGCCTATATGATCGCCTTCCTGCTGCTCGAGACGCTGATGATCGGCGTGTTCTGCGCGCTCGACATCGTCTTGTTCTATGTCTTCTTCGAAGCCGGCCTGATCCCGATGTTCATCATCATCGGCGTGTGGGGCGGCAAGCGGCGCGTCTATGCCTCGTTCAAGTTCTTCCTCTATACGCTGGCCGGCTCGGTGCTGATGCTGCTCGCCATCATGGCGATGTTCTTCCAGTCCGGCACCACCGACATCCCGACGCTTCTGACCCACAACTTCCCGGCCAATATGCAGACTTGGCTATGGCTTGCCTTCTTCGCGTCCTTCGCGGTGAAGATGCCGATGTGGCCGGTGCACACCTGGTTGCCGGACGCGCATGTCGAGGCGCCGACGGCCGGCTCGGTAATCCTGGCCGCCATCCTGCTCAAGATGGGTGGGTACGGCTTCCTGCGCTTTTCGCTGCCGATGTTTCCGATCGCATCTGAAATGTTCGCGCCGCTGATCTTCACGCTCTCCGTTGTCGCCATCATCTACACCTCGCTGGTGGCGCTGATGCAGGAGGACATGAAGAAGCTGATCGCCTATTCGTCGGTCGCTCACATGGGCTTCGTTACCATGGGAATCTTCGCGATGAACCAGGAAGGCGTCCAGGGTTCGATCTTTCAGATGCTGTCGCACGGCCTGGTCTCCGGCGCGCTGTTCCTCTGCGTCGGCGTCGTCTACGACCGCATGCATACGCGTGACATCGATGCCTATGGCGGGTTGGTCAACAACATGCCGAAATATGCAGCCGTGTTCATGATCTTCACCATGGCCAATGTCGGCCTGCCCGGCACCAGCGGCTTCGTCGGCGAGTTCCTGACCATGCTCGGCGTGTTCCGGGTCAACACCTGGGTAGCGTTCTTCGCCGCCACCGGCGTCATCCTTTCGGCGGCCTATGCGCTCTGGCTCTACCGCAAGGTGATCTTCGGCGCGCTGACCAAGGAAAGCCTGAAAGGCCTGCTCGACCTGTCGACGCGCGAGAAGGTGATCATCTATCCGCTGGTCGCGCTGGTCATCTTCTTCGGCGTCTATCCGGCGCCGATCTTCGACGCGACCGCCGAATCGGTCAAGGCGCTCGTTACCAATGTCACCGCATCCATCGGCGCCGCGCAGACCGCGGCGGCGAACTGACTGGGGGTTTTGCGAACCATGACGCCGGACCTTCTCTCAAGCCTGTCGCTCTCGACACCAGAGCTGATCCTCGCCATCGGCGCCTTGGCGCTGTTGATGCTCGGCGCCTATTCGCGCGCCAACACCACTGTCACGGTGAGCGGCCTTGCCGTCGCCGTGCTGGTGATCGCCGGCGCCTGGCTGGTCTTTTCGCCGGGACAGGGCAACGCCTATGGCGAAGCCTTCATCCAGGATCCGTTCGCCCGCTTCATGAAGGTGCTGGCGCTGGTCGGCTCGGCGGTGACGCTGGTCATGTCGGTCCGCTTTGCCCAGGCGGAGCGTTTCGACAAGTTCGAATATCCGGTGCTGATCCTGCTCTGCACGCTCGGCATGATGCTGATGATCTCGGCCAACGGCATGATTGGGCTCTATCTCGGCCTCGAGCTGCAATCGCTGGCGATCTACGTGCTGGCGGCGATCAACCGGGACAATCTGCGCTCGACCGAGGCCGGGCTGAAGTACTTCGTCCTTGGCGCGCTGTCGTCGGGCATGCTGCTTTACGGCATCTCGCTGGTCTACGGCTACACCGGCAACACCGGCTTCCAGGAGATCGCCGCGGCGCTGAGCGGCGGCGAGCGCCAGCTCGGCCTCGTCTTCGGCCTGGTTTTCGTGCTGGCCGGCCTTGCCTTCAAGATCTCGGCGGTGCCGTTCCATATGTGGACGCCCGACGTCTATGAGGGCGCGCCGACGCCGGTGACGGCTTTTCTGGCGGCGGCACCGAAGATGGCGGCGATGGCGCTGATGGTGCGCGTCACCATGGGCGCCTTCAAGCCGATCGCCGCCGACTGGCAGCAGATCATCGTCTTCATCTCGATCGCCTCGATGGCGCTTGGTGCCTTCGCGGCCATCGGCCAGACCAACATCAAACGGCTGATGGCCTATTCCTCCATCGGTCATATGGGTTATGCGCTGGTCGGCCTTGCCGCGAACAGCCAGGACGGCGTGCGCGGCGTCGCCATCTACATGCTGATCTATCTGGTGATGACGCTCGGCACCTTCGCCTTCATCCTCGCAATGCGGCGCAAGGAGGGCAATGTCGAGCAGATCAGCGATCTCGCCGGCCTGTCGGCGACCAATCCGATCATGGCGACGATCCTCACCATCCTGATGTTCTCGCTGGCCGGCATCCCGCCGCTCGCCGGCTTCTGGGGGAAATGGTACGTGTTCCTCGCCGCCATCAATGCCAACCTCTACGCGCTGGCGATCATCGGTGTGCTGGCCTCTGTGGTGGGCGCCTATTATTATCTGCGCATCATCAAGATCATGTGGTTCGACGAACCGGTCGGCGGCTTCGTGCCGATGGCGACCGAACTGCGCGTCGTGCTCGGCGCCTGCGGCGCTTTCGTGCTGTTCTACGTGCTGATCGGCGGCCCCATCGGAACCTACGCCGCTGCCGCAGCCAAGACCTTCTTCTGACGGAATGACGTTCAGGCTGGCTCCAACCGCGGCTTCGGACGGGTTCCGGCTCGAGGCGCACGACACGGTCGGCTCCACCAACGCGCTGGCGCTGGAGCACGCACGGGCCGGTGATCCGGGCAAACTCTGGGTCGTCTCCAAAAAGCAGGAAGCCGGGCGTGGCCGCCGTGGCCGCGCCTGGGCGACGCCCGAGGGCAATCTGGCAGCGACGTTGCTGGTGATCACCAACACCGAGCTTCGGCTTGCCGCGACGCTCGGCTTCGTTGCCGGACTGGCGCTGGCCGACGCGCTCGACGCCGTCGTGCCGAAGGGCAGGATCGCGATCGGCCTCGATGGTGCGAGCCAAGGCAAGAACCGTTTCGAACTGAAATGGCCGAACGATGTGCTTGCCTCGGGCGCCAAGCTCGCCGGCATCCTGCTGGAATCGGCGATGCTGGATGGCGACCGTTCGGCGGTGGCTATCGGTATCGGCGTCAACGTGGTGGCATACCCTGAGGATTTGCCTTATCCAGCGACGTCGCTCAGCGCGCTGGGGTCTGCTTGCGATGCCGAGACGCTGTTTCTGGCGCTATCGGATGCCTGGAGCGAGAATGCGCGGCTGTGGAACGAAGGGCGTGGGCTTGCCGCCGTCAGGCTGCGGTGGCTGGCGCGTGCGGCGGGGCTTGGCGGCCAGGTTGCTGTCAGAATTGACGGTAATGTGGTGCGCGGCACCTTCGAGACCATTGACGAGGACTGCCGTTTCGTGATCCGCGACGATGAAGGTTCGGTTCTGACGATCGCCGCCGGCGACGTGCATTTCGGCGCGGTTGCCTCGGCCGGTGTTTGACCGGCCAATACGTTTGACTGGCCAGGTATTTGACCAGCTTGAATTTGACCGGCCGACAATTTTGACCGGCCCGCAATTTTGACCGGCAAGGAAGGAAAGACCATGGCGACAGCGGAAAACGCCGAACTTGTCTTCGTGCCGCTCGGCGGTGTCGGCGAGATCGGTATGAACTTCGCCCTCTACGGCTATGGGCCGGCCAATGCGCGCGAATGGATCGTGGTCGACGTCGGCGTCACTTTTCCCGATGCAACCCTGCCCGGCGTCGACCTGGTTCTGCCCGACACGCGTTTCATCGAGGAGAATGTCGCCAATCTGCGCGGCATCGTCATCACCCACGCGCATGAGGACCATTACGGCGCGCTCCACGACATCTGGCCGAAGCTCAAGGCGCCGGTGTGGATGACGCCGTTCAGCGCCGGCCTGCTGGAAGCCAAGCGGCAGGGCGAGCAAGGGGCGCCGAAGATCCCGGTGACGATCTACCGGGCCGGCGAGAAATTCACCATCGGCCCGTTCGAGATCGAGGCCATCCCTGTTGCGCACTCCATTCCCGAACCGATGTCGCTGGCGATCACGACGCCGGCCGGCGTCGTCATCCATACCGGCGACTGGAAGATCGATCCGGCGCCGACGGTCGGGCCGATGACCGACGAGGCGCGCTTCCGAGCCTATGGCGACAAGGGCGTGCTGGCGCTGGTCTGCGATTCCACCAATGCGATGCGGGAAGGGGAATCGCCGTCCGAAGTGGCGGTGGGCGAGGGCCTCAAGAGCGTCATCCAGAACGCCAAGGGCCGGGTCGCCGTCACCAGCTTCTCCTCCAATGTCGGGCGTATCGTCTCCATCGCCAAGGCGGCGCGGGATGCCGGCCGCCAGTGCCTGGTGATTGGCCGCTCGATGAAGCGCGTCATCGATGTGGCTGATGAACTCGGCTATATGGACGGGTTGCCGGAATTCATCGCCGAGGAGGATTACGGCTTCATCCCGCGCGAAAACCTCGTCATCATCTGCACCGGCAGCCAGGGCGAGCCGCTTGCCGCACTTGCCAAGCTGTCGCGCGACGAGATGAAGTCGGTGGCGCTGACGGCCGGCGACACGGTGGTGTTTTCCTCGCGCACCATTCCCGGCAACGAGAAGGCGATCCTCGAAATCAAGAACCGCCTGATCGATCTCGGCATCAAGATCATCGAGGACGGCGATGCGCTGGTGCATGTCTCCGGCCATCCACGCCGCAGCGAATTGCGCAAGATGTATGAATGGGTGCGGCCGCAGATCGGCGTTCCCGTGCATGGCGAAGCGGCGCATCTGGTGGCGCAGGGCTCGCTGATGTCGACGGCCGGCATCGGCCAGGTCGCGCAGGTCCGCGACGGCGACATGCTCAGGCTGTATCCGGGTGCCGCCGCCATCATCGACCAGGTGCCGTTCGGCCGCATCTACAAGGACGGAAGGCTGATCGGCACCGACCAGGCGACGGGCATTCGCGACCGCCGCAAGCTGTCCTTTGCCGGCCATGTCGCCGTCAATGTCGTGCTCGACGACAAATACGAGCTTGCCGGCGATCCCGATCTCGTCGCCATCGGCGTCGCCGAGGCCGACGGCAGCGGCGAGAGCCTGGAAGACCTGATGATCGATGCGGCAATCGGCGCCGTGGACTCCATCCCCCGCCAGCGCCGAAAAGACCTCGACCTGGTCCAGGAGGCGGTGCGGCGCGCGGTGCGCGGCGCGGCCAACGAAGCCTGGGGCAAGAAGCCGCTGGTGACGGTGTTCGTCACGAGGTGACGAACAAGGGAGTAGGGCAGTAGGGCAGTAAGGGAGTAGGGAAGTAGGAAGTAGGAGCGCAAACAGTCTGCACTTCTAGATCCTTTTTTTCCATACTCCCCTACTGCCTTACTCCCCTACTCCCCTAACCCGGGAGTACGCTATGCTCGGACGCCTCAACCATGTCGCGCTTGCGGTGCCGGATCTGGCCGCGGCTGCGGTGGTCTATCGCGATACGCTTGGCGCGCGCGTGACCGCGCCGCAGGCGCTGCCGGAGCATGGCGTTACGGTGGTGTTCGTCGACGTCGGCAACACCAGGATCGAGTTGCTCGAGCCGCTCGGCGAAGCCTCGCCGATCGCCGCATTCCTCGCGAAGAATCCGTCCGGCGGCATGCACCATGTTTGCTATGAGGTGGACGACATTGTTGCGGCGCGCGACCGTCTCAAGGCCAGCGGCGCGCGCGTGCTGGGCGACGGCAATCCGAAGATCGGCGCACATGGCAAGCCGGTATTGTTTCTGCACCCCAAGGATTTCTTCGGCACGCTGGTCGAACTGGAGCAAGTATGAGTTGGGTTTCGTTTGTCGCCCTGTTCTTCGCCACATGGTGGGTGGTGTTGTTCGCCGTCCTGCCGTTCAGCATGCGGACGCAGGACGAGGATCGGGACGTGACGCTTGGCACGGTTCCGAGCGCACCGCGCGGACCGCACATGCTGCGCGCGGCGCTGCGCACGACGATCGCCACGCTGGTCCTCATGGGTATCTTCTACGGCATCACGAGAGGGCTTGGCCTCGGTATCGACGACATCCCGCACATCGTGCCGGATTTCAACCAGAGCCCAGCGCATTAGCCGGCTACCTACCGTGTCCGACTATCCCAGCCTAAAGCGCGTCGCGTTCGACCGGCCTCATCGGACGCGCTTTAAGTTTTTGTTTGATGCATGTCGTTATCGCAAAACCGCTGCACGCTTTTGCGCGACATGCATTAGCCGACGCTCTGAAATCAAGCTGAGCCAGCAAGGTCAGCCCAACGTAAAGGCCGGGGCGGGTTTGGGCTGACGCAACGTCATGTAGTTTGGTAATCTGTCGTGCTAACCAGATGATTGCACAAAAAAAATGCAAGGCGCGAGGCCTTGCAATTTAAACGCGTCCGATCTGTTTCCGGTGTCCGGCGGCAGCGAGTTACCGCGCCTAGATCGCAATCCTCCCAAGACTTTGACCGCGTAGGAGGGCAGATTTTTCTCCGCCCTCTCGGTTATGGGGGCACACTAGCCTAAGGCGGGTGAATATGTCACGAAGAATTTTGCCCGGAAACAGGCAATCTCGTGCTGCAGTGCACAATAGTACGGCAGGCGTTGCTTGCGAAACGCCCAGCAAGCCGTGTGCGGCAATTGCGGCGTCTATGCAGCGCCTGGGCCGGGTTTCCATTCCGCCATGAAATGGCTATGAAGCCGGGGCAAGCAAGCCAGCGCTGCGCCGATTCCGGCGCCGCCATCCTCTCTCACGGACCAGTCCATGCGTTTGTCGCGCTATTTCCTGCCCATTCTCAAAGAAAATCCGCGCGAGGCCGAGATCGTCTCGCATCGGCTGATGCTGCGTGCCGGCATGATCCGCCAGCAGGGGCAGGGCAGCTTTTCCTGGCTGCCGCTCGGCAAGCGGGTGCTGGACAAGGTCTGCCGGATCATTCGCGAGGAGCAGAATCGCGCCGGCGCACTCGAAATCCTGATGCCGACCATCCAATCGGCCGAGCTGTGGCGCGAAAGCGGCCGCTATGAAGACTACGGCAAGGAGATGCTGCGCATCAAGGACCGGCAAGACCGCGATATGCTCTACGGGCCGACCAACGAGGAGATGGTCACCGAGATCTTCCGCTCCTATGTCAAGTCCTACAAGGACCTGCCGCTCAATCTCTATCACATCCAGTGGAAGTTTCGCGACGAGGTGCGGCCACGCTTCGGCGTCATGCGTTCGCGCGAGTTCCTGATGAAGGACGCCTATTCCTTCGACCTCGATTATGAAGGCGCCAAGGCCGCCTATAACCGCATGTTCGTGTCCTATCTCAGGACGTTTACGCGCATGGGGCTGCAGGCCATTCCGATGCGCGCCGACACCGGGCCGATCGGCGGCGACCTCAGCCATGAGTTCATCATCCTGGCCGACACCGGCGAGAGCCAGGTGTTCTGCCATCGCGATTATCTTTCGCTGGCAGTGCCCGGCGCAGACACTGATTTTTCGAACGACGCCGAGATCGGCGGCATCGTCACGACGTGGACGACGCCCTATGCCGCCACCGACGAGATGCATGACGAGGCGGCGTGGGAGAAGGTGCCCGCGAGCGACCGGGTCTCGGCGCGCGGCATCGAGGTTGGGCATATCTTCCATTTCGGCGACAAATATTCCAAGCCGATGGGCGCCAAGGTGACCGGGCCGGACGGCAAGGATCATTTCGTTTCTGGCGGTTCCTACGGAATCGGCCCGTCCAGGCTGGTCGCGGCGATCATCGAGGCCAGCCATGACGATAACGGCATCATCTGGCCGGAGGCGGTGGCACCGTTCGATGTCGGCCTGATCAACATGAAGGCTGGCGATGCCGAATGCGACCGCGTCTGCGGCGAGCTGAATGCCGCCTTTGCCGCCGCCGGCAAGGAGGTGCTCTACGACGACACCGACCAGCGGCCGGGCGGCAAGTTCGCCACCGCCGACCTGATCGGGCTCCCGTGGCAGGTGATCGTCGGGCCGCGTGGTGTCGCCGCCGGCGAGGTCGAGATCAAGAACCGCAGGACCGGCGAGCGCGAGACGCTGCCGATCGGCGACGTGAAAAAGCGTTTCGGTGCCGCCGCATGAACGAAGCGGCGGCAGCAAGACCATCGGGCGCCGGGCCTTTTTCCGGCTTCGAACGCTTGGTGGCGTGGCGCTATCTGCGCTCGCGTCGCAAGGAGACGGTGATCTCGGTGATCGCCTCGATCTCCTTCCTCGGCATCATGCTGGGCGTCGCCACGCTGATCGTCGTCATGGCGGTCATGAACGGCTTTCGCGCCGAACTTTTGACGCGCATCCTAGGCGTCAACGGGCACCTGATCGTGCAGCCGCTCGACATGCCGCTGGAGGACTATGCCCAGGTTGCCGGCCGCATCAACGGCGTGCCCGGCGTTAAATACGCCATCCCGCTGATCGACGGGCAGGTGCTGGCGCAAGGCAATGTCGGCGGCGGCACCGGCGCGCTGGTGCGCGGCATACGCGGCGAGGATCTCGGTAAGATCACCATCGTCGCCAACAACATCAAGGAGGGCTCGATCGTCGGCTTCGACACCGGCGAAGGCGTCGCCATTGGCAGCCGCATGGCCGAAAATCTCGGTCTTGTGCTCGGCGATACCATCACGCTGATCTCGCCCGAGGGTGACATCACGCCGCTCGGTACGACGCCGCGCATGAAAGGCTATCCGGTCACCGCGATCTTCGAGGTCGGCATGTCGGAATATGACAGTTCCATCGTCTACATGCCGTTTTCGGAAGCGCAGCTTTACTTCAACATGGACGGCCGGGCGCAGACGATCGAGATCTACGCCGACAATCCCGACAATATCGACGCGCTGAAGCCGAAGGTCGAAGAGGCGGCGCAGCGGCCGATCAGCCTTGTCGATTGGCGGCAGCGCAACAAGACGTTCTTCGACGCGTTGCAGGTCGAGCGCAATGTCATGTTCATGATCCTGACGCTGATCGTGCTGGTGGCGGCCCTCAACATCATTTCGGGCCTGATCATGCTGGTCAAGGACAAGGGCCACGACATCGCCATCCTGCGCACCATGGGCGCGACGCGCGGTGCGATCCTGCGCATCTTCCTGATGACCGGGGCTGCGATCGGCGTTGTCGGCACCATCGCCGGCGTGCTGCTCGGCATCGTGATCTGCCTCAACGTCGAGCGCATCCGCCAGTTCTTCTCCTGGCTGGCCAACGAGCGGCTGTTCAATCCCGAGCTTTATTTCCTAAGCCAGCTGCCGGCCCGCATGGATGCCAGCGAGACGATCTCGGTCGTTCTCATGGCTTTGGCGCTGTCGTTCCTGGCGACACTGTTTCCGGCATGGCGCGCGGCCAGGCTCGATCCGGTCGAAGCGCTGAGGTACGAATGATGGCCGAGGCCATTATCGAGCTGAAGAGCGTCGAACGCCATTATGTACAGGGGCCGCGCAAGCTGACCATCCTGAACGGCGCCGATTTTTCGCTGAAACGTGGCGAGATGGTGGCGCTTGTGGCGCCGTCGGGCACCGGCAAGTCGACGCTGCTCCACACCGCCGGGCTGCTGGAGCGACCGGACGCCGGCGACGTGATCCTGGCGGGGCGCGCCTGCGGCCGGCTTTCCGACGACGAACGCACGGCGATCCGCCGCAACGACGTCGGCTTCGTCTACCAGTTCCATCATTTGTTGCCTGAGTTTTCTGCGCTGGAAAACATCATGATGCCGCAGCTGATAAAAGGGCTGCCGCGCAAGGAGGCGGCCGAACGGGCGGCGCAATTGCTCGACTATATGCAGATCGGCAAGCGGGCACAGCATCGCCCCTCCGAGCTGTCCGGCGGCGAGCAGCAGCGGGTCGCCATTGCGCGTGCCGTCGCCAATGCGCCGCTGGTGCTTTTGGCCGACGAGCCGACCGGCAATCTCGACCCGGTGACCGCTTCCTATGTGTTCGAGGCGCTGGCAGCACTGGTCCGGCAATCGGGCCTGGCGGCGCTCATCGCCACCCACAATCACGAGCTCGCCTCGCGCATGGACCGCCGCGTGACGCTGGCCGACGGCAAGGTTGTGCCGCTTTAGGGTGCGCTGCAATTGAGGCGATGACGGCCTGCGAGCTGCCGTGCGCCGTCCCGCCGCCTTTCGCGCGCCTGTCGGCCGCGAAACGCTCGGCATCTCCCTCTCAACCCTTTCTTAACCCTGTCGAAATGACCGAGCGCAATTCCGGTGACGCCCGGACTGCGATCGTTGACATTCGAACAAAATTAGAACAAAATACGAACATACTAACAACAGGAGAGAGTTATGAACGATCTTGTTCAGGATGTCGTCTCGCTGGTGTGCATGAGCACGTTCCTCATTTCCATGGCAATCTGGATCGGCGCGATGTGAGGATTGAGCTCAAGGGCGGGCTCGATGCTGATGAGCGAGGGGCCGCCTTCGCATAGTGGCGCAGGCATTGGGCGAGTGTTTCAACCGGCCTTGCGGGATACTTCGACAGGCGACACCGCGGCGGGCCCGAACACGTCCTCGAAAGCAGATTTCAGCGCCAGGTCGAGGTCGGCCATGGTCACGGGAAGGCCGAGGTCGACAAGGCTGGTGACGCCGTGATCCTGGACGCCGCACGGCACGATGCCGCTGAAATGGCTAAGGTCCGGCTCGACATTGATGGCGATGCCGTGAAAGCTCACCCAGCGCCTCAGCCTGATGCCGATGGCGGCGATCTTGTCCTCGGCCGCCGAGCCGTCGGGCAAAGCGGGGCGGTCCGGCCGAACCACCCAGACGCCGACGCGGTCCTCGCGGCGTTCGCCGCGTACGTTGAAGGCGGCCAGCGAGCCGATGATCCATTGTTCGAGCGCGGCGACGAAGGCGCGGACGTCCTCGCGCCGCCGCTTCAGGTCGAGCATGACGTAGGCGACGCGCTGGCCCGGCCCATGATAGGTGTATTCGCCGCCACGCCCGGCGGCAAAGACCGGGAAACGGTCCGGCTCGATCAGGTCCTCGATGCGGGCGCTGGTGCCGGCGGTGTAGAGCGGCGGGTGCTCGACCAGCCAGACCATCTCGCCGGCGGCGCCGCTGCGGATTGCCTCGGCGCGCGCCTCCATCACGGCGAGCGCATCGGGATAGGCGGTGAGCCCGGGCTCGATGCGCCATTCGACCGGCGCCGAGCCGGGCAAGGGCAGGAACGACGTGGCGATCTGGCTGCGTTCTGTCATGATATCTCGTCTCGCCACTCATATGGCGGCAATCGGTACAAACGTCCAGTTCCGGCACGTTCGGCCCTTGAACAGTTATGCCGATGTCCGGCCGATTATTGCTGGCCGCGCACTTGTTTCACCGGAAACGATTTGCTACACGCCGCGGGCCGGTTGGTTCCGGCTCCTACCACGTGCGGTCGTGGCGGAATTGGTAGACGCGCAGCGTTGAGGTCGCTGTGGGGCAACCCGTGGAAGTTCGAGTCTTCTCGACCGCACCATCAAATTCGAAAGCGGAACCTCTAACCCGTTGAATTCGAGCACGGCGGGGAGCGTCCTTGTCGGGGCACGTGCCCTTTGCCTGATTACGATCGCGAGTTTTGCCCATGCGAAGAGGCCATCGGCGGGCATGGCCATCTATCGATAGGCGCACATGATTATTCGCGCACCAGGCGTCCGGTCGCCCACCAGATCACCGACACAACAATGATCGATGCGTAGCCGTCCACGGCATAGTGCCAGCCAGTGAACACCGATCCGTGCGGGATCAGGGCTGCAAAGGTCCAACCGAGAACGAGCCGGCGCTGGGTGTGGTTCGAGGGGCAGCTCGATCTCGACCCTGATCGGATGGTTCATGGCCTATGGTCCAGCGACGACCAAGGGTGGCCCGGTAATCTCCATATCGAATTAGCACCTTTGCGCTTGCCTTGAAGGCTCCTATTCTGGAGGGTAGTATCCGCTCGTGGGCATAGAATGTCGGTACTGCCTTTCTTAAGAATTTACGCGCTGCTCAACGCGGTGCTGGCTGCGACTGGGCTTGTGGCGGTGGCTACGCTCACGACACCGGACCTGTCCGGACGAAGCAGACTGGCTTTGGCTGCCGTGCTCGCGGTCATTTGGGGCGTCTATCTCCTGGAATTGGCCGAGAAGCTGCTCAAGCGCCGGGCGGGAGACGTTCGGGACAGGACGCCGGCAATCGCCATTGATGTGCTCGCGGTTTTGGTTCCACTCGCCGCATTTCTGCTCGTCGGCACGCCCGACCGGAGCCTCTACTGTGCTGTCTGGCTGCTGAAACCGCTGCGCGATTCAACTTTCTTCCCGCTGCTGGGCAGAATCCTGACCAACGAAGCACGCAACCTGATCGGCGTCGCCACGGTCTTCGGCATCGTTCTTTTCGGTTTTGCGCTCGCAGCCTATGTCATCGAGCGCGACGTCCAACCGCAAAAGTTCGGCAGCATCCCCCAGGCAATGTGGTGGGCGGTGGTCACGCTGTCCACCACCGGCTATGGCGACGCTATTCCGGAAAGCTTCGCCGGCCGCGTCCTTGCCGGGGCGGTCATGATGAGTGGCATCGGCATCTTCGCGCTCTGGGCTGGCATTCTTGCCACCGGCTTTTATCAAGAAGTCCGTCGCGAGGATTTCGTCCGCAATTGGCAATTGGTCGCCGCCGTGCCGTTGTTTCAGAAGCTCGGCCCGGCCACACTAGTCGAGATCGTGCGCGCATTACGACCTCGCATCGTGCCGGCGGGCGCTGTGATCTGCCGCAATGGCGAGACCGGTGATCAGATGTTCTTCGTCGTGGAGGGGCGCGTCAGCGTCGCGACGCCGAACCCGGTGGATCTGGGCCCTGGCGCCTTCTTCGGCGAGATGGCGCTGATCACCGGCGAACCGCGCTCGGCGACCGTCAGCGCCACAACGGTGGTCTCACTCCTGTCGCTACACTCGGCGGATTTCCAGATGCTGTGCAGCAGCAGCCCGGAGATCGCAGAAACCATCCGCAAGACCGCGCTCGAGCGGCGCGGCGCGGCGCCTAACGGTTGACCGTATGAGACTAGGTGTTCCTCAGGAGGAGGATGCGATGCCAAGGCGGCCAATTGCCTGCCGATGGTGGCTGGCTGGAACTACATGCTGTGCCGCTGCCGAACCACCCTCAATACAAATCGCCACGGAATCGTGGAAAAATGCTTTAAAATCAACGCGGGAGGCGTTGCGACGCTGCATCTCGACCGCACCATTAAATTCGAAAGCGGAATCTCTTGCCCGTTGAATTCGAGCACGGCAGGGGGCGTCCTTGTCGGGGCACGTGCTTTTGCCTGATTGCGGTCGCGAGTTTGGCTTATGCGAAGTGGCCATCGGCGGGCATGGCCTCTATCGACAAGCGCACATAACTATTCGCGCACCAGGCGTCCGGTCGCCCACCAGATCACCGATACAACAACGATCGATGCGTAGCCGTCCACGGCATAGTGCCAGCCGGTGAACACCGATCCGTACAGGATCAGGGCTGCAAAGGTCCAACCCAGAACGCCAAGCCAGCGATTGATCGATGACAGCAAATAGGCGTTCAATGCGGCAAAGGCGACATGCATGCTTGGCATGGCCGAGATGCCGCCGCCAAGACTTGGCCGGCCGCTTTGGTAAGCCATCAGGAGATATGCCGCGGGTTCCCGCACCATGTAACTATGGTCCAGCCTGTCCAAGGCCACATTCAATCCGTGGAAGCGATCCACGCCGACAAAGTGGTGGTAGTAAACCGGTCCGACCGATGCCAGCGCCACGGCCAAGACCGTTCCGAGGACGGACAACGTCAGCGCTGCTGCGCAGAGATAGCGGATGCGGGCAATCTCGTCCGACCAGAGCGACACGAAAAGGATGGCGCCGAACCACTGGTAAAACCAAATGACTTCATAGCTGTTGAAGACGACGAACGACCAATTGTTGCTGTCGAGCTTATGGACGATCTCCCATGGCGGCATCCCGTGCAGCCATTCATCAGCGTCGGCCAACCAGTTGTCGGCATAGTATGGGACGACGGACGGGATGGCGATCTTGTAGGTAGAGAACGCGGTCAAGCTGGCAAAGAAGAACAGCAGCACCAGCAGACAACCGCGCCAGCGCCCTTGAACCAAATCCAGTGCGTAGCGAACCGGTTGCCGCCGGCCATGGATTAGCGCGGCACAGCAGACGCCGCCGATAAACAACACCGGAATGCCAACAAGAAACTTGTGAGAATAGATTAAGGCGGACGTATAGAATATTTCTGGATATAATGCAGATGCGCCTAAAACGTATGTCGCCATGAACAAGGAGAGGCGCAATTGCCATATGGCGGAGGGCCTGTAGCGAGAGGCTTCCGTGGTTAGGGCCAAACCAATTTACCTGTTCTTAACGTTTCGCCGGAGAGACACATACACCGGTAAGGTAAAAACCTTGCTGCCAGGTTTACTTTTCGCCGGTGGTCGACATTTGCCGGCCGGCCCGCATGCGGTGGATCGATTCCCTGAGCAGTCTTGCATCCGCATCGCTGTCCATGCCCCCGCGTGAAGGAATTGCCCCGGAGCCTCGGGGCCGAGCCGGCCGGTGGCTTGAACACGGGCCCGCCACGCCCTCGGTTGACTTATCATAAGTTTTAGCTTATCATAAGTCATGATTTATGATTATGCAGGAATGGTGGCCTTGGCCGATCCGACGCGCCGCAAGGTGTTCGAGCTCATCGCCGATCGGCCACGCTCGGTCATAGATCTGACGCGAGTGCTTCCGGTCTCGCAGCCGGCGGTATCGCAGCACCTCAAGGTCTTGAAGGAAGCCCGGCTGGTCCGCGCAGAGCCGAAAGGTGCCAGCAACATCTATCATCTCGACCCGCATGGGCTCGGCGAGATGCGTGCCTGGCTCGACCGCATGTGGGGCGATGCGCTCGACGCCTTCAAACGGGAAGTCGACAACAGCAAGGAGAACAGGAAATGACGACCATGATCAAGCCCGCGCCGGTCAGGAAGTCGGTGACGGTGGAGGTGCCGCTCGACAAGGCATTCGATATGTTCACCACAGGATTCGGGCGCTGGTGGCCGGCTTCGCACTCGATCGGCAAATCCGCCCTGACGACCGCGGTGATCGAACCGAAAGCCGGCGGCCGCTGGTACGAGATCGGCGAGGATGGGTCACAATGCGATTGGGGCGAGGTTCTCGCCTGGGATCCGCCGTCAAGGCTGACGCTCGCCTGGCGCATTGGAGCCGGCTGGCGCTACGATCCGGCATTGCTGACCGAAGTCGAGATCCGCTTTGTCGCGTTTGGCGAGAACGCGACGCGTGTGGAACTCGAGCACAGGCTTCTGGAGAACATGGGCGAAACCGCAGAGGCGATGCGCGAGGCCTTCGAATCCGAGGGTGGCTGGAGCGGTCTCCTGGACCGCTATGCGGCTGAGGCCAAGCGCCACGCCGCCTGATCGGGAAGCCTTCCAGTCCAATACCAGCGAGGCCCTCGCACTGTCGGCCTCGCCGTTTTGAATCAGTGTCGATCTGCCCATCTGGTTGACCGGGTCGGGGAGATACGCTGCCCTTTACCTGCCGCCGCGAAGGTTTGCAGCGCCGCAGGTTTGTAGAACGTCCTCTCCTCCTACCATCCGGTATGCGCCGCGTCGTTTGGACGCGCGAACGGCGCTGTAGCAATTTGTCGTTGTGCATGGTCCTTTCGCAAAATCGATTCCGATTGTCAGGGTCATGCGTTAGACCTGACAGGCACCTTATCCGGAAATCCGATGGCGGGAGGCGCTGGTGGAAGGCCAGGACGAACAGATGACCGGCGCCAGGGCGGCCGAGGAGCGCCGCGCCGACATCTATGACGAGGACGGCGTCATCCTGTCGTCGTTCCTCGCCCAGATCGGTGCCGCGATCGCCGATCGCGATACACTGACGCTGAAGCGCGAAGTCGACGATCTGCACCAGTCGGAACTCGGCCACCTGCTCGAGGCCCTGCACCCGGAACAGCGACGCGCGCTGGTCGAATTGCTGGGCAAGGATTTCGATTTTTCCGCGCTGACCGAGGTTGACGAGGCGATCCGCCGCGACATCGTCGACAGTCTGCCCAATGCGCAGATCGCCCAGGCGGTGCAGGAGCTCGATTCCGACGACGCCGTTTACATTCTCGAGGACCTCGACCAGGAGGACCAGGACGAGATCCTGTCGCGGCTGCCGTTCACCGAGCGGATCAGGCTGCGGCGTTCGCTCGACTATCCCGAAGAGACCGCCGGCCGCCGCATGCAGACCGAGTTCGTCGCGGTGCCGCCGTTCTGGACGATCGGCCAGACCATCGACTACATGCGCGAGGACAACAATCTTCCCGACCGTTTCAGCCAGATCTTCGTCATCGATCCGAGCTTCAAGTTGCTCGGCGCCATCGACCTCGACCAGATCCTGCGTACCAAGCGCTCGGTCAAGGTCGAAGAGGTCATGCATGAGACCAGGCATGCCATCCCGGCCACCATGGACCAGGAGGAGGCGGCACGCGAATTCGAACAATACGATCTTCTGTCCGCCGCCGTCGTCGACGAGAACGAGCGGCTGGTCGGCGTGCTGACCATCGACGACGTCGTCGACGTCATCCAGCAGGAGGCCGAGGAAGATCTGCTGCGCATGGGCGGCGTCGGCGACGAAGAACTCTCGGACAGCATCTTTTCGACCTCGCGCTCGCGCGTGCCGTGGCTGCTGGTCAATCTTTTGACGGCTTTCCTGGCGGCCTCGGTGATCGGCCTGTTCGACCGCACCATCGAGCATATCGTGGCGCTGGCGGTGCTGATGCCGATCGTCGCCGGCATGGGCGGCAATGCCGGCTCGCAGACCATGACGGTCACGGTGCGGGCGCTGGCGACCAGGGACCTCGACATCTACAATGCCGGCCGCATCATCCGCCGCGAAATCGGGGTGGGCTTCATCAACGGCATCATCTTTGCCATCCTGATCGGCCTCGTCGCTGCTGCCTGGTTCCACGATCGCAATCTCGGCGGCATCATTGCGGCTGCGATGATCATCAATATGTTCGTGGCGGCTCTGGCGGGCATCCTTATCCCGCTGCTGCTCGACCGCTTCAAGATCGATCCGGCTGTGGCTTCGGCGGTTTTCGTCACCACGGTCACCGATGTCGTCGGGTTCTTTGCCTTTCTCGGGCTCGCCACATGGTGGTTCGGCGTGCGCTGAACGTCACCTCAATTGACTTTTACGTAAATGCCATGCGAGGCTTTGAAAGGTGCCTTGTCCGCCGATTCTGGTACGCGCCTGGGCACCGGCGGCGCCGGCCAGTTGGAACTCGCGGCGTGGCCGGGGGCATTGGAGTGACGATGCGGGAATATTATTCGATCACGGAGCTGACCCGCGAATTCGACGTGTCGACGCGGACGTTGCGCTTCTATGAGGACGAAGGGCTGGTGCAGCCGGTAAGACGCGGCCGCACCCGGCTGTTCCGCCCATCGGACCGTCATCTCATCCGCCAGATCATGCGGGGAAAAAGGCTCGGCTTCTCGATCAACGAGATCCGTGAGATCATCCAGATGTACAGGGAGCCGCCCGGCGAGGTAGGCCAGCTCAAGCTGATGATCAAGCGCATCGAGGAAAAGCGCGAGGATCTTCGCCAGAAACGCCGCGACCTCGAAGAGACCCTGGCAGAGCTCGACCAAGCCGAGGAATCCTGCGTCGAGCGGCTGGTGGAACTCGGCGTCACCACATGAGCGTGGCGTCAGCGCCGGCTCAAATCCAGCGCCGCACCCTTTTGGCGTAGTCCCGGTATTTCTTGCCGAATTTGGCCGTCAGCACCTTCTCCTCGCTCTCGATCGTCAGCTTCTGCGTCAGGAACGCCGCGATGACTGCCAGCGGCAGGAACCAGGCGATCCCAGTGACAAAGGCGAGGCTGACCAGCAGCAGCGTGTTGGCGAGGTAGATCGGGTTGCGGCTGACGGCGAAGGGTCCGGTGGTCACCAGATGGTCAGGCACGCCGTTCGGGTTGAGCGTCGTCTTGGCGCGGATCATGGTGCGGATTGCCGTGAACCAGAGCGCGGCAACCGCCACCAACCCCACAAGGCCGGCGGCGAACAGGATGTCGCCGAGAAGATCGCCGATCCACGGCAGCGGGTAGAACAGCCCTAGCGCGACGCTGACGATGATGGCGGCGACATAGATCAGCGGCGGCCATGGGATGTGCCCCAGCTTCGGCTGCCCAGGATTTTGCTGCACGGGTTTCGGGTGACTGTCGCTCATTATTGTCCTCCCTCGATTAGCGCGTTCCCGGTTCCGCCGCCTCGGTTTGGGCGGTGCAGGTGCCGGCGAGCTCGCCAATATGCGCCTTCCACTCCGGGGACTGGTCGTTGCTGTAGAGCCGGTCAAGCGAGGCTTCGCCCTGGAGAGTGTCCAGCATGCAGGCACAATAGCTGGAGCAGAACTCGGTGTCGCGTGCCTGCTCGCAGGATATCTGGCAGGATTTCAGAAAACGCACCTCCCTGGTTTCGGCCTGCGCCGGCATGAATTGCGAAAACAGCCAGACCGAGCCGATCAGCACCGGCTGATGGATCAAATAGAAGGCAAGGCTGTGCCGGCCGATGAAGACCAGCGGATTTGCCCAGCGGCCAGGCGCCAAGGCCGACAGCCGCGTCAGCGCGCCGGAGGTGGCGGCGAGCTTGGTAACCGCGATGCCGGCAAGTACGGCGCCGAACCAGGGCAGCAGTGGAACGTAGTCGTTGGAGCGCGGGTTGGTCGCCGACAGGCCGACCCACCACAAAGCCGGATGATCGAAAAGCTCAGATCGCAGGTAGAAAGGCGCGGCAATGGCGAGGGCTGCCACGGCAAGCGTCAGTAGCGCCGGCAGGCGCAGGAACGCCAGGCCGAGCAGGCTGGCGAGCGCGATCTCGTGCAATATGCCGAAGAAGATGAAGCCGTCGGGCGTGGCGATGCGGGTGACCAGCGATATTGCGAGCGCTGCGCCGGCAACCGTGGCGAAGCGCTTCCAGAAGCCGGTCCAGCGGATTTTCTTGCCATGGGCGAGATAGAGGCTGATGCCGACCAGGAACAGGAAGCTCGAGGCGATGCAGCGCGCGTAGATTTTCCACCAGCCGAAGGCGGTGAGGCCGGGATCGGTGTAGCCGAAGAATTCGAGGTCCCAGGTGAAATGATAGCTCGCCATGGCAAGCAAAGCGATGCCGCGTGCAATGTCGATAGCGGCGATGCGCTTCGACTTCGGTTGATCCTGAACGGCTGCGCTCGGCGTGTCGATGCTCATGGTCTCGCTGTCCTGGTTCAGCCCCGGCAAGACGACTATCACGGTTGCCACCGTCAAAAGAAGCAGGGCCTTGCGTCGCGTTGGTACCGGTCGGCATCAGAGCTGCTTTAGGCCAGAGCCGGAAAGCCTTTGGCCGGCGTGCTGGCGTTTTTCGGACTGGGCGCGGTTTTCGCGACACTCGGCCTGCTGGCGGCGGCCTGCGGCTTCGTCACCTGGCGCTATCTGCCCAAATCGCTTTGATGTGCGAGCGCCGCATGGCGCTCGCGCACCCAGTTGTGGAAGCGGTGCAAGTCGTATTCCTCGGGCATCAGTACGCCGGCCTTGTGGCGCATCGAGCGCAGGCCCATCTGGTTGACCTCGCAGATAACAGCATCCTCCTCCAGCACCTGGGTACCGAAGGCGACGATGTTGTCGATATCCGCGGCCGGATCGGCGAGCGCTTCGCCTCGCGGCAGACGAGCAGCCAGTTGCGATACCAGATGGCCTCGAGATCGCGCTGATAGGCCGCGATGTCCCAACAGGCTGATGACGGCAGCGTCGGCTCGGCCCGCATCAGGCCGTTGTAGGGACCGCGCTCATTCGGGCTGGGTTGCATGCCAGCTTCCTCCCCATCCGCCAGCCGACACCCGGCTGCGAAAATTGTCAATCGCGGCGCCGGCCGACCGGCTTGGCGAGGCGGCGCATTCGCCACACGATCCGGCGGAATTTGGTTTGCCGGGCGCGGCGATTCTGCCTATAGTCGCTGATGTCGTCGGTTCCGTTTGGAACCAAGAGGGAATGCGGTGAGGGCAAGTTGTTTGCCCAATGCCGTGGCTGCCCCCGCAACTGTGTGCGGTAGTCCTCTCCATATGCCACTGAAGGTTCGCCTTCGGGAAGGTGGGGAAGGGCGCTGATCCGCGAGCCAGGAGACCTGCCGGCGACAGGAAACTGACTTCTATGCCCTCGGGTGGAGGGCGAAAGGACAAGACATGAATACCGCTTCCGTTTCGCTCGGCGCTTCCGCCTCCTCGCAGTCGCGTCTCATGCAACTGGCGCTTGCTGCATTCCTCGGCATTTTCGTCATGGGCTTTGTCGGCTTCTCGCATATCGATGCGGTCCACAATGCCGCGCACGACTATCGCCATTCGATGGGCTTTCCCTGCCACTAACAAGGGGCTGACATCATGACACTGTTTCGCAACGTCGTGTTCATCGCGGCGATCGCAGGGCTTGTGGCCGGCGTGGCTCTCGCCTGCATGCAAGCCTATGCCACGGTGCCGCTCATCCTAAAGGCGGAAGTCTACGAACAGGCCGGCGGCGGCCATGACCATGCCGCGGCACCTGCGGCACCGGCCGAAAACGCCGCAGGCACGACGGCTATGAGCAGCGCCGCGCCGGCACCGGCTGAAGCAATGGCTCCGGCGGAAGACGAAGGCTGGGCGCCGGCGGACGTTTTCGAACGCTTCGGCTTCAGCGTCGTTGCCAATATCGTCACCGGCATCGGCTTTGCGCTGGTCCTGGTTGCGGTTTCGGAATTCGCCGGCGGCATCGGCAATTGGCGCCAGGGCCTGTTCTGGGGGCTGGCCGGCTTTGCCGCGTTCACGCTGGCGCCGGGCCTCGGCCTGCCGCCGGAACTGCCGGCGATGCCGGCGGCCGACCTTGTCCAACGCCAGATCTGGTGGTGGGCAACAGTGCTGGCGACAGCGGCCGGTCTCGGCCTTATCGTCTTCCGCAGATCGCTGCCGCTGGTGGCTCTTGCCGTGGCGTTGATCGTTGCGCCGCATATCGTCGGCGCGCCGCAGCCCGATAGCTTCGAAACGGCCATCCCGGAAGGCCTGCACCACCAGTTCGTGGTGGCGGTGACGCTGACCAATCTGGTGTTCTGGCTGGTGCTCGGCGCGGTCGTCGGCGTGGTGCGCGGACGCTTCACGGGCACGGCGACCAGCCTGCGCGACAGCTTTGCCTGACCGCGCTGCCGGGGCACTGACCCTGGTCATCGGCGGTGGGCGCGCCGCGACGCCCGCCCATGCCGAGAGGCTGGTAACGGCCTGTCCGGCGCCGTGGAGCTATATTGCCACCGCGCAAGCCTATGACGAGGAGATGCGCCAGCGCATCGCGCTGCACCGCTCGCGGCGCGGCGCCGGCTGGACGACCATCGATGCGCCGCTCGACCTTGCCGGCGCGATCGGAGCGCTGCCTGACGGCCAGCCGGTGCTGATCGACTGCCTGACGCTGTGGCTGACCAACCATATGCTGGCCGACCATGATGTCGAGGCCGAATGCCGGAGGCTGGCCGATGTGTTGTCGCGGCCGCGTGGGCCGTGGTTCGTGGTGTCCAACGAGGTCGGCCAGGGCATCGTGCCGGACAATGCGCTGGCAAGACGGTTTCGCGACGCCGCCGGTCGGTTGAATCAGGATGTCGCGGCTGTTGCCAGCACCGTGCTTTTGATGGTGGCGGGGCTGCCGCTCAAGGTGAAATGACATGGCTGATATTATCGATCTCAAGACCATTGAACAGGGGGACGAGGAACGCCACCGCGCCAAGATGGCCAAGCGCAAGGCGGTGCAGGACGCCGAGGTCGCGGCCAAGACGGTCGAGAAGGGGCTGCTGATCGTCAACACCGGACCGGGCAAGGGCAAGACCACGGCCGCCTTTGGGCTGGCGCTCAGGATGCTCGGCTATGGCAAGCGCGTCGGCGTCGTCCAGTTCATCAAGGGCAAGTGGCACACCGGCGAGAAGGACGCGTTTGCTAGTTTTGGCGATCGCGTCGTCTGGCACGCCATGGGCGAGGGCTTTACCTGGGAAACGCAGGACCTGAAACGCGATATCGCGGCGGCCGAGGCCGCCTGGGCGAAGGCGCTCGAGCTGATGGCCGAGCCGTCGATCAGCCTCGTGGTGCTCGACGAGCTGAACATCGCGCTGCGCTACGACTACCTCGATCTCGAAAAAGTGGTCGCGGCGTTGAAGGCGCGTCGCGAAGGCCTGCATGTCGTCGTCACCGGCCGCAACGCCAAACCGGTATTGGTCGAGGCGGCCGATCTGGTCACCGAGATGGGCGTGACCAAGCACCACTTCTCCGCCGGCGTGAAGGCGCAGCAGGGGATCGAGTTCTGAGGGGGTTGCTGGGGAGGCAGAGGCGCGGTGTCTCGACCTCTCAAGATTTGGGTTCCTCGCCCGCCGCGAAGCGGGGGAGAGGTGGCCGCGAAGCGGCCGGAGAGGGGGCTTTAGTAGAGCGCGGTTCCCCTCTCCGTCTCGGCTTCGCCGAGCCACCTCTCCCCACTTTCGTGGGGCGAGAAACCCAAGCTGGAACTAAGCTGCGAACCTTCAAGGCTGAAGGCGCCCTATTTTGTTCTTGCTTTGTGCCGGCAGCTATGCTAGTAACTTCGGTATGGTGCTGATTGGCTCCAACGACCCGCCGCATGGTGGGTTTTTTGTTTCGCCTGGGATCGGGCGAAGATCACAACAGAATTACGACCGTCGAGATTACCCCAAACAGTGCGATCAGCAGAAAGTCGGCGATCCGGTAGAGTTTCAGTGCCGCCGGATGTCAGGGATAGAGTTCTGGTCGCTTGCGAAGCTGGAGATTGTTCGTGGACCAGGCGGTAATCGTCTATCTTATTCTCAATGATGGTCAGTTTGGTGCCGCTGACGAACGCGAATCCATTTATGCGCTCGAGAATCGGCTAGAGAAAGCTATCGAGGATGCATCGGTCGGCGAGTTTGACGGTGACTTGTTTGGTGAAGGCGAATGCATCCTCTACATGTATGGGCCAAACGCTGAACGACTTTTTGTCGTAGTCGAACCCTTATTGAAATCTTCTCCCGTAGCTGCCGGTGGGTACGCGATCAAAAGGTTTGGCGTGGAAGCCGATCCGAGCGCAAAGGAAGTCCGTGTTACCTGGTAGGTCGGGTTTTCCGACCCATTCGGACGTTCACGCGGCGATGACGATCACCGCGATCACGCCGAACAGCGCGATCAGCAGAAAGTCGGCGATCCGGTAGAGTTTCAGCGCCCGTCGGATGTCGGTGCTCTCGACATCATCGCGCCGGCCGCCTTCGCCCATCAATGCGTCTTCGACCATGACGCCGTCATAGGAACGGGGGCCGGCGAGCGCCAGGCCGAGCGCGCCGGCCATCGCTGCTTCCGGCCAGCCGGCATTGGGCGAGCGGTGTTTTTTCGCATCGCGCCGCACGGCGTGCCAGGCGCCGTTGGCGTCGGCGCCCTTGACCAGAAAAGCGGCGAGTACGATCAGCAGCGCCGTCAGCCGCGACGCCGGCAGATTGATCCAATCGTCGAAGCGCGCAGCCGCCCAGCCGAAGGCTTCGTGGCGCGGGGTGCGATGGCCGATCATCGAATCGGCGGTGTTGGCGGCCTTGTAGGCGACGCCGCCGGCGAGCCCGCCGATACCGAGCCAGAAGGCCGGAGCGACGACGCCGTCGGAGAAATTCTCGGCCAGGCTTTCGATCGCGGCGCGGCAGACAGCGGCCCTGTCGAGCTTTTCCGGGTCGCGACCGACGATCCGCGAGACGGCAATGCGGCCCATGTCCAGTCCGCCGCTGTCGAGGGCGTCGGCGACGGCTTCGACATGCTCGGCCAGGCTCTTCTGCGACAGCAGCGACGTCGCCAGGATTGCGGTAACCAACAAGCCGAGGGGAATGCTCCAAAGCAAGGTTTCGAGCCAGAGGGCGAGGGCGGCCGGCACCAGCACGATCACCAGCAGCGTGACGACGCCCCAGCCGCGACGGTGGGCGTCGGAATCAGTGGCGCGGTTGAGCCTGCGGTCGAGAAAGGATATCAGCCTGCCGAACCAGGTGACGGGATGGCCAATGGCATCGAAGAGCCGGGCCGGGTAGCCGAGTACAAGTTCGATGGCCAGCGACAGGAAAGTGATCAGGATCGGCATGAAGGCTCTTGATGGAGTGACGGCGGCAGTGGACCACGGCGGAAGCCTTGGCCGGGCGAGGGCGCTTTTCCCTCACGCGCCGCTGCCTTTCGTCGACCTCTCGACCGGGATTAATCCGCACTCCTACCCGCTTTTCGATTTGCCCGCCACCGCCCTGTCGCGATTGCCGGAAACAGCGCGCGGCCGCGACTTGGCTGAACGCGCGGCAAGCGCCTATGGCGCCCCGTCGGCGGCGAATGTCGCAGCGGCGCCCGGCACGCAGATCTTGTTGCCGCGCGTCGCTTCCCTGGTCAGCCCGGGCACGGCGCTGGTGCTCGGGCCGACTTATGCCGAGCATCGGCGGGCAGCGGCGATCGCCGGCCATGCGGCGGCTGAAGTCGATGATTTCGAAGCCCTGGCGGCGGCCGACCTTGCCGTCGTCGTCAACCCCAACAACCCGGACGGGCGTGTCGTCGAGCGCGAAAGATTGCTTCGACTTGCCGGGACATTACGAGCCAGAGGTGGGCTGCTGGTGGTCGACGAGGCTTTCATGGATGTCGGCCCGCGCAGCGAAAGCCTGGCCGGCGACGTCGACCAGGGCGGCATCGTCGTGCTGCGTTCGTTCGGCAAGTTCTTCGGCCTGGCCGGCCTGCGGCTTGGCTTTGCACTGGCCGATGCGCTGACGGTCGAGCGGCTGGAGGCGCAATTCGGGCCATGGGCGGTTGCCGGGCCGGCGCTCGAATATGGCATAAGGGCGCTTGCCGATACCGGCTGGCAGGCCGGGATGCGGCGCCGTCTGGCCGAGGATGCCGCACGGCTCGATACGCTGTTCGGCCGCTTCGGCGTGCCTGTCGCCGGTGGCACCGCGCTGTTCCGCTATATCAGGCTGGCGAACGCTGCCGGCCTGTTTTCGGCGCTTGGCCAGCGCGGCATCCTGCTTCGGCATTTCGCCGATCGTCCGGATGTGCTGCGCGCCGGCCTGCCGGGAGCCGACGAAGAATGGCGGCGGCTCGAATCCGCACTTGCCGGCTGGGCCTCGCGGCGCGACGATAATGCCAAGGGAGAAACGACCCAATGATCCATGTCTGCTCGCTGTCCAAAGTCGAGGAAACGGTAACGAAGACCGGGGCCGGCCGGCTGCTTTCGCTGCTTGCCGCCGGAACGGAGGTGATGCGACCGGCCTCGATCACCAGGGAAAACCATCTGCATCTGGTCATGCATGACATTGCGGTGGCGCAAGAGGGCATGACGATGCCGGGCGAGGAGCATGTTCTGAACCTGCTCGATTTCGCACGGCAATGGAATCGCTCGCGGCCGCTGGTGGTGCATTGCTATGCCGGCATCAGCCGCTCGACCGCCTCGGCCTACATCATCGCGGCAGCGCTGGCGCCGAAGCGCGACGAGGCCGAGTTGGCCGAGACGCTGCGCGCGCTGTCGCCCACGGCGACACCCAATCCTCGGCTGATCGCAATTGCCGACGCACTGCTCGATCGCAGAGGCCGGATGATCGAAGCGATCCAGGCGATCGGGCGCGGCGCGGATGCTTTCGAAGGCACGCCGTTCGAATTGAAAATCTGAGCCTAAAAACAAATTCCAGGAAAAGTGCGCAGGAGTTCTAGCACACGGCCAAGGGGCGAATGATGATCGGGAGAATTTTGGCCATGGTTGTTGGCGTGGTCTGCGCGACAGGCAGCGCCATGGCCGCGTCCATGCCGGCTCTCAAGTCGATCGACCTGGCAGCGCTCCAAGCCACTGTCGAGGGTTTGGCCAAGGAACTTATGCTGCCCGGTGCCATGGTTTTGCTCAAGACTCCGCGGGGCAACCTCGTCTTCGGCTACGGTACGACTGAACTGGGTGCCACGAACCCGCCGCGCGCCGATACCCACTTCCGTGCGGCCTCGAACACCAAGACGATGACCGCCGCTGTCATCGTGCAACTGGTGCAGGAAGGGAAACTGAGCTTCGCCGATCTGATCTCGAAATACGTCCAGCGCGTTCCCAACGGCGACGAGATAACCATTCGGCAGCTCATAACAATGCGGAGCGGCCTCCCTAACTTCACCAATGCGCCGGAACTTGCCGAAAGCCTGGACAAGTATCCTTACAGGGTATGGACCGCTGATGAAGTACTCGGCATGGCGTTCAAACGGCCGCCGGACTTCGCGCCGGGTGCCGAATTCGAGTACAACAACACCAACTACTATCTGCTCGGCCTTGTTGCCGAGAAGATCGACGGCAAGCCGCTCTCGACCATCTTCCGGGACCGCCTGTTCGGGCCGCTCGGCATGAAGAACACCGCTTTGCCGCCGAGCACGTCGAACGCCATCCCCGAGCCATACTCAAACGGCTATCTCTACGGCAGTACTTCGTACGCCCTGGCTGATGCGCCCTATCCGGACGACCTCCAGGCTGCGGCCAGGGCGGGAACGCTCAAGCCCAACGACGACACATGGCAGAACCCGTCCGCCTAATTTGCGGCTGGCGGAGTCATCTCCACCGCGGATGACCTCGCGACCTGGATGCGCGCGCTGGTCGGGGGCAAGCTCTTCAATGCCGACTTCCAGCGGCAGTGGCTTGCAAGCCCTGAGGCGCCGGAGCCGGGCGAACCCGCCATGCAAAAATACGGCTATGGCATCCTAACGCTGACCTTCGGGCCTAACGAAATCTACTATCACGAAGGCGAGATGCCCGGTTACCAGTCCTTCATGGGCTACGATCCGGCCAATGATGTCACCCTGGTCATATGGACCAACCTGACTCTCGCGCTCGACGGCCAGGCGACCGCCAACACCTTGATGGTGAAGATACTGGACGAAATCTACACGGTGTCGCCGCTTCAAGAGGTGAAGTGAGGATCCTCGCGCGCGAATGGAATCGCCCCTCGTGAGCGAGGCCTGAGCTGGTGGGATCAAACACCTACGCCAACCAATCCGCCAGCTTTGCCTTGCCCACGTCCCTCAGCAGGCCGATGAAACCGTCGGCCTGATGCTCGGCGGTGAGCCGGCCTTTTTCGGCGGTTGCAATGCTGGCGTCGCCGACCACGCCATTCGGGTTGAGGTCGCTGGCGATCCAGGCGAAGGCGTGTGTTCCAGTGTGGCGCAGCAGCGCAAATTCCTTTTCGGCGCGGGCGACCTTGGACACGAAATTGTCGGCCTTCCCCATGTCGACGAGGTCGGGCCGGAAGTGCAGCATCAGCGAGGTCTCGACGTCGCCGCCATGAATGCCGTGGCGGTCCTCGAGCTCGGTGTACATGCTGGCCGGCCGGCCAAAACGCTGCCAGCTGGTCTTTACCGCCAGCATCTTTGCCCGCACGCGCAATTCGCGGGTGACGATGCCCATGATCTCCTCATTGCCGCCATGCGAGTTCACGACAATCAGTTTTCGGACGCCGGAACGCGCGACCGACAGGCCAAGTTCGGTCCACGCCTCGACCAAGGTCGTCGCCGGCAGGGTGAGGGTGCCCGGCGCATGCAAATGCTCGTTCGACTTGCCTACCGCCTGGACCGGCAGGATGCGGATGTCGAGATCGCCGGGCAGGCGCGCGATCACCGTTTCCAGCATGCCGTTCATGATCGAGGTGTCGGTCGAGACCGGCAGATGCGGCCCGTGTTGTTCGATCGCTGCCAGCGGCAGAACGGCAATGGTCGTCTCAGGATCGACGGTCGCGTATTCGGTGGTCCGGTAGTCACCCCACCATACGCGTTTTTTTGCAGTGGTCATGTCATGCCTCTTGAACCGACAAGCCCAGACCTAACGCGGGAACGATCGGCTGTCGATCATCCCGCCGCAATCACCTCGATCTCGACCTTGAATTCCGGCCGGGCAAAACCGGACACGATCATCAGCGTCGAGGCCGGCGCCGGGCTGGCGAACAGCCGGTCGCGAACCTCCATATAGGGCCGCAGGAAGGCGCGGTCGGTGACGTAGGTGTTGATGCGGACGATGTCGGACAGGCCGAGCCCGGCCTCGCCGAGAATCGCCGATATGTTCCGGAAACAGAGCTCGGCCTGTGCGCCGGCCTCCTCGGGGATCTGGTCGTCCGGGGTGATTGCGACCTGGCCCGAACACAGCACCAGCCGCTTGCCGGGCGGCAGTTCGACACCATGGCTGTAGCGGGCGAAGGGCGGCTTGATCGACTTCGTCGTGAGAAATTTGAACATGGCAATCTCCGTTCACGGCAGCCTATCGCATCGGCCCGAAAATCGGGATCGATTTTCGGAAAGCACGATGCGAAGATTCAAAGTTTTAGAGCGTACTTTGTGCGTCCAAGTGGACGCACGTCGCTCTAAGGCCGGATCGATGCGGGCATCAAGATGGCGGTGCATGTCACGAGGGCGATTGTGGACAGGCGATCAAAAAATAGGCACGATGCCTTTCGTACAGCATGACCCGTCCGGCCTTCGCGCCGCCATTGCTCAGGCGGGCATTGCACAAGCGGGCGGTCCCGGCGCAACGCGCCGGTGGCATGTGTCTTGCTTCTTGAAACAATGGTGTCGAGCCCGGCGCGTGACGCGCCGGAGCGAACAAAGGGTGGTGTGGATGTACGGAAAACTCAAGATTTCGGCGGGCGTGATCGTGCTGCTTGGCGCAGGCACGCTTGCCGCGGCAGCGAACGAAAAAGTCACCTTCGGCACCAACTGGCTGGCTGAGCCGGAGCATGGGGGTTATTATCAGGCCGTGGTGGACGGCACCTATGCCGCCTGCGGCATCGACGTGACGATCATGCAGGGCGGCCCACAGGTCAGCGGCCGGCCGCTGCTGCTGGCCGGCAAGATCGATTTTTACATGGGCGGCAATCTGCTGTCGGCCTTCGATGCCGTGCAGCAAGGCATACCGATGCGCGTCGTGGCGGCCGACTTCCAGAAGGACCCGCAGGTCATCATGTCCCATCCCGGCCAGGGGCTGGACAAATGGGAAGACCTGAAGAACGCCGACCAGTACATCCTTGGCGACGAAGGTGCGCAGACCTTCTTCCAGTGGATGGTCACCGATCTCGGCTTCGACGCCGCCAAGCGCGCGCCCTACACCTTCAATCCGGCGCCGTTCATCGCCAACAAGAAGTCGATCCAGCAGGGTTACGTCACCTCGGAGCCATTCGCCGTCGAGAAGCAAGGCGGTTTCACGCCGAACCAGTTCCTGCTGGCCGACTATGGCTGGGACACATATGCAACGACGGTCGAGACCATGCAGGAGACGGTCGACAAGCGGCCCGAGGTGGTCCAGTGCTTCGTCGATGGCTCGGCCAAAGGCTGGTACAATTATCTCTACGGCGACAACAAGGCCGCCAACGAGATGATCAAGAAGGAAAATCCGGATATGACGGATGAGCAGATCGCCTTCTCGATCGAGCAGCTGAAGAAGTTCGGCGTGGTCGATTCCGGCGACAGCGAAAAGCTCGGCATCGGCGCCATGACCGATGCGCGCATCCAGAGTTTTTACGACAAGATGGTCAAGGCCAAGGTCACGCCGGCGGGCATCGACATCAAGAAGGCCTACACGCTGGCCTTCGTCAACAAGAGCGTCGGGCTCGACCTGAAGAAGTAGGCCGTGAAGCTGGAGAAAGTGGCGCAACAGCCAGGAAGCGTATCGGGGCCGACGCTGTTGGCGCTGCGTGGCGTCGGCAAGGTTTTTTCCAACGGCGTCACCGCGCTCAGCAATGTCGAGCTGACGATCCGGGAGGGCGATTTCCTCAGCCTGCTCGGGCCGTCGGGCTGCGGCAAATCGACGGCGCTGCGGCTGATTGCCGGCCTATCGACGCCGACCTCGGGCGTGCTCGACTGGCGCGGCAGCGGCGCCCTCGAGCGTTCGAATATCGGCTTCGTCTTCCAGGAGCCGACGCTGCTGCCCTGGGCCGACGTCTTCGACAATGTCTGGCTGCCGTTGCGTCTGAAGGGTGTGTCGCGGGCCAAGGCGGCGCCGGCGGTGATGGAGATGCTGGCGCGGGTTCACCTGACCGGCTTCGAGAAGGCCGTGCCGCGCGAACTGTCAGGCGGCATGAAAATGCGCGTCTCGATCGCCCGCGCCATGGTGACCAAGCCGCGCATTCTGTTGATGGACGAGCCGTTCGCGGCACTCGACGAGATCACCCGTTTCAAGCTCAACAACGACCTTCTGGAGCTATGGCAGGATGAGCGTTTTACCGTGGTCTTCGTCACCCACAGCGTCTTCGAAAGCGTTTTCCTCTCCAACCGCGTCGTCGTCATGGCGGCGCGGCCGGGCCGCGTGTTCGCGGAGCTTGGCGTCGATGCGCCCTATCCGCGCGATGAGGCGTTTCGCACTTCGCTCGATTATGCCGCGCTCTGCCGCCAGGCATCCGACGTGCTGATCGGCGCCATCAACTCAACTGCCGGACCGCATCATGACGGCCATTGAACAACAAGTCCTGGCGCTCGACCCGGAGGAGGCGCGCCGCGTCCGCCAGGAGCGCTTCGAGCGCATCGGCAGATGGCTGCTGCCGCTGGCGATCATGATCCTGGCGATCTGGCTGTGGGACCGCATCTGCGTCTGGAACGACATCCCGAAATATATCCTGCCGCGCCCCAGCGTGGTGCTGCAGACGCTGCATGACGATGCCGGGCTGCTGTTCTCCTCGCTGCTGGTGACGCTCAAGATCACCTTCTTCAGCCTGCTGCTCGCGGTGGTCGGCGGCGTCGGGCTGGCGGTGCTGTTCGCGCAGTCGAAATGGGTGGAAATGTCGTTCTTTCCGTTCGCCATTGTGCTGCAGGTGACGCCGATCGTCGCGATCTTTCCGTTGATCAACATCTATGTCGACAACCAGACGACAAAGCTGCTGCTTTGCGCCTGGATCGTCGCCTTCTTCCCGATTCTCTCCAACACCACGCTCGGCCTCAATTCCGTCGATCGCAATCTGCGCGATTTGTTCAAGCTCAACGGCGCCACCCGCTGGCAGCAACTGCGCTATCTGCGGCTGCCGGCGGCGATGCCCTATTTCCTCGGCGGGCTGAAGATCGCCGGCGGGCTGTCGTTGATCGGCGCGGTGGTGGCCGAGTTCGTCGCCGGCGCCACCGGCCAGTCGTCCGGCCTCGCCTCGCGCATCATCGAGGCCGGCTACCGGCTCAACGCACCAAGGCTGTTCGCGGCGCTGATCCTGATCTCGCTCACCGGCATCCTGATCTTCCTGGTGCTGTCGCTGATTTCGCATCTCATTTTGCGGCGCTGGCACGAGAGCGCGCTGAGGCAGGAGCGGTGATGGTGAGCAGCGCCGCCTTGATACCGGCTTCTGGTTCCTACCAACTTTCCAACGTCCGGCTTCACGCGTCGCTGACGCCGGGGCTTGCGGCTGCCTTTGACGCCGACGGATTTGCGCTCGCTGACATTGCCGTCGCCGATGGCAAGATCTCCGGGATTACGGCGCATCGATCCAACGCACCGGCGGACGCCACCGACCTCGGCGGCCGCATCGTGCTGCCGTGCTTCGTCGATTGCCACACCCATATCGACAAGGGCCACATCTGGCCTCGAAAGCCCAACCCGGACGGCACCTTCATGGGCGCGCTGAACGCAACGGGCGCCGACCGGGCGGCGCGCTGGAGCGCCGACGACGTCGCCCGCCGCATGGATTTTTCACTGCGCTCGGCCTATGCGCACGGCACCAGGGCGCTGCGCACGCATCTCGACAGCGTTGCCCCGCAGGAAGAGATCTCCTGGCCGGTGTTCGAGACGATGCGCGAGAAATGGCGCGGCCGCATTGAGTTGCAGGCGGCCTGCCTGCTCGGCATCGAGGGCGTGCGCGACAGGAAATGGTTCGACAGGCTGGCCAAACGGGTGGCTGGTGCCAAGGGCGTGCTCGGCGTCGTCACCTACATGATGCCGGACCTCGAAGAACTGCTCGACCAGGTGTTTGCGCAGGCGATCAAGCATGGCCTCGACCTCGATTTCCATGCCGACGAGACCGACGATGCCTCGGCGATCTCGCTGAAGAAGATCGCCGAAGCAGCCCTGTGGAACGGCTTTGAGGGAAAAATCCTGGTCGGCCATTGCTGCTCGCTGGCGCGCCAGCCCGACCTCGAGGTGCTCGACACGCTGGACAAGGTGGCAAAGGCCGGCCTGGCGGTGGTGTCGCTGCCGATGTGCAATCTCTATCTGCAGGACCGGCGCGGCGACAACACCACGCCACGCTGGCGCGGGGTGACGCTGCTGCATGAAATGAAGGCGCGCGGCATTGCCGTTGCCGTCGCTTCCGACAACACGCGCGACCCGTTCTATGCCTATGGCGATCTCGACATGCTGGAGGTCTACCGCATGGCGACGCGCATCCTGCATCTCGACCACCCCGTCGCCGACTGGCCGCAAGCAGTGACCGCGACGCCGGCCAAGGTGATGCGGCTCGACGGCTTCGGCACGCTTGCCGCCGGCGGGCCGGCCGATTTCGTCGTCTTCAGAGGGCGAAGCTGGACGGAATTGCTGTCGCGACCAGAATCGGACCGCATCGTGGTGCGCGACGGCCAGGCGATCGAGCGCCAGCTGCCCGATTATGCCGAACTCGATGATCTGATGGTGGAATGATGGATATTGCGGCGCTTAAGCGCGACCTGGACGGTTTGAAGATCGACGACCATCCGGCGATCGTCCAGCAGAAGAGCCGCGACTTCTACTGGTACAGCCCGGTGCTGAAGCAGCAGCTCGAGCACGTCACCGGCGACCTGATCGTGACGCCGAAAACCGAAGACGAGGTCGTCCGCATTCTCGCCGCCTGCCACCGGCACGGCGTCCCGGTGACGCCGCGCGGCAGTGGCACCGGCAATTACGGGCAGGCGATGCCGCTGTCCGGCGGCGTCGTGCTCAATCTCGCCGAGATGAACGCGGTCAAGACGATCGCGCCGGGCCGTGTCGTCACCGGCCCCGGCGCCGTGCTCGCCGACATCGACAGAGCGACGCGGGCGCATTCCGGCCAGGAGCTCCGCATGTCGCCATCGACCTACAACACCGCATCGATCGGCGGCTTCGTCGCCGGCGGCTCCGGCGGCATCGGCTCGATCCGCTGGGGCGGACTGCGCGACCTCGGCAACGTCATCCGGCTGAGAACCGTGACGATGGAGGCTGAGCCGCGGGTCATGGAGCTCACCGGCGAGGACGTGCTGAAGGTGATGCACGCCTACGGCACCAACGGCATCATCACCGAAGTCGAGATGCCTCTGACCGCCAGCTATGACTGGATCGACGTCATCGTCGGCTTCGACGATTTCATGGATGCGGCTGGCTTCGGCAACGATCTCGCCATTCAGGACGGCATATTGGCGAAACTGATCACGCCGATCGCAGCACCCATCCCCTACGATTACTTCAAGCGCCACCAGCGGTTTTTCCGGCGCGGCCAAAGCATCGTCGTCTTGATGATCGCGGCGCATGCGATGGATGCCTTCCTCGCCTTCACGGCGCGCAGCAAGGGCGAGATCGTCTTTCGCGCCGACAAGGAGGCCGATCTCAAAGGGCTGCCGCCGGCCTATGAGCTGACCTGGAACCACACGACGCTGCGTGCCATCCGGGTCGATCCGACGATCACCTATCTGCAGACCCGCTATCCGTCGCCGGACCACCTCGGCCACGTCAAGGCGATGGTCGACCGCTTCGGCGACGAGGTGCCGGCGCATCTCGAGTTCATCCGCTTCGACGGCGCCATCGGCATCGCAGGGCTGCCGCTGGTCCGCTTCACCACGGCGGAGCGGCTCGACGAGATCATCCGCATCCACGAGGACAATGGCTGCTGGATCTTCAACCCGCACCGCTACACGCTGGAAGAAGGCGGCATGAAGCGGACGGATGAAGTGCAACTGGCTTTCAAGCGCGAGACCGACCCGCAAGGGCTGCTCAATCCCGGCAAGATGATCGCCTGGGAGAACCCGGACTATGATTATCGCTCGGGCAAGTCGTTCCTGTTCAAGGGACTGGAGAAGGCGGGTTGAGACGATGACGGGCGTGTGGCGCTGTACCCCCCTCTGGCCTGCCCTCTTTGCCACCACTTGGCATCTCCCCCTCAAGGGGGGAGATTGGCAGTTCCATCGTCTCGACCATCTTCCAACGTCGTCAACTGGCGAAAGCGATACTGACAGCCGATCTCCCCACTTGAGGGGGAGATGCCCGGCAGGGCAGAGGGGGGTGCTTGGTGCCGACTTGCGAGATGTTCTCCTGTGAACGTCCTCGTCCTCTATGCTCATCCTGTGGAGACCAGCTTCAACGCCGATCTGCACCGGACGATCATCGAGCGGCTGAAGGCCGCCGGCCATGTCGTCGACGACTGCGATCTCTATGCCGAGGGTTTCGATCCCAGGCTGACGCGGGCCGAACGGCTGTCCTATCACGACGAACGCAGCGACGGCGATCCGGCGTCAGCCTATGTCGAGCGCCTTCTGCGGGCCGAGGCGCTGGTGCTGTCGTTTCCGGTGTGGAACTTCGGCTATCCGGCCATTCTGAAAGGCTTTTTCGATCGCGTCTTCCTGCCCGGCGTGTCGTTCAAGCTGGTCGACGGCAAGGTGCAGCCGTCGCTGCACAATATTCGCAAGGTGGTCGCGGTCACGACCTATGGCGGCAGCCGGTTCCGAGCCATGCTGATGGGTGACCCGCCGCGCAAGCTGGTCAAGCGGGTGCTGCGTGCGACGATCAAGCCCGGCGGGTCGGTTTCCTACCTCGCGCATTACTCGATGAACCTGTCGACCGACGAGACGCGGACGAGGTTCGTGGCGAAAGTCGCGGCCAGGATCGACGCGTTCTGACGCGGGCGGGACTTTTCCTTCTCCCCTTGTGGGAGAAGGTGGATCGGCGCGTAGCGCCGAGCCGGATGAGGGGTGCTGGAAGAAACGCGGCGTGGGAAGATTGGGACGGGAGCGCTAAACGCTAATTCCGTTGAGGTAGCGATCCTTCCAACACCCCTCATCCGACCGAGCTTCGCTCGGCCACCTTCTCCCACAACAAGGGGAGAAGGAAAAGAGTTACATCCGCACCCGTTCCGCCTTCGGATCGTACATCGGCTTAAGCGACGCCTCCGCCGCAAAGCGCTCGCCGGCGATCTCGATCTCGTAGGACGACGACAGCACGTCCGCCTCGCTCTCGCCCTTGCAAGGCACGTAACCAAGCCCGATTGCGCCGCCGAGATGATGGCCGTAATTGCCCGAGGTGATCGGGCCGACGATCTTGCCGTCGCGCAGGATCGCCTCATTGTGGAAGAGCAAGGGTTGCGTGTCTTTCAGACGGAACTGCACCAGCCGCCGGTTCAATCCGCTTTCTTTCTTCCTCAGCACGGCATCGCGGCCGATGAAGTTGCCCTTGGCGGTCTTCACCGCAAAGCCGAGGCCGGCCTCCAGCACATTGTCTTCGTCGGTGATGTCGTGGCCAAAATGCCTGAAGGCCTTTTCGATGCGGCAGGAGTCCAGCGTGTGCAGGCCGCAGAGCTTCAGGCCGGCGTCGGTGCCGGCTTCCGCGATCGCCTCGAAGACATGGGCGGCCTGATCGGTCGAGACGTAAAGCTCCCAACCGAGCTCGCCGACATAGGTGACGCGGTGGGCGCGGGCCAGCCCCATGCCGATTTCGATCTCCTGAAACGTCCCGAACGGGTTGTTCTCGTTGGAGAAATCGTTCGGGCTCAGCTTTTGGATCAGCTTTCTCGAATCCGGGCCCATCAGGCAAAGCACGGCTTCGGCCGCCGTCACATCGGTGATGACGACGAACTCGTCGGCAAGATGTTTTCTCAGCCAGGCCAGGTCGCGTTGCAGCGTGGCGCCGGGCACGACGAGGAAGAAGGCGGTTTCGGACAATCGCGAGACGGTGAGATCGCTCTCGATGCCGCCGCGCTGGTTGAGCATCTGGGTGTAGACGATCTTGCCCGGCGTCACGTCCACGTCGTTGGCGCAGAGCCTTTGCAGGAAGGCGCAGGCATCGCGGCCTTCGACACGGATCTTGCCGAACGAAGTCATGTCGAACAGGCCGACGCCGTTCCTGACCGCAAGATGTTCCGCGCGCTGGTTGTCGAACCAGTTCTGCCGCTTCCAGGAATAGCGGTATTCGCGCTCCTGGCCGGGCCTAGCGAACCAGTTGGCGCGCTCCCAGCCGGCGACCTCGCCGAACACGGCGCCGCGCACCTTGAGATGTTCGTGCAGCGGCGAGCGCCTTATGTTCCGCGAGGTCGCCATCTGCCGGTAGGGGAAATGATCGGCGTAGAGCAGGCCGAGCGTTTCGGAGACGCGCTCTTTGAGATAGCGGCGGTTCTTCTGGAACGGCTGGGCGCGGCGGATGTCGACCTCCCAGAGGTCGAAGGGCGCCTCGCCGTCATTGATCCATTGCGCCAGCGCCATGCCGGCGCCGCCGGAGGAGACGATGCCGATCGAATTGTAGCCGGTCGCCATCCAGTAGCCGGAAAGCTCCGGCGCCTCGCCGAGATAGTAGCGATCGTCGGGGGTAAAACTCTCGGGACCGTTGAAGAAGGTGTGAATGCCGGCGGTGGCCAGCATCGGCATGCGATTGACGCCCATTTCAAGGATCGGCTCGAAATGGTCCATATCCTCCGGCAACTGGTCGAAGCAGAAATCCTCGCTTATGCCGTTCATGCCCCAAGGCTTGGCAACCGGCTCGAAAGCGCCGAGCATCATCTTGCCGGCATCTTCCTTGTAGTAGGCACACTCGTCCGGCACGCGCAGCACCGGCAAGCGGGAAAGCCCGGCGATCGGCTCGGTGACGAGATAGAAATGTTCGCAGGCGTGCAGCGGGATGGTGACGCCGTTCTGGGCGCCAAGTTCGCGTGCCCACATGCCGGCGCAGTTGACGACGATATCGGCTTCGATCGCGCCCTGCTCGTCGCCCTGCGCCCAGGAAACGCCGGCGACACGGCCGGCCTTGGTGTGGACCTTGGTGACCTTCACATTCTCGACGATCGTTGCACCGCGCTGGCGCGCGCCCTTGGCCAACGCCATGGCGATATTGGCCGGATCGCACTGGCCGTCGAGCGGCAGGTGCACGGCGCCGACCACATCTGACACATTGAGATGCGGGTACATCTGCTTGACTTCACGAGGCGAAATCTCGCGCACATCGACATCGAAGGCGCGGGCGAGAGATGCCTGCCGATAGATCTCGTGCTTGCGCTCCTCGGTCAGCGCCACCGTGATCGAGCCGACCTGGCGCATGCCGGTGCCGACATCGGTCTCGGCCTCCAGCTTGACGTAGAGGTCGGCCGAGTACTTCGCCAGCCGCGTCATGTTCTGCGAGCCGCGCAACTGTCCGATCAGGCCGGCGGCGTGCCATGTCGTGCCCGACGTCAGTTGCTTGCGCTCGAGCAGCACGATATCGGTCCAGCCCAGCTTGGCCAGATGATAGGCGACCGAGCAGCCGGAGACGCCGCCACCGATGATGACCGCCCTCGCTTTGGGAGCAATGGCCTTGGTCGGGATGGTTTTGGTGGGCGGGGCGTTCATGCGGCCTCGCGACCATAGCTGGAGGCGAAGCGGCGCAGGCGCGTGGCAGCCTCCATCAGTACCGGCTCAGGCTGGCAGAGGCTGAAGCGGATGTGGCCGGCTGCAGCCTGGCCGAAGCTCGAGCCGGGCATGACGCCGACCTTTTCCTGGTCGAGGAAAGCCCAGGCGAATTTCTCGTCGTCCGGCTCGATCGCCGATATGTCGAGCATGACGTACATGCCGCCTTCGGAGCCGCGCACGGTGATGTTGTTCATACCGCGCATGGCATCGAGGACGACGGTGCGCCTCGCGGCGTAGCGCTCGGCGATCTCCTTGACGCCGTAGCCATTTTCGAGCGCCTCGGCGCAGGCGAGGCTGATGAAGGCCGGCAGGCCGTAGGTCATCACCAGATTGAGGTCGGTCAACAGCGAGACCATTGATTCCGGCCCGGTCAGCCAGCCCATGCGCCAGCCGGTCATGCCGTGGCTCTTCGACATCGAATTGATGACCAGCGTGCGTTCCGCCATGCCGGGCAGCGAGCGCGGCGAGACGTGCTCGCCACCGCCCAGTGTCCAGTAGACCTCGTCCGACAGCAGCCACAGGTCATGCTCGCGGCAGATCTGCGCCAGATCTTCCAGGCGCTCTCGCGAATAGACGGCGCCCGTGGGGTTGTTGGGCGTGTTGATCAGGATGGCGCGGGTGTTCGGCCGGAGAGCGGCGCGGATGTCGGCGGCGCGCGGCTGAAAACCATCCTCGGCGGGTGTCTCGACGACGCTGAACTCGGCGCCCGCCGCACTGAAGGTATTGGGATAGGTGGCGTAATAGGGCGCGACGACGATGGCATGGTCGCCCTGGTCGAGAACCGCTTGAATGGCCGCGTAAAGCGCGGCCTGCCCGCCCGGCGTGGCGATGACCTGGTCGGGATTTGTCGCAACGCCGGTACACAAGGTCGAGGCCGCCGCCATCGCCTTGCGCAGGCGCGGAACGCCGGCAAGCGGGGTGTAGTGGTGATTGCTGGCGCGAACCGCGGTCACGCAGGCCTCGATCGTTTCGCTCGGCGTGTCGAAATCGTGGTCGCCGACCGACAGCATGATGATGTCCTCGCCGGCCTGCTTGCGCGCCCAGGCAGCGGAATGAACCTCCCAGCCATCCTTGCCTGAAGGCACGATGCCGGAAATGCGCGATGATGGCCTGGGCATTATGCTGCTCCCGAAATTTCATAACCGGCCTGCTCGAGCCGGTCGCGCAGCGCGGCGATGTGGGCCGGTCCGACTTCGCAGCAGCCGCCGACGATGCCGGCGCCGGCCTCGACCCAACCGACCGCCTGGCCGGCATAGGCATCCGGATCAAGGTCGTGGCGGGCGTGCAGCACTTCCACGGTACCGCCATGCTTGAGCGCCTCAATCGAGGTGAAGCCGTTGGCATAAGCGCCGACCGGACCGCCGAGAGCGATCAGTTCGGGCAGCGCTGCAGCGATCGCTTCGGGCCGGCAGCAATTGATCAGCCGAGCCGCGACGGGCAGGCCGGCAAGAGCGCCCGACGCCGCCGCAATGGCTTCGCCGCTGCGCAGGCGCGGCGTGCCGTGGTCGGCAAGCGTCCACGACACCCATACGGGCTTGCCGCTTTCCGACGCCGCGGTGACGGCGGCGCGCGCCTCTTCGGCCGACGCCATGGTTTCGCACAGAAACAGATCGACGCCGTCCGCCTGCTCGGCAACGATGCGGCGATAGATGTCGAGCGTATCCTGGAAGGATATCGTCAGCGCCGGCGCATAGCTGCCGAACAGCGGCGACAGGCAGCCGGCGATCGCCGCGTCGCCGGCCTGGTCGCGGGCTTGCCTTGCCAGTTCGATGCCGCGCTTCTGCAGCGGCTTGAACAGCTCTTCCGCGCCTTCGCGTGCCAACCGCTCCGGCGTGGCTGAATAGGTGTTGATGGTGATGACGCGGGCGCCGGCGCGGATGAATTCCGCATGCAGGTCGCGCACCAGATCCGGTTCGTCGATCAGCACCCTGGCCGACCACAGCGGCGTCGGCTCGGAACTGCTACGGCGGACCAGCTCCTGGCCCATGCCGCCATCGGTAAGGATGACAGTCTTCATGCTCTGAGCCTCTCGTTCTTTGGATCCCATAACGGCTCATCCTTCTGCACGACCGCCCGAAAACGTTCGCCGAAGATCTCGATCTCGACCGCGGTTCCCGGCTCGGTGAGGTCGGCGCGCAGCATGCCGAGCGCGATCGACCTGTCGATGCGATGACCCCAGCCGCCGGATGTCGTCTCGCCGACAATGCGGCCGTCATGCCACAGCGTCGACATGTAGGGCGCATCGCAGTCGCCGGGGTTTTCGATGACCAGCGTGACGAAGCGCTTCTTGATGCCCTGCTGCTTCTCGTTCTGCAGCGCCGCCTTCCCGCGGAAGTCGGGCTTATCCCATCTGACGAAGCGCTCCAGCCCGCCCCGCAGGATCGAATAGTCGGTCGACAGGTCACCCTTCCAGGTGCGGTAACCTTTTTCGAGCCGCAGCGAATCCAGCGCGTACATGCCGAACGGTTTTAGTCTATGCCTCTTCCCCGCCGCCCAGACGGCGTCGAAGATGGCTGCGGTATCGTCGACCCTGCTGTGGATTTCCCAGCCGAGCTCGCCCGCGAAGGACACGCGCACCAGCTTTGCCCAACGTCCGGCGATACTGGTTTCCTGATGCGTCAGCCAGGGCAGGGTGAGGTCGGCCGTGCAGAGTTCGGCGAGGATTTTTCGCGAGTTGGGGCCGGCGAGGATCTGGGTGGAGTATTCCTCCGTCCGGTCGACCAGCTTGAATGTGGCGTCCTTCGGGATGCGCGATTTCAGCCATTCGAAATCATGCCACTGAGCCACAGCGGCGGTGATCAGCGTCATCAGGTTCTCGTCGTGGCGGACCACCGACATTTCGGTGACGATGCGGCCCTTGTCGTCGGCAAAATAGACGAGGCCGATGCGGCCGGGTTTCGGAACCAGGCCTGTCACCTGGAGGCTCAGCCATTCGGCGGCACCCGGACCGTCGAGATTGAAACGGGAAAACCCCGGCAGGTCCAGAATGCCGGCGGCATCGCGGACGGCGAGGCATTCCTCGCGCACACGATGCTGCCACGGCCCGTCGCGGCGGAAAGTCAGCGTGGATTGTTCGGAGATGTCGTCGCCTGGCTTCGCATACCAGGTGGCGCGTTCCCAGCCATTATAGGCGTCGAACCGGGCGCCGAGTGCCTTGATGCGGTCGTGGAGCGGCGACAGCTTGCGGTCGCGCCCGGCCGGCCAGGCATGGCGCGGGAACTGGATGGCATATTCGTTGCCATAGATCTCCATGCCCTTGGCGACGCAATAATCCGGGGCCGAGGCAAAGGCGGTGAAACGGCGCGGATCGCACGACCACATGTCCCATTCGGTCTGGCCCTCGGTCACCCATTCGGCCAGCACCTTGCCGGCGCCGCCGCTCTGGGCGATGCCGAAGGTGAAGACGCAGGCCTCGAAGGCGTTGGGCACGCCGGGCATCGGGCCGATCAGCGGGTTGCCGTCCGGCGCATAGGGGATCGGCCCGTTGATGACCTTGGACAGGCCGGCGGTGCCGAGGATCGGCACGCGGGCGACAGCATCGGCCAGGTAATGTTCCAGCCGGTCGAGATCGTCGGGAAACAGCTGGAACGAAAAGTCGTCGGGCATTGGGTCGTTGTGGCCGACCCAGTGGGCGCGGCAATTGCGCTCATAGGGGCCGAGATTCATGCCGTTCTTTTCCTGGCGCAGATAATAGGACGTATCGACGTCGCGCAGCAGCGGCAGCTTCTTGCCCTGTTCCTTCGACCATGCGGCCAGTTCGGGGATTTCCTCGAACAGGATATATTGATGGCTCATCACCATCATTGGCACCTCGCGGCCGAACATCCTGCCGACTTCGGCGGCGCGGTAGCCGGCGGCGTTGACGACGATCTCGCAGCGGATCTCGCCTTGCGCCGTCTCGACTACCCACTCGTGATTGTCTCGGCTCACGCCGGTGACCGGACAGAAGCGGATGATCTTCGCGCCCATGTCGCGCGCGCCCTTGGCCAGTGCCTGGGTCAGCTGCGCGGGGTCGATATCGCCATCATTCGGATCGTAGAGCGCGCCTTTCAGCTCATGCGTCTCGATGAAGGGGTAACGGCGCTTGATCTCGTCGAGCCCGACCACGTCGATATCCATGCCCTGGTAGCGGCCCATGCCCTTGGCGCGCTGGAATTCCTGCATGCGCTCCGCGCTATGGGCCAGCCTGAGCGAGCCGGTGACGTGGTAGTTCATGGGATAGCCGACCTCGTCGGCCAACCGGCGATAGAGCTCGGTCGAATAACGCTGCATGTTCATCAGCGACCATGACGAGGAGAAAGTCGGCACGTTGCCGGCGGCATGCCAGGTCGAGCCGGAAGTCAGCTCGTTCTTCTCCAGAAGCACGCAGTCGGTCCAGCCCGCCTTGGCGAGATGGTAGAGCGAGGAGGCGCCGACGGCGCCGCCTCCGATGATCACAACGCGTGCCGTGGTCGGCAAACCGGCCATGTTCTTCTCCGACTATTTGTTTTGATGCATGTCGTTGTCCCAAAACCGCCACGCACTTTGGGCGACATGCATTCGTTCAATAGACAGGCGGCGAAACCACCCAGATGACGACAGCCGGCTCGGCTCCAGGATTGCGCCAGCGGAACGGCTTGCCGTCGAAGCGGAAGGAGTCGCCTTCGCCAAGCCGGTGCCAGACGCCGGCAATCTCGATATCGAAGCTGCCGGAAGCGACGTAGCCGGCTTCCTCGGTCGGCCGGCGCGCCTCGGTCTTCATCTCGGCACCCGGGGCGAAGACCGAACGGAGCATCTCGAAGCTACCGCCGAGATCGGGCGACAGAAGCTCCTCCACCAGGCCAGAATCGCTTGTGCCAAGCACGCGCCGGCTGCCGGCGCGCACGACCACGCCGCGTTCGGTCTCGACAGGCACGTCATGGCTGAAGAACAGGCTGACAGGCACGCCGAACAATTCGGCGAAGGCCCTGAGATCGCCGAGCGACGGGACCGACAGACCGCGCTCGACCTGGCTGACCCAGCCGACGGAACGGCCGAGCTTCAGTGCGATTTCAGCAAGCGTCAGGCCGCGCGCCTTGCGCAACGCGCGGATGTCGCCGGCCAGCAGCCGTTCGCCGCTGTCCTGTTCCGATCTGGCGGCGGTTGAGGGCAAAGCCATCCCTGTATCGGTGAAAAATTCCCAGCAAATTTCATTTGATGGCGGGTTCATGAAAAAATCAAGGGGATTTTCACGCACTCACAAGATTTACTTGCGCCATTTTGACGGTTCGGGCAAAGGCTCGGCGCACGAGCGGCGAGTGGGGCGTCCGGTCGAGGCGGGTAGGCTATCGGGCGTTCAAAAAGACGCGCAAGGATGCTCCATCACTTCTAGTCGGCGCATGATCCTATTCGGGATCATACGCAAAGGGACGGCCATGCTGGAAAACAACTCCCGGATTGCGGCGGCGATCGTCGATGACGCGATCACCTCGCGCCGATCGGTACGCGCCTTCTTGCCCGATATGGTCGACGACGAGACCATCCGCGATATTCTCGCCGTTGCCGCGCGCGCGCCCTCAGGCACCAATATGCAACCCTGGAAAGTCTATGTGACCAAGGGCGAGGTCAAGCAGCGCATCACCGACGCCATCCTCAGCTCGGGCATCCGCGCCGAAAAGGCCGAGTGGGACGAGTACCGCTACTATCCCGACCAGTTCTTCGAACCCTATCTGACGCGACGGCGGGCCAACGGCTTCGGCCTCTACGGCGTGCTCGGCATCGGCCGGCGCGAGGTCGACAGGATGCGTGCGCAGCACGACCGCAACTTCGTCTTCTTCGACGCCCCGGTCGGCATGATCTTCACCGTCGACCGGCGGCTGAACAAGGGGTCGTGGATAGACTACGGCATGTTCCTGCAAAACATCATGGTCGCCGCGCGGGGCAGGGGCCTGCACACCTGTCCGCAAGCCGCCTTCGCGCCCTATCACCGGCAGATCAGGCCGGTGCTCAACATTCCCGACGAGGAGATCGTCGTCTGCGGCATGGCGCTCGGCCATGAGGATACGTCCAAGCCCGAAAATGCCTTCCGCACCGACCGCGCGCCGCTGGAAGAGTGGGTGACGTTCGCGGAGTGACGTGAAGCGCCGTCCGGCTCTACTGCACTTCGTAGCCGACTTCCTCGCTCGCATGGCAGAGCGCTTTCCAGAACGAGCGGGCAAACGAGCGGAACACATAGATGTCGAACTGATCGGCGCCGGTGCGCTGGATTTGCGCGAAGATGTCGTGATGCATGGTCGAGCGGCCGGCGCCGATCGGGAAGGCCGGCAGCGCGAAGTCGATTGCGAAGAATTTCGCCAGCACCCACTCGGCCTTTGGCCCGGCGATACGGATCGCGGTGCGGCCGTGCGAAAGGTCGGTCACCGTACCGATGGCCGAAGTGACGACACTGGCAAAGGCCGGCGCCAATCCCTCGGCTTCATCGACCACAGTGAACTTTCCCGGCGCAAAGCCGAACACCGACCTGGCGCCGTTCGTCACGCCGCCACCGGCGCCGTCGGGCAAAGCCAGGCCGGTGACCGCATGGATGCCGGCCATCAACTTCTTCTCCTCGCCGGGCCAGGCGGCGAGCTGCAGGATCGAACCCGGCCTGGTTTCGGAGAGGATGATTTCGACACCGTGCTCGAAATTGCCATGCGAGCCCGGATGCAGCACCGGCTCAAGTGGTGATTGGCGCTCAACCATGCATGCGGCTCCCGTCCGGATCGAAGAAATGGTTGGAGACGATCTCGACCGGCCCGAACCGGTTGCGCAGCGGGTCCGAGACATAAGCGCGCGAGCCTCGCCGCGCCTTGCCGCCCTTGACCAGGGCAAGCGCGATATATTTGCCCAGCGCCGGCGAATAGCAGCAGGCGGTGATGTGGCCAAGCGAGCCGTGCGGATTGGCTTCGTCAAGCTCCTCGACGATGTGTGCGCCGCCATTGAGCGGCTGGTTGTCGAGCGAAACAATACCGACGAGTTCCAGGCGGTCGGGCGCGATCAGCCCCTCGCGGTCCATCATCGCCGAACCGATGAACGGCTTCTTCTTCGACAGCATCCAGTCGAGATGCAGGTCGCGTGCCGTGGTACGGCCGTCGATCTCGGCACCGGTGACGTGGCCTTTCTCGATGCGCATGGTGCCCAGCGCCTCCAGCCCGTAGGTCACCAGCCCGAACGGCTTGCCGGCTTCGATCAGCGCCTCCCAGACATGGGTGCCGTAGCCGGCGCCGGAATAGACCTCGAAGGCCATTTCGCCGGAGAAGGACAGCCGGCAGATCATCACCGGCACGGCGGCGATTTCGCCGTGGACGATGCCCATGAAGGGCAGGGCGGCATTGTCGACGGCGGTGCCGCTGACGCAAGCAGCCAGTATCTGCCTTGCCTTCGGCCCACCGATGGCGGCACCGGCCCATTGGTCGGTCACCGAGGTGACGTGGACCTTCAGCGCCGGCCAGATCACGTCGAGGAAATATTCCAGATGCTGCATCACCTTGCCGGCATTGGCGGTGGTGGTGGTCATCAGGAAATCCTGCTCGCCGAGGCGCCACGTGGTGCCGTCGTCAAAGGCGAGACCGTCCTCGCGCAGCATCAGCCCGTAGCGCGCCTTGCCGACGGCCAGCGTCGAAAACATGTTGGTGTATACGCGGTCGAGGAATTCCGCCGCGTCGGGGCCTTGCACGGCGATCTTGCCCAATGTCGAGACATCGACGATGCCGGCGCTCTCGCGCGTGGCTCTCGCTTCGCGCACATAGGCCTGCTCGATCGTCTCGCCGGGATGGCCGTAGATCATCGGCCGATACCACAGGCCGGCGGAATACATGGTGGCGCCATTGGCGACGTGCCAGTCATGCATCGGCGTCAGCCGCTCGGGCTTCAGATCGCCGAAGCGTTCGGCGGCGAGCGAGCCGATCGACACCGCCGAAAAGGGCGGGCGAAAGCGCGTCGTGCCGACCTGCGGGATCGGTTTGCCGAGCGCCTCGGCCATTATGGCCAGGCCGGGTATGTTGGAGCTCTTGCCCTGGTCGGTTGCCATGCCGAGCGTGGTGTAGCGCTTCAGATGCTCGATCGAGACGAAGCCTTCGCGATGCGCCAGCCGCACGTCATCCGCCGTCACGTCATGCTGGAAGTCGACGAAGCTTTTTCCTTCGGCCTTGATCTCGAACACCGGCGCCGGATCGGGATCGCCAGGTGCTGCCTCGACGGCAGGCAAGGCCGCCGGCGTGGCGGTTGCGCCCGCAGCGGAAAGACCGGCGGCGCGACCTTCGGCGATCGCCTCGGCGGTGGAGAAACTGCCGGTGAAGGCGCCGGCGCCGATCCATTGCCGTGTCGTCGGCTTGGGCGGCAGGAACGCTTGCAATGCTTCGTTCCATTCCGCTTTGGCTCCGGCCTGGCTGGCCAGATGAATGGTCGGCGACCAGCCGCCCGAGATCAATAGGCAATCGGCGTGGATGCTGCGCGCATCGCCGGAAAGCGCGCCGTTGACCATGTCGAAGCGCTGCACCTTGAAACCAGAAAGCGCCTTGCCGCCCTCGGTGGCGATCACCGCGTGGCCAGAAAGGATCTCGGCCCCGGTCTCGCCGGCCAGCTTGCGCATTTCGCTCGAAAGCTCAGGGCGCACGTCGATGATGGCGACGACCACGGCGCCGGCCTGCTTCAGCGCCAGGGCCGCGCGATAGGCGCTGTCATTGTTGGTGAACAGCCCGATCCTGTCGCCGGGCAGCACGCCATATTCAATGGCATAACGCTCGGCAGCATGCGCCAGCATTACGCCTGGCCGATCATTGCCTGGAAAGACCAGCGGACGCTCCAGGGATCCGGTGGTCAGCACCACCGACTTGGCGCGGATCGTCCAGTAGCGATGGCGCGATTCGCCCTTGCCGGGCGTTTCCTTGTGGTCGGTGACACGTTCGAGCGCGGCAAGCGTGTTGCCGTCATAATAGCCCCAGACGGTGGTGCGCGGCAGCAGGCGGACATTGTCACGGCCTTCGAGCTGGCCAGCGGCGCGCGCTGCCCAGTCGGCGGCCGGCATGCCATCGATCGTCTCGCCCGACCAATTGGCCGAGCCGCCGAAATGCGGCTCGAGCTCGGCCAGGATGACGCGTGCACCCTGATCGGCAGCCGCCCTGGCGGCCATCAGCCCCGCCGGGCCGGAGCCGACTACCAGCACATCGCAAAACGCGTTCATGCGTTCGTAGCGCGCCGTATCGGGAGCCGTGCCTGCCTTGCCCAGGCCGGCGGCACGGCGGATGAAATGCTCACAGAACATCCAGAAGCGAGTGCCCTTCAGCGGACCGATCACGGGTCCCATGAAGGTCTTGTAGTAGAAGCCGGCCGACAAAAGCTTGCCGCCGAGCTGGTTCACGGCACTGACGTCCCAGGCAAGCGAAGGGAAGCGGTTCTGGCTGATTGCGGCCAGCCCGTCATAAATCTCGACCATTGTGGCGGGGATGTTCGGCTCGCGAACCTCGCCCCTCAACACTGTGACCAGCGCGTTCGGTTCCTCGACGCTGGCGGTCAGCACGCCGCGCGGGCGGTGATATTTGAACGAACGCCCAAACAGGGTGACGCCGTTGGCCAGCAGCGCCGAAGCCAGCGTGTCGCCGGCATGGCCGGTATAAGGCGCGCCGTCGAAGGTGAAACGGATGGTCCGCAGCCGGTCGATGCGGCCCCCGGCCTCTGTACGGCGCGGGCTCATTGCTTGTCCTCGGCCCGGTGCCGCGCAACCGAGTTGTGGTCGCCGCGCGCGAACGCGGTGCTGGAGATCTCGTGCGTCAGCGTGTTGCGCACGACCCTGAGATGGGCGCGGCAGCCGCCGGAATGCTGCCAGATCTCGTTGTGGTCGCCGGCCGGGTTCAGCCGGTCGTAGACATAGGCGTTCCAGGCGTCGAGGTTCTGCGAGGCGGGCTGTGGGCGCTGGCGATTGCCGTCGCCCTGATAGGTGAATTCGATCACGTCGCGCGGGCCGCAATAGGGGCAGGTGATGAGCATGGATCTCTAACCTAATGCAGCCGGGGCGTGGCGCCCTGGCCCTTGTCGTCGATCACCAGGCCACGGTAGAAGCGGTCGAGCGTGAAGGCCGCGTTGAGACCGTGCGGCTCGTCCTTGACAATGGTCCAGGCAAAGCACCAGCCGGAAGCCGGCGTCGCCTTGAAGCCGCCATAGCACCAGCCGCAGTTGAGATACATGCCCGGCAGCGGACCGGTGGTGATGATTGGCGAGCCGTCCATCGACATGTCGCAGACGCCGCCCCATGAGCGCAGCATGCGGACACGGGCCAGCCCAGGGAACAGCGCCAGCATCTCGCTCATCACCTCATCGACGATCGGCAGGCTGCCGCGTTGGGCGTAGCTGTTGTAGCCGTCGAGATCGCCGCCATAGACAAGGCCGCCCTTGTCCGATTGCGACATATAGAAATGGCCCATGCCGAAGGTCAGGACCGTATCGATGAACGGTTTTAGCGATTCCGTGACGAAGGCCTGCAGCACATGGCTCTCGATCGGCATCGTCTCGATGCCGGCAAGCCGCATGACCCGCCCGGTGCTGCCGGCAACCGCGACCGCTACCTTTTTTGCGCGGATTTCGCCGCGCGTTGTCGTGACGCCGGTGATGCGGTCGCCGTCGCGCAGGAAGCCGGTGACCTCGCAATTTTCGATGATGTCGACGCCGCGGCGATCTGCGCCGCGCGCATAGCCCCAGGCGACGGCGTCGTGGCGGGCGGTGCCGGCGCGCCGCTGCATCAGGCCACCGACGATCGGGAAACGCGCGGTGGCTGAGACGTCGAGCGCCGGCACCAGGCGCGCGATTTCGGCCGTGGTCATCAGTTCGGCGTCAACGCCGAGATGGCGCATGGCGTTTCCGCGCCGGGCATAGTCGTCGAGCTGAGCAGGTGTGTGGGCGAGGTTCAGGCAGCCGCGCTGCGAGAACATGACGTTGTAGTTGAGGTCATGGGCCAGGTTCTCCCACAGCTTCATCGAATGCTCGTAAAAGCGCGTGTTGGCCGGCAGGAGATAGTTGGAACGGACCGCCGTGGTGTTGCGGCCGACATTGCCGGAACCGAGCCAGCCCTTCTCCAGCACCGCGACATTGGTGATGCCGTGCTCCTTGGCGAGATAGTAAGCGGTCGACAGGCCATGGCCGCCGCCGCCGATGACGATCACGTCGTAGGACGCCTTCGGGTCGGGCTTGCGCCAGGCCGGCTTCCAGTCCTTGTTTCCAGTCAGCGCGTTCTTGAGAAGCGAAAAGGCCGAATATTCCGCCATTCTTATTGTCATCCATTTCAGGCTTTGCGGCAGACTATAGAGCAGGCCGCCAACGCAAAGCCAAGATTGCGCCATCGCTTTTCGACTCCCCGACTTCGACCGGATTGGCCGACTTCGACTGGATTGGCCGACTTCGATTGGCGGACTTCGAAAACGAGCCGCCTGGCATGACTTGCCCCGTGATATGAGCGTCTTTATCAAGGACGTGCTTCAAAACTGCCTCTGCCGCCCGCGAGTCGCCAGAAAAATCATGTTCTTTCGTTTACTCCGCCTGGTCCTGATCGCTGCACTTGTTGTCTCGGCGCCGCCGTCGTTCGACGCGATGGCGCAGGCGCTCGGGCAGGGTGCCGCCGGGCTGGTCACAGACCAGCAGAAGGTCATCCAGAGCCTGACGGCCAAAACCGACGATCTCGAGAAGAAGATACAGCAGGACGGCCAAGACGATGCCACACTGGTGGAAATCCGCCTGCAATTGGAGGATCTGTCGCGGGCGGCGCTCACCAGCGCGCTGGCGTTCCGCTCGCGTCTCGGCGATATCAACGATCGGATCGAGACGCTGGGACCTCCGCCGGCCGCGGGCCAGCCGGCCGAGCCCGACATCGTGACCGGTGAACGCCAGGCGCTGGCTTCCGAAAAAGCCGAGATTAACGCCGTCATTGCCAGCGCGCAGAACCTGTCGATCCGCATCAGCGGGCTGATCGAGAAGATCGGCAACATGCGCAGCGAGCTGTTCCGCAATCAGCTCACCAAGCGCTACGTGCTGTCCGATGCATTGAGCCCGGAGGTCATCTCCGATGCCAACGACGAATTTACCAGTTTCTACAAAGCGGTGTCGTCCTGGCTGAGCTTCGCCTTCAAGTTCAAGTTCCAGGCAATTCTTGCCGCGACGTTGATGGCGCTTGCGCTGGCCGCCGTGCTTTTTGTCGGCGGGCGGCGCCTGTTCGGCCGCGTCTTCGAAGCCGATCCTTCCGTCGAGGATCCATCCTATCTCAGCCGCCTGTCGGTGGCGTTCTGGTCGACATTGCTGCCGTCGCTGGCGGTTGGCGCCTTCCTTATCTCGACGGTCTTCTTCTTCAATTATTACAATGTCTTGCGCGGCGACATCGGCATCTTCCTGAATTCGCTGGTTGCCGTTATCGCGGTGGTGTTCTGCGTCAACCGGCTGACCAATGCGGCGCTGGAACCGCGGTTGCCGAACTGGCGTCTGATCCCTGTCGAAACCGGCCCGGCGCGCTGGCTGGTGCGGCTGACGACTGCCATGGCCGTCGCCATCGGCATCAATTATTTCCTGTCGGTCGTCAACGACAAGATGGGCTCGCCGCTATCGCTGACCATCGCCAGAAGCTTTGTCGCCACCATCAGCGTCGGCGTCATCCTGATCCTGATGGGGCTGCTGAAGCCGTTCAAGGCTGCCGACGGGAGCTGGCGCCCGTGGCCGCAATGGCTGCGCTACACCGCCGTCGCGCTAGGGCTATTCACCATAGCGTCGGCGCTGCTCGGCTTTATCGGCCTTGCTATTTTCGTCTCGGTGCAGGTCGTGGTTACCGGCACTATCCTGGTGACCGCCTATATCGGCTTCCTGTCGGCGCGGGCGATCGGCATGGAAGGTGGCTTCGCCAACACTTCGATCGGGCGCTGGCTAGCGGCCAATTCAAGCTACGAAGAGACCGCGCTCGACCAGCTCGGGCTTGTCGTCAGCGCCGCCATAAACATCATGATCGTGCTGGTGTTCCTGCCGCTGATCCTGTTGATGTGGGGCTTCCAGCCCGGCGACATCCAGGCCTGGGCCTACAAGCTGGCGACGGGCCTCACCATAGGCTCGGTGACGATCTCGGTCACCGGCATCCTCACCGGCGTCGCCGTCTTCATCATCGGCTATTTCCTGACGCGCTGGTTCCAGGGCTGGCTCGACGGTTCGGTGATGGCGCGCGGCCGGGTCGACACCGGTGTGCGCAATTCGATCCGGCTGGCGGTCGGCTATGCCGGCGTCGCGGTCGCGGCACTGGTCGGCATCTCGGCGGCCGGTATCGACCTCTCCAATCTCGCGCTGGTCGCCGGCGCCTTGTCCCTCGGCATCGGTTTCGGCTTGCAGAATGTCGTCTCGAATTTCGTGTCGGGCCTGATCCTGTTGGCCGAGCGGCCGTTCAAGGTCGGCGACTGGATCGTCGCCGGCGACATCAGCGGCACGGTCAAGAAGATCAGCGTGCGCGCCACCGAGATCGAGACGTTCCAACGGCAATCGGTGATCCTGCCCAATTCAAACCTGATCAACAATGCGGTCGGCAACTGGACGCACCGCAACAAGCTCGGCCGCGTCGACATCAAGGTCGGCGTTGCCTATGGCAGCGACGTCAAGCACGTGCATGGCGTCCTGTTGGAGATCGCACGCAGCCATCCGCTGGTGCTGAAGAACCCGGAACCCTTTGTGCTGTTTTCCAATTTCGGCCCGGCCGCGCTCGAATTCGAGATCCGCGTATTCCTGGCAGACGTTCTTAGTGGCAATATCGTCCAGAACGACATCCGCTTTGCCATCTTCGATGTGTTCGCCGACCAGCATATCGAAATTCCGTCGACACCGCGCGCCGTCGTCGAGACCAAAAAGCACGAGGCGTGGCCGATCGACGACGACAAGATCGAAGTCGAATTCGCCGAGCGGGAACAAGCAAAAGCCCTAGCGGCGGTCGAGGCGAAACGTCTCGCCAAGTCGGGACGCAAGGTACGGAAGCCCGATCCTGACTAGCTGTTTGGAGCTTGCCTTCAAGCCTTCGGAAACCAATTGCGGCATGAATGCGGCATTCAGTTGCCGTTCAGCTTGCATTACATATAAGCTCACCTGCAAACGGCGAGAATGCCTTGCGAAATGCAACAGAGGCGGTGGCAACACCGATACTGCAAAATGTGGAAGTCTCTCGTCGCCGCCGTCGCTTTTCTGGCCGTGGGCGGTTCGGCCCATGCCGCCAGCGCGGTCAACAAGGACGCCGAGACCCGCACGCTGATCGTGACGGAAGGCGGCGGCAAGACCGAGCTGGCGCTGGCCGCTGGCGAAACCGTGGAATTTTGCCCGAGCGGCTGTTTTGTTACCTTGCCGAATGGCGACCTCGAGGCGCTGACCGGTTCGGAGACGATCGAGATCTCGGGCGGCGTCGCGCGCATCAAGTAAAGTCGACGCCATGATTTTTGAAGGCCGGGCAAACGCCCGGCCTTTTATTTGCTTCCGGTAATCGGCGATGAAGGTATGCATTTTTCTTCGAAGCTGCGCAGGACGGGCTCTAGCAGTGCCTTCGTACCGAGCAGGGCGAAGGCTTAGGTCTAACTGCATTCGACGGGCTGGTGGCGCGGGCTTTTTTGGCGATGTCGCAAACAGGCTGCAAGCGCGGCGCCGCGCCGCCCTATAGTCTGCTCGCATAGCATCTTGGAGTCGCGGGCAATGGCAGGGTTTCCGGAAAAGACGAAGGTCGTCATCGTCGGGCTGGGCGGCATCGTCGGCGCATCGGTCGCCCATCACCTGATCGAGCGCGGATGGGACGATATTGTCGGCATCGACAAATCGGGCATCCCGACGGATATCGGCTCGACGGCGCACGCTTCCGACTTCTGCTACACGACCAGCCATGATTTCCTGTCGTGCTGGACGACGCTCTATTCCATCGATTTCTACGAAAAAATGGGTCACTACGCGCGCATCGGCGGCCTCGAGGTCGCCCGCGTCGGCGACGACGCCCGCATGGCGGAGATCAAGCGCAAGATCGCCTCGGCGAAGGCCTTCGGCACACGCGCCCGCCTGATCGATCCCGCCGAGATCAAGGAAAAATTCCCGCTGATCGAAGAACAGATGGTACAGGGCGGCCTGTGGGATCCCGACGCCGGCCTCGTCATCCCGCGCTCGCAGACCGTCGCCGGCAAGCTTGTCGACCAGGCGGAAGCTTCCGGCAAACTCAGGGCGTTTGCCAATACGTCGGCCAGGTCGCTCGTCATCGAGAACGGCCGCATCAAGGGCGTGGTGACCGACCGCGGCACCATCGAGGCCGACTATGTCGTGGTCTGCACCGGCATCTGGGGACGGCTAATCGCGGAAATGGCGGGCGAGGACCTGCCGGTCATGCCGATTGACCATCCGCTTACCTTCTTCGGGCCGTACACCGAGTTCGCCGGCACCGGCAAGGAGATCGGCTGGCCGCTGCTGCGCGACCAGGGCAACTCGGCTTACATGCGCGATACCGGCGACCCCAAGACCGCCGAAGGCGGGCAGATCGAATGGGGTTATTACGAAGAGACCAATCCGCGCCTCTGCCATCCGCGCGATATTCTCGAGAAAAACGAGGCGCGGCTTTCGCCGTCGCAACGCGATCTCGACATGGAACAAATCCTGGCGCCGCTCGAGCGCGCCATGGAACTGACGCCGATCTTGGGCGAGCTGGGCTACAATGAGAGCCATTCCTTCAACGGCCTATTGCAGGTGACAGCGGACGGCGGCCCCTCGATGGGCGAAAGCCAGAAGGTCAGGGGCCTATGGTATGCCGTTGCGATCTGGGTCAAGGACGGCCCCGGCATGGGCAAGCTCATCGCCGACTGGATGACGGACGGCCGCACGGCGATCGACCACCACGCCATCGACTATTCGCGTTTCTATCCGCACCAGACGAAAGAACAGTTCATCTGGGATCGCTGCACCGAAACCGCGATGAAGGTCTACAACCCAGCGGTCCATCCACGCGAGCCCTTCTCCAAGGCTCGCAATGTCCGCCGCTCGCCCTTCTGGGAGCGCGAGAAGGAACTCGGCGGCTATTTCATGGAACTCGGCGGCTGGGAGCGCGCCCATGGCTACGCCGCCAACGAGCATCTGCTCGAGAAATACGGCAACCGGGTGCCGGTGCGCCAAAACGAATGGGATAACCGCCACTTCTGGCGCGTCTCGAACGCCGAGCATCTCGCGATGAGCGAGGATTGCGGCATTGTCAATCTGTCGCATTTCGCCATGTACGACGTGGAAGGCCCGGACCATGTCGCGCTGATGGAATGGCTGTGCGCGGCAAAGATCGGCGGTGACGGCAATATCGGCAAGGGCATCTATACCCATTTCCTCGACGAGGAAGGCATGGTGCGCGCCGACCTGACCGTCATCCGCATGGCCGACCGCTGCCGCGTCATCGACGGCGCCGATGCCGGGCCGCGCGACTTCCAGTACATGCGCCGGACGGCAGAGGACAAAGGCTTCGACGTTAGCGTCACCGATGTGACCGAGAGATATGTGACCGTCGGCATCTGGGGTCCGAACGCGCGGGCGACATTGAGCAAGTGCGTGGAAAACCCCGACGGGCTGACGCCTGAGAATTTTCCCTTTGCCGCGATCAAGCCCGTCAGGATCGCCGGCAAGGACGTGACCGCCTTCCGCATCTCCTATGTCGGCGAGCAAGGCTGGGAACTGCACATGCGCTACGACGACGGCCTGGCTGTCTGGGACGCGCTGCGGTCGACCGGCGTGATGGCCTTTGGCGTCGAGACCTATGCCAACAGCCGCCGCATGGAGAAGAGCCTGCGTCTGCAGAATGCGGACCTGTTGACCGAATACAATCTGCTGGAAGCCGACCTTGCCCGTCCGAAAGTCAAGGAGGCCGATTTCTGTGGCAAGGCAAAGCATCTGGAATATCGCGCCCGGGCGCATCAGCCGGCCATGCTTTGCACGCTTATCATGACCGACAATACCGATTCCAATGGCGTTCTCCGCTATCCGGTCGGCACGATGCCGGTGATGGACCCGCAAACCGGTGAGACGCTCGTCGACGAGCTCGGCCGCCGCTCCTTCACGACCTCGGTGGCCTATGGTCCGACCCTCGGCAAGAACATCGCGCTCGCCTACCTGCCCTGGGCGTATTGCCAGGAGGGCCGCAAGCTGAGCGTCGAATATTTCGGCGAGAAGTACCCGGTCGAAGTGGCCGCCGTCGGCTACAGGCCGCTCTACGACCCGGAGAACCTCAATCCGCGCAGCTAAGCGTTGCTTGCCTGACGATTCTCCACACAGGCAAGCCGAGCAGTGCCAGCAGGACCCTGAATGCGGAAGCCCGATTCATCGTCGGGCTTTTCGCTTTGTGGAGCGATGATTCTCGCTTACCGTCGCGCTGCGATTAGGGGGTGCCTTTGCGGCGGATCGGCTGGGACAGAAAAAACGATACGCTTGTGTTTCAACTGAACCGGAATATCCCGGTTCGCGTCAGCTGGACCTTCGCAATTCCCATTGTGCTGCCCTTCCTGAACGAGTGGGCGAGCCGACCCAAGGATGCACTGATCCATACCTCTATCTTTGCAGCGCTTCTGTTTGCGTCGATATTTCTGCACGAACTGGCACACGCCTGGATCGGACGCCGACAAGGCGTCGCCACCGACAGGATAGAATTATATCTCTTCGGCGGGCTCACGCGTTTCAAACGCGCCGCAGCGCCATCGCCTGCCTGGGCGCGGATTGCGATAGCGGGTCCCCTGGCGAACGTCGCGCTCGCCGCGTTTTTCGATGCGGCCTATTATCTGGTTTTTGGAGAACTCATCCCAGTTGCGCCCGAAAGGCCATTCGGGTGGCTGCCGTCAAGGTCGGCCGGTCCTCTGGAATGGACGCTTTGGATTGGCGCATTATTGAACGTGTCACTTATCATTCTCAACATCCTGCCCGCCTACGATCTGGATGGCGGCGTGATTGCAAGACATTTGTTCCTGAGACGCTTCGGCGTCCGCCGGGCCGCGCAGATCGTCGGCATCTGCGGCATCGTACTTTCAATTCTGCGTTTTGCGATCATCTTGCCTGCCGCGGTTGCAGGTATTCTGTTGTGGCTTCCGCCGTCATTCAAGCCGAACTGGAGGGCAGCGCGCGGGGTCGATGCTAGAAAACCGAAGCCGGAACCATCCTCCGAGACGGATGTCGAGAAGGCCGTGGAGTGGCGGGGACGGGGCGGGCACCGCATCTACAAATGAAATTCGCTTTCCGGCGGTTCGCAAGAATGTGACCGGATGAGCCCGGCTCTCCACCGGGCTTTTCTCTTTGTCGATCGGCGATTTTCGCTTACCGTGCGGCATGTCTGGTTTTGCCCGTGCAAGACATCTCGTCTCGGGTGCCGCCGCGCTGGCGTCGGTGCTATGGCTGACTGCAAACTCCCGCGCCGCCGAGCCGGTCGACGTCGAACTGGTGCTGGCAGTCGACGTTTCGCTGTCCATGTCGCCGGACGAGCTCGAAATCCAGCGTCATGGCTATGCGGCGGCGCTGACGCATGACGATGTCCTGCAGGCAATCGGCGAAGGCGCTCATGGCAAGATTGCCGTCACCTATGTCGAATGGGCTGGCGCGACCTGGCAGCAGGTCGTCGTGCCGTGGACGGTGATCGCCAATCGTGCCGACGCCGAGCGGCTGGCAGCGCAGCTTTCCGCTCATCCGCCGGCCAGTGCCAGGCGCACCTCGATCTCCGGCGCGCTGGAATTCGCCAGCGATCTCTTTGCTGAAAGCGGCTTCCAGGGCGTCAAGCGGGTGATCGACATTTCGGGTGACGGCCCCAACAACCAGGGCGCACCTGTCGATATCACCCGCGACGCCGTGATCAAGCAAGGCATCACCGTCAACGGCCTACCGCTGATGACCAGGGGCGGGTTCAGCAGCGCTTACGATGTCAACAATCTCGACCGCTACTACAGCGACTGCGTCATCGGCGGGCCGGGCTCCTTCATGATCCCGGTCAATGACTGGACGCAGTTTCCGGAGGCCATCCGCCGCAAGCTGGTGCTGGAGCTTGCCGGTCCGGCCTCGCCGCAGCGAGCGGCGGAAGAGGCGGCGCATCCGCCATTGGTGCTGGCACAGGACATCCCCGTCACCGACTGCCTGGTCGGCGAAAAAATGTGGCGCGACCGCAGCTGGATGTACGACAGCCGCTGATGGCGGAGTTTGCTGTCGATGGTGACATACCGCAGTGCAGCATCTGCTTCATTGACAAGCCTGCGGGCGTCTGTGACACAATTCTGCATCCGAACGCATAAAAGGGGAACCGACATGAACAGGATCGGAATTCTTGCCGCAAGCTTGACGCTTGCCGTCGGATTGTCCGCGCCGGCGATGGCCGCCACATCGGTCAGCATCGGCATCAGTGGATGGACCGGCTTTGCGCCGCTGACGCTCGCCAAGCAGGCCGGCATCTTCGAAAAGCACGGCCTCGACGTCACCTTGAAGAAGGTGCCGCAAGCCAGCCGGCCGCTCGCCATCGCCAGCGGCGACCTGCAATGCGCCGCCACCACGGTCGAGACCTGGCTGGTCTGGAACGCCAATGGCGTGACGACCAAGCAGATATTCCAGCTCGACAAATCCTACGGCGCCGACGGCATCGTCGCTCGCAACGACATCAAGACCGTCGCCGATCTCAAAGGTAAGTCGGTCGCGTCTTCGGCGCCGGGCACCTCGCCTTATTTCATGCTGGCCTGGGTGCTCAACAAGAACGGCATGTCGACCAAGGACGTGACGGTCGTCAACCTGGAGCCGGATGCGGCGGCGCAGGCGTTTCTCGCCGGCCAGAACGATGCGGCGGTCACCTATGAGCCGTTCATCTCGGCGGTGCGCGAAAAGTCCGACCAGGGCCATATCCTTGTCACCACTCTCGACTATCCGATGGTGCTCGATACGGTCGGCTGCACGCCGGAGTTCCTCAAGGCCAATCCGGATGCGGGCAAGGCGCTTGCCGACAGCTATTTCGAGGCACTCGACCTGATCAAGAGCGATCCGGCGAAATCCTATGAGACGATGGGTGCCGACGTGAAGCAGTCGGCCAAGGAATTCGAAGAGTCGGCCAAATATCTGAAATGGGCCGACAAGGCTGAAAACAAGCAGTTCTTCACCAAGGAATTCCAGGACTTTTCCAAGGCCGCCGGCGAGCTTCTGCTGCAGATGGGTTTGATCAAGGAAGCGCCTGACGTCTCGACGTTGGCCGACACCAGCGCCGTCGCCGACTAACCGCCAGGATTGTCGCCCGGCGGCGGCGCGTGCGCCGCCGCTTTTTCATTCAGATCGAGGACGGTCGAAGATGCCGCGCCCCTTGCATCCGGTCTCGCCGGGCATTCGAACCGTGCTCGGCATTTCGTTCTTCGTGCTGTTCGTGGCGTTCTGGGCGTGGATCACGCTTGGCGGCCACGTCAATCGCATTTTCCTTGCCGATCCGCTGTCGATGGTGGGAGACGGCTGGCGGCTGCTGGTCGAGGACCGCTTCTGGCTCGACATCCTTATCACCATCTGGCGCGTCTTCGGCGGGTTCCTGATGGCGGCCATCGTTGCCGTGCCGCTCGGCATCGTGATGGGTGCCTGGAAGCCAGTGGAGGCGTTCCTGGAGCCGTTCGTCTCCTTCGCCCGCTATCTGCCGGCATCGGCCTTCATCCCGCTGCTCATCCTGTGGGCGGGCGTTGGCGAGCTCGAAAAACTGCTGGTGATCTTCGTCGGCTCGGTGTTCCAGATCATCCTGATCATCGCAGTCAAGGTCGGCGGCACACGGCGCGACCTGGTCCAGGCGGCCTACACGCTTGGCTCGTCCGACAACGGCATCGTGCGGCGCGTGATCATGCCGGCCAATGCGCCGGAGATTGCCGAGACCCTGCGGCTGGTGCTCGGCTGGGCCTGGACCTATGTCATCGTCGCCGAGCTGATCGGCTCGTCGTCGGGCATCGGCTACATGATCATCAACAGCCAGTCGCGGCTGGCGACAGGGCAGATCATCTTCGGCATCATCGTCATCGGCCTGATCGGGCTGTTGTCCGATTTCGCCTTCAAGGCGCTCAACCGTTGGCTGTTTCCATGGAGCCTGGCGTGAGCAAGCTGCTCATCGAAGGCGTCTCGCGCACCTTCGCCGGTGTCGGCGGTGGGCAACCGGTCAAGGCGCTGATGCCGATCGATCTGGTGGTCGCCGCCAACGACTTCATAACCATCCTGGGGCCATCCGGCTGTGGAAAGTCGACGCTGCTCAGGATCGTCGCCGGCCTCGAAGCGCCGAGTGGGGGACGTGTTCTGCTCGACGGCAGGGTGGTGGACCGGCCCGGTCCAGACCGCGGCATGGTTTTCCAGTCCTATACGCTGTTTCCGTGGCTGACGGTCGCCGAGAACATCGCCTTCGGCCTGCGCGAACGTGGAATGGCCGAGCACGAGCGCAGCGAAATCGTCGCTTCTTACGTCGATCTCGTCGGGCTGAGAGGTTTTGAAAACCATTGGCCGAAGCAGCTTTCCGGCGGCATGCAGCAGCGCACCGCGATTGCCCGGGCACTGGCCAACGATCCGGAGATCCTGCTGCTCGACGAGCCGTTCGGCGCGCTCGACAACCAGACCCGCGGGCTGATGCAGGAACTGCTTCTCGGCATCTGGGAGCGCCGGCAAAAAACGGTGCTGTTCGTCACCCACGACATAGAGGAGGCGATCTTCATGGCGTCGCGTGTGGTCGTGATGACGGCACGGCCGGGCCGCATCAAATCGGACGTTGCCGTCGACCTGCCCCATCCGCGCCACTACACGCTGAAGACCAGCCCGGAGTTTTCGGCACTGAAGGCGCGGCTGACGGAAGATATCCGCGTCGAGGCGATGCGCACGGCGCAGATATAGTCGGGTCAGCAACGCGCCTGAACGGCTCAGAGACTTCGTAAGTCCTTGATAAGCACGTAAAGATGCAGCGGGTCCGTCGGCGATTGCGCGAATCCGTAGCGCTCGTAAAACGTGCGGGCGCCGTCGTTCTTGGCGTGGACGACGACCGCGCGGATACCTGCAATATCGGCCGCCTGCAAACTGCGCAGGACGGCATCGCGCAACAGTCCGCCGCCGACGCCTTTGCCTTGCCAGTCCAGACCGACCGCAAGACGCGCCAGCAGCATTACAGGCACCGCATGGCGTGCGAGACCTTTCGTCGATCGCTCGGGCGCACCCTCGTATTTAATTTCACCAACGACCAGGGTATAAAAGCCGATCACATCTTCGCCAGAGAGACAATGTAGGTCTGCGAAGCATTGGCTTGCTCGTTTTGGAATGCATAGCGTACGAGAAAGCGATTGAGCGGTTCTTCACCGCAGTCGAACATGTCCACCAAATGCTTGCGGGCCAGTTTCTCGATCTGGAATTCGCTCACGCCGGATCGCGACCGGAAAAGATACTTGGTTCGTTCAATAGGCGCTTGAGGCGGGGAAGATCACGCGTTGGCGCGTCGAGCGCTGCCATGAACGCGACCCATTTTTCGGCGTCGAGATGAAAGCTGCGCCGGTCACATTCGCCAGACAATGTCATGACAATTTCGGCCGCGCGCGCGAAACGTGCTGGATCAAGCCGCCAGAAGCTGCTTGCGGTCGACGCGTTCCTGTTGCGGCGAGCGGGCGTACAACTCGCGATAGCATTTGGAGAAATGCGAGGCGGAAACAAAGCCGCAGGCGACCGCCACTTCGACCACCGGCAACGACGACTGGATCAGCAGGTGCCGGGCGCGGTCGAGGCGGATCTCCAGATAGTAACGGGCAGGGGAGCGCCCCATCTCGGTGCGGAACAGGCGCTCAATCTGCCGGCGCGACAGGTCGACATGGTCAGCGACCTCGATCAGCGAGAGCGGCTCGGAGAGATTGGCTTCCATCAGCTCGATAATGGTCAGAACCTTGGAATTCTGCACGCCAAGGCGGGCGCGCAGCGGCAGGCGCTGGCGGTCGGTCGGGCTGCGCACGCGATCAGTCAGCACCTGCTCGCAGACGCGGTTGACGAGGCTTTCGTCGAAATCGTCGCCGATCAGCTTCAGCATCATGTCGAGCGCGGCGGTGCCGCCGGCGCAGGTGTAGATGTTCTGGTCGATCTCGAAGAGGTCGGCGAAGACATTGGCCTTGGGGAACGCCTCGGAAAAGCCCGGCAGGTTCTCCCAATGGATGGCGCAGCGCTTGTTGGACAGCAGGCCTGCGGCGGCCAGGATATGCGCGCCGGTGCACAGGCCGCCGACGGCAACGCCGCGATTGTACTCCTCGCGCAACCAGGCAAAGGCCGATTTGTTCTGGTAGCGCTCGACATTGATGCCGCTGCAGACGATGGCCATGTTCGGCCGGTCCGGTCCGGACATTTTCTTGCGCTCTTCCTCCAGCGAGGTGTTGACGGCGCATTCGACGCCGTTCGAGGCGCGCACCGGCTTGCCGTCGATGCTGGCGAGCCGCCAGCGATAGGCTTCATAGCCGAGCATGCGGTTGGCCGAACGCAACGGATCGAGCGCCGTCGCGAAGGCGATCATGGTGAAATCGGGGACCAGGAAGAATACGAACGATCGCCGGATCGGGTGCTTTACGACGTTCACGGGTAGATCCTCACGCTGCAATGGCGCGAACAGGATGTCGCGATTAGCATAGCGACATCAGGAAAGACGTTTCCTGTCAATTGGCTAGATGGCAACGGAGCGACTTTATTTGCGACACGGGTCGCAAATGGGCAATCGCTATGCGGCGAAGGACGCGATATGCCGCCGGATCGAGCAAACGAGCCTACGCAGTCTGCGCACACGAAAACGCCGCCTCGGCAAAACCGAAGCGGCGCTGGATCGACTTCGAAGCAGCGCTAGGCTGCTTCCGCCGGGATTGCCGCGTCTCAGGCGACGAAGCCGAGGCGCGCGGCAGCCATGGCACCGGTCTGGCCAGGCATGGTGTTGGCCAGGCGCTGGCGCTCGAGCGCGGTCGTCAGGTTCATTTCGCGACGGGCAAAGAGGCGGGCAAAAAGCTTCATGATCATCTCCATTCGGTTGCTCAGACGGGTCGCCTTCGCTTGATGGAGTGGGGCAGCTCGTTTGTTGATGATGATATAGGCTTACGTGAGGGGAAACTAAATCGCAAAAGCGAAGCACTTGATATGAAAAGCGACACGGAATGCGACAAATTTGGGCATTCTGCCCAGGATTTTCGATTATTTACAATGTGTTGATTGCCAGTGCGGGCTGCTATGCGACTTGCTCATATGCGGCATGCGACGGCGACATGGCTCGGGAAAATTGTTGGAGTACAAACAAAAAGGCCTACCGGGCTGATCTGCGCGGCAGGCCTTCAGCTGTTGATACACACGGTTTACTTTGCTCCAGCCCAGGATCCCACACCATGGCGAGTGCCGGCCTTGGCATCGGCAGCTTCAGGCCAGCCGATATCCTTCTGCAGTTCAATCGGCAGCGCGCGGATGGCGCGTTCCGTCTGGTAGCGGGCACGGGCCTCGCTGAATTCGGTCGCGATCCGACCGATGGATGACAGGATAGACATCTCATTCTCCTTCGCATTGGGCCGGGTTGTCCCGGCACTTGCAGCGTCAGGCGGTACACCGGGTTTGTTTCAGCTTCATTTCGTGTCGATTGCAGGTCCGTGTCATAGTTGTTTCGGGACCACTTCGATGCGTCCTGCCTTCGATGGAGTTGACTATCCTCCCAAACTGATGTTCAATCAAACGAAATGGAATGATGGTTTGCATCAGAAAAATTGAAGGTCGCTTGCCATGAACGCCCCACTCAATCATCCGCTGCCGCTGCTCGATCTCGATGTTCTGCGCACTTTCGTCGCAATCGCCGAGACCGGTAGCTTCACCACTGCGGCCAATGCGGTCTTCCGCACGCCGTCGGCCGTCTCCATGCAGATCAAGAAGCTGGAGGACATTCTCGGCCGCTCGGTGTTCGCGCGCGACGCCCGTTCGGTGACGCTGACCACCGATGGCGAGATGCTGCTCGGCTATGCGCGCCGGCTGCTGTCGATCAATCGCGAGGTGGTGTCGAAGTTCATCATTCCAGACATTGTCGGGGTGGTGCGGCTCGGCTCGCCGGACGATTACGGCGAACGTGTGCTGCCGCATGTGCTGAAGCGGTTCGCACAGTCGCATCCATCGATCGCGGTCGACGTCACCATCGACCAGAGCGTCAATCTGCGCCGGCGCATGGACGACCGGGCGCTCGATATCACGCTGCTCACCAACTCCTACAAGACCAGCGCGATCGGCGCCGAAGTTCTGCTCACAGAGCCGATCGTCTGGGCCGGTGCCAAGGGCGGTTGCGCGCATCTGCGCGAGCCGCTGCCGGTCTCATTGTGGGAAGAGGGCTGTGCCTGGCGGGCAGGGGCATTGGAGGCGCTTGGCCGCGAGGGCCGCAACTACCGTATCGCCTATATGAGCGCGCACACGGCCGGCCAGCGCGCCGCGATCATGGCGGATCTTGCGGTGGCGCCGCTGCCGAAATCCTTCCTCGGCAGCGACATGGTCGAGCTGTGCCCGAAGGACGGCATGCCTGACATCGGCACCTACAACCTCGCCATGGTGGTGACGCCGGACGCCAGCGCGCCGGTGAAGGCAGTCGCCGACCATATCCGCGCGACGTTTGAGATGTTCAGGGAAACTGGGAAGTTCTGAGCCAAACTACGACCTGAGCGGCGCAACCAGATCGCGAGGGGTTCCGTCGCGGTCTGCCCTTTGCAGCGACAACTCTCCTGCCTTGGCATGATAACTGTCAGTTTTGTTGGTCAAGAAGGCCACTATGCTGTCCCGCGCGCGTCGCGCCTCCGGCATGTCGATCAACGGCCAGACATGGAACATGCCTTGCTCGTGGACGACCTCAATTTCGACGCCGGCCGCGCGTGCCTTTTCCGCGAAGATCAGATTGTCGGGGGTGAGCAGATCGCGTGAACCGGTCAGCAGCAGCGTTTTGGGCAGCACCGACAGGTCGCCGTAAACCGGGCTGATGCGCCAGTCGGTGGGATCTATGCCGGCGCTGTAAAGTCGGATCGCCTCGCGGCCGCCGGCAATGCCCAGCCACGGATCGTTGCGTTCGGCCTCATACATTTCTGGGTTGGCGAGCGACACGTCGAGACCGGGCGAAATCAGCACGTGGCGTGATGGCAAGGGCAGGCCATTTTGCGCAGCCATCATCGTCAGCACGACGGCCATGTTTCCGCCGGCGGAATCGCCCATGAAGATGATATCAGTCGCGCTGGTTTCGCCGAACATCTGGCGGTAGACGGCGCCGACCATGCCGAACATGGCGTGAAAATCGTGTTCGGGAGCAATGGGATAGATCGGCACGGTGATACCGAACCCGAGGCGGTCGGCCATGTCGGCGATCAGCCGCCAATGATAGGGTGTGATTTCAAAGACATAAGCGCCGCCGTGCAGGTAGAGAATCCGCCTCCGCTCACCAGCCTGGGGAGCGATCTCGTAGACGGGAAAGCCGTTGATCGTGCGGGTTGTGATCTCCAGGCGTGACCGCAGCGACGCAGGCGGCTGATGGTTTTCCGTCTTGCGCGCATAGGCGATCCAGCGCTGCAGGTTCTCGGGGCTAGAAAACGCCTTCTTGCGGCTGTACCTGAGGACGAACGACACGACGTGGCTTTTGAGACTGGGCATGCAGATACACGGACTTCGGCTGAGCCGACTAAGAGAACCCCCGACTATTTCGAAGATTGTGTCGCCACCAAAAAAGTCAAGATTGATGCAATCTCAACACGGTCGTTTGATCCCAGCTGTCGACAAAACGTCCGGCCATGAAGTCTCTGGCCTACCGGCGCAGCTCAACGCCGCGGCAGCAACGCGGCGCGCAGCCAATTGCTGGGTGCAGCCGGAGCCGCATTGCGGCTCCGGCGAATACCGAGCAGCTTGCATTTGTCGATGAATTTCATCCGCGCTGCATGCCCCATCCGACCGAAAGCTGCCTTTCGCTCGAACGCGGCGACACCGGCCAGCCAATGTCCTTTTGGATCTCAGGCGGCAAGCTGTTGAGGATGCGCAGCGACTTGCGCGCTTCGCGTGTTTTCTTGAAGGCCGCACCATAGCGGCCGAGGCTTTCGAACATCGACATCTTGATCTCCTTGGAGCGTTGCGGTGGCCGAAAACTGTTTCCGCCTGCCGTTCGATGCCGGTTAAATGCTCCGCCTATGTATCTGGCGAATTTCACGAAAACGCGATTTCGTTTCCAGATCGGCGCGATCTGGAAACATTTGCATACAAATGAAAATGGAAGGTCTGACAGCCTAGCGGAGGCGAGTCATCCCCGCCCGCGCCGCGCGGCGTGGCCTTCGCGCGAACGCCGCCGCGGGGCAGCGTCGCCGGCAATGCCGTCTTCGCTCACCGTCTTGCGCGGCGGCAGTTTCACCGCCGCCGACAGCTTGGGAAACGGGTCGATCTTGTTCGGGAGCGCCATGGCATAAACGAAATGTTCCTGGAATTTCGGCTCCAGCGCCGTCTCGATCTTCTCGATCTTGCTAACGGTTTCCTCGATCTCGCGGCGATAGCCACGGTTCAACAGCGCCATGCGGGCGCCGGCGCCGGCCGCATTGCCAACGGCCGAGACCTTGTCGAGGTCGCAATCCGGAATCAGGCCCAGTACCATTGCGTATTTCGGGTCGATGAACGAGCCGAATGCGCCGGCGAAGTGGATGCGGTCGACATGATCGGTGTGCTGCTTTTCCATCAAAAGCTTGGTGCCGGCATAAAGGGCGGCCTTGGCAAGCTGGATAGCGCGCACATCAGTCTGGGTGATGGTGATCTTGGGCTCGCCTTCCTTCAGCACATAGGAGAAGGTGCGGCCATTGGCGACGACGCGAGGCGAGTGGCCGCTCAGCGATCCATCGACGACGCCGTCCTCGGAGATGATGCCGGCGAGATACATCTCGGCGACCACCTCGATGATGCCGGAGCCGCAAATACCGGTGACGCCGGTCGCCTGCACGCTGTCGAGGAAGCCCGGCTCGTCGGACCAGAGTTCCGAGCCGATGACGCGGTATTTCGGTTCCAGCGTTTCAGGATCGATGCGGACGCGCTCGATGGCACCCGGTGCGGCGCGCTGGCCACCGGAGATTTCCGCACCTTCGAAGGCCGGGCCAGTTGGCGATGAGGCCGCCACGACCCGCTGGCGATTGCCGAGCACGATCTCGGCATTGGTGCCGACATCGACGATCAGCATCATCTCGTCCTGGCGGTGCGGCCCTTCCGACAGCGTCACTGCGGCAGCGTCCGCGCCGACATGGCCGGCAATGCAAGGAAGCATATAGAGCCTGGCGCCCTGGTTGAGCTTCAAACCGATATCCGATGCCTTGATGTGCACGGCGCCGGAGACGGCTAGCGCGAAGGGGGCGCCGCCGAGCTCGGTCGGATCGATGCCGAGGAACAGATGGTGCATGATCGGATTGCCGACGAACACGGAATCCAGGATGTCGTTGCGTTGGACGTTGCCTTCGGTGCAGACTTTGTCCACAAGCCCCGAAATGGCCTCGCGCACGGCGACCGTCATGCCTTCGCGGCCGTCCGGGTTCATCATCACGTACGAGACACGGCTCATCAGATCCTCGCCGAAGCGGATCTGTGGATTGGATGTGCCCGACGAGGCGGCGACGCGGCCCGACAGCAACGACACCAGATGCATGGCGATCGTGGTCGAGCCGATATCGCAAGCAAGTCCGTACGCCTCGTTCTTGAGGCCAGGCCACAAAGCGATGACCCGTGCGGTCTCGCTGTCGGTGTCCTTGTGGATGGCGGCGGTCGCGGTCCAGTTGCCTTTGCGCAAAATGCCTTGCACCTGCGGCAACAGATGGAAATCGAAATCGAGGCTCTTGAGGCCCCAGTCCTTCATCAGCGCGATCTTCAGACGGTCGAGGTCGCCGAGCGGCTTGTGCATGTCGGGTTCTTCGATCTCGACATAGCACATGCGGATTGCCGCATCTCGTGCGATGACCCTGGTGTCGGCGTCCTTGCGGATGGTCTGCGCGTTGATGACGGTGTCCTGCGGCACGTCAACGACGAGATCGCCGAGAATTTGCGCCGAGCAGGACAGCCGGCGGCGCTCGGGCAGGCCGCGTACGCGCTCGTAGCGCTCTTCCTTGGCACCCTTGGGCGAGAGGTGATCGTTGGAGGAAACGATCTTGTGCTTGGCGAAATTGCCTTCCTGCACCTCGATCTGGCAACGCCCGCAAGTGGCGCGCCCGCCGCACACGCTCTCGACATAGACACCGAGCTGGCGCGCTGCATCCAGAACCGGCGTGCCGACCGGAAACCGCCCGCGCTTGCCCGACGGCATGAACAGCACGAGCGGATCGGTGATGTTGACGGGAGAGTTCATACGTTCCAGACTTTACTTTCTACGCAGCTCGGGTCTTGGCCACGGCAGCGATGCCGCTGTGTCTCGGTTCCTCCCAAGTCCTGTGCCCCATATCGTGTCGGCCAAGACCTGGCTCAACCCCGGGCCATACGCGCTTCGCGGCCGCCGCGCCTGCGTCCGCCATTGCCATTGCCATCGCCCGGCGCGTTGACCTGCGTCCGGGCGGCAACGGCCTGGCCGCCTTCAGCAGGCTTGTAGTCCTTGTAGGTCCTGATCCAGTTGGTGCAGTTCTCGTCGGTGCCGTTCAGCACGTTGGCGCCGCGCACCGCTTCCATTTCCTGCGGCCGCACCGGGTTCATGATCGCCGAGGTCATGCCGGCGCCGATCACCATCGGGATGAAGGCGGCGTTGATGCCATGACGGTGCGGCAGGCCGAACGAGATGTTGGAGAGGCCGCAGGTGGTGTTGACCTTGAGCTCCTCGCGCAGCCGGCGTAGCAGGGCAAATACCTGGCGGCCGGCATCGCCCAGCGCGCCGATCGGCATGACCAGCGGGTCGACGACCACATCATGCGCCGGAATGCCGAAGTCGGCACAGCGCTGAACGATCTTCTTGGCGACGGCGAAGCGCACATCGGGGTCCATCGAAATACCGGTCTCGTCGTTGGAAATGGCGACGACGGGAACGTTGTATTTCTTGATCAACGGCAGGATGGCTTCGAGCTTTTCCTCCTCGCCGGTGACGGAATTGACCAGCGGCCGGCCCTTGGCGACCTTCAGCGCCGCTTCGATTGCCGCAGTCACGGAGGAGTCGATCGACAACGGCAGGTCGACCAGGCCTTGCACGATCTCCAGCGTCTGCACCAGCAGCGCCGGCTCGGTGGCGTTGGGATCGACTGCAGTGACGCCGGCATTGACGTCGAGCATGGTCGCCCCACAGGCGGCCTGCTCCAGCGCATCCTTGATGACGGTCTCAAAATTGCCGGCGATCATTTCGGCGGCCAGTTTCTTACGGCCGGTCGGGTTGATGCGCTCGCCGATCACGCAGAAGGGCTGATCGAAGCCGATGATGATTTCTCGTGTCGCCGAGGCGACGATGGTGCGGGTCATGAAATCTCTCCATCGTGATATAAAGAGTTCTTTATATCGTTATCTGTTTCTGATCAAGCGAATGCTGACGATTCGCGCTGTCAATGCGCGGTCTTGACCATGTCGACCTGGGTTTCGGTGAGGTCGTCATGCAGTATGTGGTCGAGCCGGTCGGCAACGAGCTGGTCGTCGCGACGGATTTCGCGTTTCCACGGCCGGCGACCCTTCAGCACGCCGGATTCGTCGACGATCTCGGCGACGTATTCTTCCTGGCGGTAGGCCATCACATGGACGCCGGATACACCGGGAATTTCCTTCACCTCATTGATGATGTCGATGCAGAGCTGCTTGCCTTCCTTCTTCTGATCCTGGGCGCCTTCCAGGCGCTTGACGATCTGATCGGGAATGTGAATGCCCGGTACGTTGGAGCGGATCCATTTGGCCGTCTTGGCCGAGGCCAGCGGCCCGACGCCGCACAGGATGAAACATTTCTCGGTATAGCCGAGATCGCGGACCTTCTGCATGTAGGTGCGGAACATCGGTACGTCGAAGCAGTACTGGCTCTGCACGAATTGTGCCCCGGCGGCGATCTTCTTGCCCAGCCGATAGGGCCGGAAATCGATCGGCGGCGCGAACGGGTTGATGGCCGCGCCAAGGAAAAGCTGCGGCGGCGTCGTGAGTTTTCGGCCGGACAGGAATTTGCCGTTATCGCGCATAACGCGGCAGGTTTCGAGCAGCGACATGCAGTCGAGATCGAACACCGGCTTGGCGCCGGGCTGGTCGCCGGCCTGCACGCCATCGCCGGTCAGGCAGAGCATGTTGGCGACGCCCATCGCAGCACCCCCAAGCACGTCGCCCTGGATGGCGATGCGGTTCCGGTCGCGGCAGGCGATCTGCATGATCGGGGCATAGCCCATGCGGGTCAGCAGCGCGCAGATGCCGACCGACGACATGTGGCAGTTGGCGCCGGAAGCGTCGACGGCATTGATGGCGTCGACCCAACCGTCGAAAATCCTGGCGCGGTTGTAGACGTCTTCCGGATCGGCGCTGTCAGGCGGATTGAGCTCGGTCGTCACTGCGAACTCGCCGCGCCTTAGGACGCGTTCCAGCCGGCCGCGCGAGGTGTGGCCGGGCAGGGGATCGAGCGGCAAATGGATGCCGGCCGGATTCTCGTCTGGCTGACGGCCGATCATGCCGACGCTCCGGTCTTCGTAGTATTCCGGGCCGCATTGCGGGCGGCCGCGGCCTGCGCGGTGACCCGCAGCCAGGCGGAGGTTTCGCGCAAGGACTGATCCACCGGCTTCTGCACGTCAAAAATCTTGTCGCCATGCGCCATGTTCTGCGAGCCTTCCCAAGCTTTGACCCAGACGCAAGGCATATCAGGCTCGACCTCGCAATTGCCGTTGGCGCGGACACCGCCGCAAGGGCCGTTGCGCAATTGCTTGGGGCAGTTCATCGGGCACGACATGCCGGTCGAGGAAAGAATGCACTGGCCGCACATGCGGCAGTCGAACATGAAGCCCTTGACGCGCTTTTCGACGAATTTCACGGGCCCTTCGACACGGCTGTAGCCGATGCCCTTCCACAGCGGATGGAGGAGCAGGAACATGTCGGCGAATTTGCCGTAGAACCATTCGAGCAGCCGCGAATGCCGCACAGACCAAAGGCGCACCGCGAAAGAGCGCTGCACACGCCGCTGTGGCGACACGTCGGCCGGCTTGTAGTCGGATTTCGGCGCCGCCTTCTTGACGATGGTCGCCTGGGTTACGCCGGCTCGAGCCGTCGTCGCCGGCATTGATTGGGGATCAGACATTTTCTTTGCCCCCCGCCTTGACCAGAGCGACCAGCCGCTCACGGTCGTATTTCGCATCAAGTTCCTGAAGAGCCTTCTCGGCCTCGGCTTCAAGATCGTCACTGACCGGGAGGGGTTCTGCCTTGCGCCATTCGGCAAGATAGTCGTCGGTGCCGCCAGCGCCGGTGCGCATGGCGCACATGTCGATCGCCTCGGTGAAGCGCAGCGGCAGTTCGCGCTTGGCGTTCTGCCGGCCCTTCTTGACGATGACCTGGGCGGGGATGTCGCGCCAGTAGACGACGATCAGATCGGCCATAATTTCCTGCTCCTGCAGAGCGCCGTGCGTCCAATCGGACGCACAAACGATGCTCTACCATTTAACTCCGCTGCATCGTGCTCTCCGAAGATCGATTCCGATCTTTTGGCCAATGCAGTGGTTTCGAGCATTGCCGGAAGCGCTGTTGGGCTGCTTGTTATGGGACGACGCGGGGGCCTTCAAAAGCGACGCAATCGACGGCCGCGGTTGAAAGCGGAGTTTCTTCCAGCACTGGTCAGCCGGCGCGGCCATCGTAGCTGCCGACCAGCTTCCTGTGGAAGCGCACGTAACCTCGTTCGGTCGTGCGCAAATGCTCCGCGACGATGTCATGGAAGCGCGGCAGGCGGTGGAAGGGAACGGCCGGATAGGAATGGTGCTCGGAATGGTACGGCATGTTCCAAGCCACGAAGCGCACCAGCCTTGTGGTGAAGGTGGTGCGGGTGTTCTCGAGCATGTTGGCGACATGCGGGCACAACGCGTGCTCGGCCAGCAGGTAGGCACGCAAAAACGGCTGTCCGACCAGCACCGGCACGATCCAGACCCACAACAGCAGCGCCGACTGCGCGGCGAGCGATGCGGCCAGCAATGCCGCATAGCCGATCAGGAACAGCCGTGCTTCGGCAACCACCTTGCCGCGGCCCTTTTCCGGCACGAAGCCGTCGCGATTGCGGCCAGCCGCATTGGTTACGATCACGCGGCCCATGGCGATCCAATAGGGGCTGCCGGACAGATAGCGCAGATATTGGCTGACGGTCTCCGGCTTCGGCGCCATCAGTTCGGGGTCGTTTCTCCGGTCGTGCGTGTGGCGGTGATGGGCGAAATGGAAATAGCGGAACCATGCCGGCGGCAGCAGGATCAGGAAGCCGGCCACGGCAGCAACAGCGCGATTGAGCCACGCCGTCCTGAACGCGGTTTCATGGATGGTCTCGTGCAACGGCGTGAAGAAGAAGACGATCAGGACTCCCTGCGGCAAGACGAGCAGCGGCCAGAACGGGATGCGGGCGGCGATCAGCGCGCCCAGCAGGATAACCAGCCCGGCATGGACCGCCAGCCGGACAATGCCTGGCCGGTCAAGCCTGGCGGTGAGGTCGCGACGGTCCTCGACCGAAAGGCCGGCAATGATGGTGCGGTGGTCGATGTCGCTCATGATGCAATGTTAGTGGCGGGTGGCTGTCCGGTAAATCGGCGCGTCACCAGACGCCGTTCCTTATCCCCGTCCAGAGATAAAACCATACCGTCGGATGATACCATTGTTTCGAAGGCAGGCCAGGATCCACCGTGCCGACCTTGCCAGCCAGCGCATCCCTGACCGCTTCGACGCAGATGTCGCGCGAGAAGGCCGCCTGCCGCAACGCGTAGCTTGAAATTGTGTCGCCCGGCTGCGGTTTGCCACGCGTCTGCCGCAGCACGCCGCCAGTATCGACGCCGGCGTCGACCAGATGCACGGTGGTGCCGAAGTTCTCCGCATCGCCTGAAGCCAGCGCCCAGTAGCCGCCGTTCATGCCACGATATTTCGGGGCGATGCCGGCATGGTAGTTGAGGACCGGGCAAGGGATTTTCGCCAGCGTCTGCAGCGACAGCAAGCGGCAGCCGGCGAGCAGCACCACACCCGGCTGGATTTCCGCAATCGCCTGCAGGCACTCCGGCGCGTTGGCCGACGAGACATAAATGATCTTTTGCCCAGGCTTCGGTTCGGTTTGCAGCTTCTGCCCGGCGGCAAGCCGTGCTGCGTGGCCGGCGAAGAAGCGCTTGCCGAGGCGCGTCAGCACCATCGTGCCGAGTTGACCGATGGCCGAGGTCCAGCCTTGCCGCCGCGCCCGCGCGAGAAGCAATTGCTTTTTGGATTCAGGAGCTTCGAGGATGACGCTGACCGGGCCGAGTTGATCGGCGAGGGCGTTGACGATCGCCCAGATATGCGGGCCGCCTTCGGTGACGACGACGATCGGCCGTTGGTTTGTTTTCGACAGTGCCATGCTCTGCGACCCCCCGCAAAGAACCTGTTCTTTGCGCGCGAATGCTAGGCTGACCGGGTTAACCCCTGGTGATCGGGGCTCAGCGCTTGAATTCGAGGATATCGAGCTTCGATTCGTAATAGGGCGCCCGGAACTCGATGCGCCATTCACTGGCGCTGTTGCGGAAGGCATAGCCGACCTGATCGCTTTCCGGCCCGCTGCCGTAGGGCTTTGCCGGATCGTCGTTGACGTGGAAGGAACCGAGATAGATCGCGCGTTTCTCGCCATCGTCGAAGAAGCGGCCCTTGGTGCGCTGCGAGCCGGTGATCTTTTCCAGTCTCCAGCCGGAACCGTCGTCGCTCACCTTGCATTTGAACCAGCCATAGATGACGAGCGGGCCCAATCCGCCGGCCTTGATGGTGCGGCATTGCCATTTGCCGGTCAGGTCCTTGTCAGAGAAGGGAACCAGCGGCTTTGCCAGCAAGGCGTCGAGCTGCTTGACCTCGGCGGGATCGCCGGCCTTCGCCTCGTCAAGCGCTGCCTTGCGCGTCTCGCCATATTTGTTGAGCCGCGCCTTGTCGGCAGCCGTTATCAGCTTCTGCACCTCGCCATCGGCGAACGCGGGCATCGTCAAGCAGAGGACAGTTGCTGCGGCAAACATGAGGCGAGCGATCATCGGTGGCGTTTCCCTTTTGATGGCTGGAGCAGGCTGTTTTCTTGTCTGGCGCATACCTTAATGTTTCGCCGCGTTCTGTCATCCGTGGCTGAGCATCGACAGCAGAAACGAGGTGGAAAGAATGCGGATCTTGCTGACGGGATCGTCCGGTTGGCTGGGCAGCGCCTTGGCGCCGCGGCTGCGGGCTCTTGGTCATGACGTCACCGGCCTCGATCCCGTCCCATCCTCGGAAACGCGAATCGTCGGCTCTGTCGCCGATCGCGACCTGGTCATGAGGGCGGTCGAGGAGAACCGCATCGAGGCCATCATCCATAGCGGCGCGCTGCACAAGCCTGACATCGAACGTCATCGCAACGAGGATTTCGTCGAGACGAATGTGCGCGGCACGCTCAACCTGCTCGATGCGGCAGCAGCTTTTGGCGTTCAGCGCTTCGTGTTTACGTCGACGACATCGCTGATGATTTCCGAGTCCATACGCACCACCGGCTTCACCGGCGGGGCGCGCAAGGCGGCATGGCTGACGGAAGACATGTCGCCTGAACCGCGCAACATCTACGGCGTCACCAAGCTTTCAGCCGAACAGCTCTGCCGGCTCTATCATTTGCAGTTCGGCCTGCCGGTGATCGTGTTGCGCACCGCCCGGTTTTTTCCCGAGGCGGACGACATGGCGCACGTGATCGAACAGTCGGATGCCAACACCAAGGCCAATGAGCTGTTGTTCCGCCGGCTGACGGTGGAGGACGCAGCCGACGCCCACATCGCTGCCCTGGAGAAAGGGCCGCAATTGGGCTTCGAGACTTTCATCATCTCGGCACCGACGCCTTTCCAGCCCGAAGATTGCGCGGCCTTGATCGCCGACGCGCCGTCGGTCGTCGCGCGCTATTTTCCGGATTATCCGGCACTCTACACGAAGAAAGGCTGGACGATGTTTTCGTCGATCGACCGGGTCTATGATGCGTCGCGGGCTAGGGACCGGCTGGGTTTCGTCTGCAAGACGAGCTTTGCAGATGTGCTCGCCGGGCTTGAAGCTGAAGAACGCTTTGCCTAGAAATATCGTCAAGCCAGGATTGCAGCGCTGGCCAGTTCCTTCGTCAGGTCACCATAGCCGGTCGAGCGCCGCTCATAGGCGAGGCCGAGCATTTTCGCCGCCTTTTCGGCGACCTTGTCGAGTTCCGGGTCGTCGGTCTGAGCGATATAGATCAGCTTCTCGTAGTTGCCGAAATAGTCCTTGATCAGCTCCGGGTGCTTGTCCAGACCGAGCGGCTTCATGAAGAAGGCATCGAATTGCCGGCAGAGGAAATCGGTCATGTAGAACGACATCATGTCGTCATCGGCGACCTTCGCATAGGCATCCATGCCCTGGTAGAAAGCAAAGCAATGCGGCCCGGCCATGCGCTCGACGCCATGCTTCTCGCAGATCCGATCGAGCAAGCCACCCGTGCCGCAATCGGCATAGCCGACGAATATGTGGCTGTAGCCGTCGGTCTTGGCCTTCTCGATAGCCTTGTCCATGGCCGGCGCGATGCGGTCCGGATAGAAATGGAACTCCGCCGGCAGGCAGGTCAGGTCGAGATGGTCGAGCCCGAGCTGCTCCTTGACCGCCAAAACTTCGCGCGCAATCATCCCGCAGGCGATGACGAGCAGCCTGTCGCCTTGATCGGATTGTTGTTTTCGCGCGGTAGCCATGGAACCAGTCTAATCCATCTTCGTTGCTGTCCAGCGAATTTATGTCCTGAGGGAGACACCATTCATGAAATTGTTCCGCGTCGCGCCAATCGCTATTCTCGCCTGCGCCTTGGCTGTTTCGGCCTGCGCCAACACGGTGCGCGGCGTCGGTAAGGATATCAAATCCACTGCGAAGGCTGTTGACGATACCGTCAAGAAACCCTGATCCGCACGGCTCTAAACATTTGGGAATAAAAAAGCCGCACTGCAAGGCGCGGCTTTTCTCGTTGGTGCCGGACTTATTGGCTCAGGCCGAAGCGCGGACGTTGTGCTTGCGCTTCATGAAGTCCTTGGCGGTCTCGACCGCCACCGCGGCGTCGCGGCAATAGGCGTCGGCGCCGACGGCTTTGCCGAATTCCTCGTTGAGCGGTGCGCCGCCGACCAGCACGACATAGTCATCGCGAATGCCCTTTTCCTTCATCGTATCGATGACGACTTTCATGTAAGGCATGGTCGTCGTCAGCAGCGCCGACATGCCGATGATGTCGGGCTGGTGCTTTTCGATGGCATCGAGATATTTTTCGACCGCATTGTTGATGCCCAGGTCGATGACATCGAAGCCGGCGCCTTCCATCATCATGCCGACCAGATTCTTGCCGATGTCATGGATGTCGCCCTTGACGGTGCCGATCACCATCTTGCCCTGCTTCGGCGCGCCGGTGGCGACAAGCAGCGGACGCAGGATGAACATGCCGGCCTTCATCGCGTTGGCCGACAGCAGCACTTCGGGAACGAACAGGATGCCGTCGCGGAAGTCCTCGCCGACGATGCGCATGCCCTCGACCAGAGCCTCGGTTAACACCTTGTAAGGCGCCCAGCCGCGCTCGAGAAGGATATTGGTGCCTTCCTCGATTTCTTCCTTCAACCCGTCATAAAGATCGTCGTGCATCTGCTGCACCAACTCGTCGTCGGAGAGTTCCGAAAGGATGATCTCGTCGTCGGCCATTTTTTCTCAGGCTCCTTGCCGGCTACAACTGTTGCGGCAGCTTAAAAATATCGCGTCAATACCTAACCCGCACGGGCCGGTTGTCCATAGCTGATTTGCGACTTCCCGCAAAACGAAAGCGACCGTAAATCTCTTGGAATTCTTGTCGATTTTGCGACAGGCGTTGGCGCTGGCGGGCCGTTTCGAATAGGGTGCATGGCTACGATCCGGCCAGAGACCGCAATATGCGGCCGCAAACGGATTTCAGGCCGGTGCAAGAGCCAGGCCGGAGTAAATCAGGCCAGAACGAAAGCCAGGGAAGAACGATTATGAGTGAGAACGCGCCGGTCGATCAGGAAGCGTCAAACGCACGGCGCGGGCGCGCTGCCAGCGGTGGCGCCGCAGCCCGACGGGCTGCGCGTTCGGGCGGCGGCCCCGGCACACAGCTCACCTATATCAAGCGCAAGATCAACGTCTATGAAGTGCTGGACGAGGAAGGGCTGGCGCTGATCGAAAAGAACACCGACACCGTGCTGGAGGAGATCGGCATCATCTTCCGCGACGACGCCGAGGCGCTGCAGCTTTGGAAAGAGGCGGGCGCCGACGTCAAGGGCGAGCGGGTGCATTTCCCCAAGGGCCTCTGCCGCTCGCTGTTGAAGACCGCTCCGTCCGTCTATACCCAGCACGCCCGCAACGGCGAGCGCTCGGTGCAGATCGGCGGCAACGCGACAGTGTTCGCGCCGGTCTATGGACCGCCCTTCGTGCGCGATCTCGACGGCGTCAGGCGCTATGCAACGATCGAGGATTTCCGGAATTTCGTGAAACTCGCCTATATGGCGCCGTCGATCCACCATTCCGGCGGCACGGTTTGCGAGCCGGTCGACGTGCCGGTCAACAAGCGCCATCTCGACATGGTCTACAGCCATATCAAATATTCAGACAAGCCGTTCATGGGCTCGGTGACCGCGCCCGAGCGCGCTGAAGATACGGTGGCAATGGCCAAGATCGTGTTCGGTGACGATTTCGTCGAGAACAACACGGTGCTGACCAGCCTGATCAACGCCAACTCGCCGATGGTTTTCGACGAGACCATGCTGGGAGCGCTGAAGGTCTATTCGCGCCACAACCAAGCCTGCATCGTCACGCCGTTCATCCTTGCCGGTGCGATGAGCCCGGTGACGGTCGCCGGTACACTGACGCAGGTTTTGGCCGAAGTGCTGGCCGGCGCGTCGTTCACGCAGCTGATCCGGCCGGGTGCGCCGGTGCTGTTCGGCACCTTCGCCTCGTCGATCTCGATGCAGTCGGGCGCGCCGACCTTCGGCACGCCGGAGCCGTCGCTGGTCTCGTATGGCGCCGCACAGCTTGCCCGTCGGCTCGGCCTGCCGTTTCGCACCGGCGGTTCGCTCTGTGCTTCAAAAATCCCCGATGCGCAGGCCGCCTACGAGAGCGCCAACACGCTGAACTCGACGATCCTCGCCGGCACCAACTTCGTGCTGCATTCGGCCGGCTGGCTCGAGGGCGGTCTCGCCTCCTGCTACGAAAAGTTCATGATGGACATCGACCAGCTCGGCATGACGCAGAAGTTCTCCGAGGGTGTCGACCTGTCGGAAAACGGCCAGGCGATGGATGCCATCCGCCAGGTCGGCCCGGGCAGCCACTATCTCGGCTGCGACCACACCCAGGCCAATTTCCAGACCGCGTTCTACCGTTCCAACATTGCCGACAACAATTCTTACGAGCAATGGCTGGCGGAAGGCGAAAAAACCGCGCCGCAGCGCGCCAACGAGCTCGCCCGCCGCTGGCTGGAAAGCTACGAGGCGCCGCATCTCGATCAGGGTATCGACGACGGGCTGAAGGACTTCATTGCCAGGAAGAAGGCGTCGATGGCCGACGCCTTCACCTGAAAGGAGCCCGAATCAGGCGGGGCTAAAGTCGCCAACATCATCCACAAGGAAGTCTGGCGGAGTGCCTTCTCCGACCCGGACAAGAAGGGATGATCCCGAGCGCAGCATGATCGAAACCATCGCGGCTGCGCTTTCCGCCCACGGCCTTATGCTTCGCGGCGGCTTCGATTTTGCGGGCGGTGAGGAAACACCTTCCGGTCTCTCCGGCGCTGCCGCCAGATCCGTTCTGCTGGTGGGGCAGGCGGGCGCCGCACCTTGGCCGCACTTCCTGCGCTGGCTGGAGAGACAGTCACAGCCGATCGACGATCCGCTCGACAGATGGTCTCGCGAAGTGATCGGCGCGGTGGCCGAAAGATTCGGGGCACGCGCGGTATCGCCGTCCGACAGGCCTTATCTGCCATTCCAGCAATGGGCGATACGTGCGGAGGGGCTGAAGCCGTCGCCGCTCTGCATTCTCATGCATCCGCAATATGGGCTCTGGCATGCCTATCGCGGCGCGCTGCTGTTCGAAGACGAAATTGCGCTCCAAGAACCCCGCGAAGTGATTCACCTTTGCGATACATGTCTGGAAAAACCTTGCCTGAAATCCTGTCCGGTAGAGGCTTATTCTGCGGACGGTTTTGCACATGAAACCTGTCTGGCGCATGTGCGCGGGCAAAACGGCGCGCCCTGCCGGACCGGCGGCTGCCTTGATCGCAACGCCTGTCCTTACGGCACCGATTATCGCTATCCGTCCGAGGTTCAGGCCTTTCACATGGCAGCATTCGCGCGTCTGTAGCGTCGCCGAATGCCGCACGAAATCTTGAAGCAGATCGCCTCACTACAGCTTGCGGCGACGGCCACCGCGGGTATCTATCGCACGTCAGATCAACGGAGCGGATGATGGCCACGCAAGCGATGCAGATCAAGACAAGCGACGGCATTGCCAAGGCCCGGCTGTTCCGTTCGGCGGCCCCAGCCAAGGCAGCGATCATCCTCTACATGGACGTTTTCGGTCCGCGACCGGCGCTTGATCAGATGGCGGAGCGGCTTACGAGCGAGGGCTATGCGGTGCTTGTACCGGACCTCTTTTACCGCAATGCGCCCTACGGTCCGTTCGATCCCAAGACTGCGTTCGGCGACGAGAGGAGCAAGGCCGCCATCACAGGTCTCCTCGGCGGCACGACCCAGGAGATGACGATCCGCGACAGCGGCGCTTTCCTCGATGCACTTGTTGCGCAAGGCCTGGCCGGGCCGGTTGGCATTGTCGGCTACTGCATGGGCGGAGCGCGGGCGCTGAACGCGGCGGCCAGCTATCCCGACCGCATCGCCGCCGCGGCCAGTTTTCACGGCGGCAATCTGGCTGGTGACGCAGCCGACAGTCCGCACCGGAAGGCCGCCTCACTCAAGGCAAGGGTCTATATCGGCACTGCCGGTGTCGACCGCAGCTTTCCGCCGGAGCAATCGGCGCGGCTCGCCGAAGCACTGCGCACCGCCGAGGTCGATCATGTCATAGAGAACCATGCCGGCATGGCGCATGGCTGGTGCATGCCGGACCACAGTGCCTTCGATGCAGCCGGCGCCGAACGCCACTGGAAGCGGCTGACGACGCTGTTTGCGGAGACGCTCGGCCAAGGCACGCCAACCATTACGACGTGACCGCCCGCCAAAAAATTCTTTCCATCGCGCCAAGGAACCGCCATTAGCCTTCGTCCAACAGGCAAATGATGGCGATGATGCTGGACGAAAGCGAAGCCTCCGACGCCGAACTGATCGGACGGGCGAAGGGCGGAGACCGTGGTGCTTTCGGCAAGTTGCTCGAAAGGCACTATGGTTTCGTCTATCGCGCCGCCTATCGTTGGTGCGGGAAAAAGGCCGACGCCGAGGACATCGCCCAGGAAGTCTGCGTCCGGCTCGGGCGGGCGATCCGCGATTATCACGGCAGCGGTGCCTTTACGACGTGGCTCTACACCATGACGCTGAATGCGGCGCGCGACATGATGCGCAAGACCGCCCGTGAGACGGTCAAGACCGAGGCCTATGGCGCCTATGCGCTGATTTCGGGGGAAATCTCGGCTGAGCCGGAAGACCCGGCCGAGGCGCTCTGGGCAGCGGTGCGCAAGCTGCCGGACAAGCAGCGCGATGCGGTGCTGCTGGTTTATGGCGAAGGGCTGAGCCACGCCGCCGCCGCCGAGGCGATGGCGATCTCGGAGACGACGGTTTCCTGGCACATCCATGAAGCGAAGAAACGGTTGAAGACGCTGATGCGTTCAGCCGGGGAAGTGTGACCATGGTCGACGACAATCAACTGAACAGGCTGCGCGATATCGCTGCACCGGCGCCCGATGCGGATGCAAAGGCGCGTGCCCTGCAGGCCGCGCTGCGTGCCTATGATATGGACGAAAAAACTTTACCTGCCGCCCAAGGATCGGCAGGCGGGGTTCGTCTCACAGAGCGAGCACAAAGGCTCTGGAGCGAAATCATGCAAAAGAAACTCTTCGCCACGCCGGCCATTGCCGGGCTCGTTGCCCTGCCGATCGCCGGATACGCTACCATCTACATGCTTGGGGAATCCAAATTCGGCGGGCCCGAATTCGGCGGGGATAAGATCACCGAAACGCTGGCTGACAAACCGGCGACAGTCAAACCGCCGGTCGTTGCCGAAGCGGACAAGCAGAAGAAGGCGGACGCCGACCGTGAAAGCCGCGACACCGGCGAGGCGCTTGTGGCGCCGACATCGCCGCCGAAGGCGGAATCGACCGCAGTCGGCGGGCTGACGCAGCAGGATGTGCTCAGCCGCAATGCACCTGAACCGGCGCAGAGCGGCGAGTTCGCGCTGGATGGGGGTGCAAGCTCCGCGGCTCCGGCAGTCGATGGCGGCGCGCGGGTCGGACGCATGCCTGGCACGGTTGCCGAGTCCAAGCTGATGGCACAGCAGCCCGCCGCTGCGCCGGCCGACCAGATGCTGCCGCAAGAGGAAAACCGCGACCGCGTCGAGAATTTCAAGACCAACCCGGTGCATGCCGCACTTGAAGACCCGGTCTCGACCTTCTCGATCGATGTCGACACCGCTTCCTATTCCTTCGTCCGGCGCTCGCTGAAGGAAGGCTTTATCCCGCAGGCCGACACGGTTCGCGTCGAGGAGATGATCAACTACTTCCCTTATGCCTGGAAGGGACCGGACTCCGCCTCGACGCCGTTCAACTCGACCGTCAGCGTCATGCCGACGCCGTGGAACGAGCACACCAGGCTGATGCATGTCGCCATCAAGGGTTTCGACGTGAAGCCGGCCGAGCAGCCCAGGGCCAATCTGGTCTTCCTGATCGATGTGTCGGGCTCGATGAACGAGCAGGACAAGCTGCCGCTCCTGCAGTCGGCCTTCCGGCTGCTGGTCAACAAGCTGAGACCTGACGACACCGTCTCGATCGTCACCTATGCGGGCGATGCCGGTACCGTGCTGGAGCCCACCAAGGCTTCGGAAAAGGACAAGATCCTCGCTGCCATCGACAATCTGACATCCGGCGGCTCGACGGCAGGCGAGGCCGGCATCAAGGAAGCCTACAGGCTGGCACAGAAATCCTTCGTCAAGGACGGCATCAATCGGGTGATGCTCGCCACCGATGGCGATTTCAATGTCGGCCAGACCGATGACGACGACCTGAAGCGGCTGATCGAAAAGGAGCGCAAGACAGGCGTATTCCTGTCGGTGTTCGGCTTCGGCCGCGACAATCTGAACGACCAGATGATGCAGACCATCGCCCAGAACGGCAATGGCACTGCTGCCTACATCGATACGTTGGCGGAGGCCGAGAAGGTGCTGGTCGAGGATGCCTCCTCGACACTGTTCACCATCGCCAAGGACGTGAAGATCCAGGTCGAGTTCAACCCGAACAAGGTCTCGGAGTACCGGCTGATTGGCTACGAAACCCGCGCTTTGAACCGAGAGGATTTCAACAATGACCGGGTCGATGCCGGCGAGATCGGCTCAGGTCATTCAGTCACCGCGATCTACGAGATCACGCCTAAGGGCAGCGGCGGCGAACAGATCGACCAGTTGCGCTACGGCCAGGCCTCGGTGAACAATGGCGGCGTTGCCAATGCCGACGAATATGCTTTCGTCAAGATCCGCTACAAGCTGCCGAACGAGGACACCTCGAAGCTGATCACCACGCCGGTAACGTCAGCCAACGAGGTGGCGTCGTTCGACCAGGCCAGCACCGACCAGCGTTTCTCCGTTGCCGTTGCTGCCTTCGGCCAGAAGCTGCGCGACGAGGATGCGACCGCGAAGTTCGGCTACGACAAGATCATGGAGATTGCCACTGCCGCCAGAGGAGCCGACCCGTTTGGATACCGGTCCGAGTTCCTCTCGCTTGTGCGCCTTGCCTCGGCGCTCGGCGGTAACCGGTAGTGGCAATGACGGCCGGTTTCTTTCAGATGGGATCGTTCTGATAGGGGGAGCCGGCCTACGGGCGGGTGAGGCAGGCCGGCGAGGGAAACCTTGCCGGCCTTTTTTCGCGGCCGCACTGCTTCGCGCGGACCATGTCGCAGACGAAAGCGTCAGGCGCGTCCGCGGCGCCGCTCGCGGCGGGCTTCGCTGGTCTCGGCGACGTTGACCGTAGCCTGCTTGTTGCGCATCGGGCCGATGCGTTCGACGATCTGCTCGACGGTCGGGCGATCCGACTTGGTGTGCGCATCGAGCGCCTTGCGCATGGCGGCGAGGTGCTGGAACGAGGTGCCGCAGCAGCCGCCGACGATCTTGGCACCGGCGTCGACGGCGAGACGCACATAGTCGGCCATCAGCTCGGGTGTGCCGGAATAGTAGATCTCGGCACCGCGAAATTCGGGAATGCCGCAATTGCCCTTGACGATCACCGTTGCTTCCGGCTTCGCCTCGGTCATGTCGAGCAGCGAAGCGAGAATGTCGGAGGCACCGACACCGCAATTGGCGCCAACACCGAGCGGTGTCTGCGACAGGCCATCGACGACGCCGTGGATGTCCTTCGGCAGCAGTCCCATCATGGTGCGGCCGGCGGTGTCGAAGGAGCCGGTATAGGTATAGGGCAGGCCGACGCGGATGGCGGCTTCGGCGGCGGCGCGGATTTCGTCAGGCGCCGACATGGTTTCGATCCAGGCGACTTCGGCGCCGCCGGCCTTCAGTCCCTCAATCTGCTCGGCAAAGGCTTCGACCGCCTCGTCGTAGGTCATGGCGCCGAGCGGCACCAGTAGCTCGCCGGTCGGGCCGACGGAGCCGGCCACGATCACCTTGCGGCCGGCCTTGCCGGCGACGGCGCTTGCGATCTCGGCGGCGCGCTTGTTCAGTGCGTAGACACGGTCCTGCGCATGGTGCAGCTTGAGCCGATGGCGGGTGCCGCCAAAAGAGTTGGTCAGGATGATGTCGGCGCCGGCATCGACAAAGTTCTGGTGCAGGCTGGTGATGGTGTCGGGCGCGGTCTCGTTCAAGAGCTCGGGAGCCTCTCCGGCCTCAAGGCCCATGGCGAACAGATTGGTGCCGGTGGCGCCATCGGCGAGCAGGACGCCCTTTTCGGCAAGCAGAGCGTCGATCGGATTGGTCATGTGAAATACGCCTTCCCGGAAGAATAACTGAGATAAGGATATAAAGAATTCTTTATGTGCCGTCAATGTCGGCACGTAGAGCAACCGGTCAAAATCGCATCTCCGCCAGCTTTCGTGTGAAGCTGGCCGCTTCATGCGCGTTGACGTCCGCGGCACGGATCAGATTGTCGAAATGGCTGGTCAGGATGCGGATCGGCTGCGTGGCGTTCAGCACCAGATACATGTCGCCGACGTAAATGGCGGCGCGATAGGGCCCGAAGATGGTGTAGGGGATCGAATAGCGCATCCGCCCGTCATAGAGAAACAGGCGGAAGGTGGGATAGAGGTCGTCGAGCAGCGTCGCCATGTGCAGGAGCTGCTGGTGGCGGTCGGCCTCCGGAAAGCGGTCCCACACGCCCAGCCCGCGCGCGAAGATCTCCAGCGTGTGGCGCGGCATACAGACTTCCATGTCGGTTTCGGGCCGTCGGTTGTAGTCGATGCGGTACTGCGTTTCGCCGGCCTGTGCCTCGCGGCTCTTGTTGGCGATGACGGCTTCGTAGTCGACAAGCGCCTCGGTGCGCAGAAGATCGGGAATGCCGGCCGGCACGTAGCGGATTTTCGTTCCCGCCGCCTCGGCATGCCAGCGAGCCAGCAGCGTGCGGTCGAAGCCGTCCGGCGCCTCCTCGATCTCAAGGCTCTCGCGGATTTCACCGGTGACGCCCTCATCGTGGCTGAGGCCGAGCAGCCAGTCGAGCGAGACTTTGAATTCGGCGGCGATGTTGAGCAGCGTTTCGGCGCGGGGAAGGCGGATCGACGCGCCGGAGAGCAGCTGCGACAGTGCCGAACGGTCGATGCCAACCGCGGCGGCGAAGGCCGACTGGTTCAAATCGGACCTTGTCAAGAGCATTTTCAGGCGCTCGCGAAAGATCGTCGACAGGTCGCGCTTGTCCAAATCTCTACTCTCCCTGACGTGAGCAAAATTTTGCGCCGAAGCGGTCTACATGGCGTTTAGAGCGCAAATGAATCTACGAGCTTGTTTACAATAGATAACATCTGCAGCTGAAAATGCGCAATCGCAACAGTTTGTGCGCTTTATCGCGTTGCAGCGATGCAACGCTCCTGACACAATGCTGTCAGGAATCAAACGGGTTCCGGCGACTGGAAGGCAGTGGTCGATAGCATGACGAGCATGGGCAACAGGCGACACGGCGCAACGGCCATCGAATGGCCGACAGCATTTCTCGCACTTCTCTGCTACGGCGGCTGGCTCGCTACCGGCTTCCTGCTCTGGCCCTCTTGCCCGCTGCTGGCACTCGCCTTTCTGACCCTGATTGCGGCGCTGCAATCCTCGCTGATGCACGAGGTCCTGCACGGCCACCCAACCCGGAATGCGCGGCTCAACGAAGCCTTTGTGTTCCTGCCGATTGGCCTTGTCTGGCCGTTTCGCCGATTCAAGACCATTCATCTGCGCCACCATGCAGACGAGCGCCTGACCGATCCGCTCGATGATCCCGAAAGCTATTACAAGGCTCTCTGGCAGCACGAGGAGCTGCCGTCGGCGATGAAATTCCTGCTGAAGGTCAACAACACGATGATCGGGCGTTTGGTGCTAGGCCCGTGGCTTTCCTGCATCGGCTTTTTCATCGACGACGCCAGGCAAGTTGCCGCGGGCGACAATTCCATCCGCAAGGCATGGCTGCTGCATGCGATCGGCCTCGTCGTGGTGCTGCCTGTCGTGCAGTTCGGCTTCGGCATGCCGTTGTGGCTTTACGTTCTGGTGCCGGTTTGGCTTGGGCAGTCGCTGATTTCGATCCGCACCTACGCCGAGCACCAATGGTCTGAACATCCGGAAGGCCGCACGATCATCGTCGAGCGCTCGCCGCTGTCCTTCCTGTTCCTCAACAACAATCTGCATTTCGTCCATCACAAGAGCCCGACGGTGGCCTGGTACAGGCTGCCGAAGGTGTTTCGCGACCGCCGTGACGAATGGCTGCGGATGAACAATGGCTATGCCTACCCGAACTATTTCGCGCTGCTCAAGGCCTATGCCTTCAAGGCGAAGGAGCCGGTCGTCCATCCCGTGCTGCGGCGCATGCCGGAACCAGGACGCGCATTCAAGCCGCGCGTCAGGGCACGCAGCCTCAATGGGCTTGGCAGCGCACCGGTACCCGCCGAGCCGCCGAAAGAATGATTCTTGCGTTGTTGCAGGCGGTGCCGCGCGGACGACGCTTTCCTGACCTTGTCAATTTCCCCGCATAACGGTCAAATCCCGGCATGAGCGAATTCATTGCGGCTTTGCCGATGTACGACTGGCCGGAAGCGCGGGACGATGTCGACGCGCAATGGGCGCGGCTGCGCGATGCTTTCAGACAAAAAGGCATCGATGCGCCGGAGACGATCATCCGCCGCACCGGCGATTTGCCCCCCGTGCCTGGCGGTATTCGCGACGATCAGGGAAAACCCATCGCGCCCGATCCGGCGACATTGCCGCCGGACGAACTGGATTTTCACCAGCTCTGGCTGCATCCGGCGCTGCTCTTTGCGCAAACCTGCTGGGGACCGATGGAACTCGGCCTGTCGCAGCGTGTCCAGCTCATCGGCCAGCCGCGTTACGACGCCTTCGAGGGTGGACAGGGCGAACTCTATTCGAGCGCCATCGTCATGAGAGCGGGCGAGGCACCGCCGGCAAGGGCGCCGGCCGACGGCGGTGCCGTCATTCCGCTCGATCAGCTGCGCGGCAAGCGCTTTACCTTCAACAGCCTCGATTCCATGTCGGGCATCATCGCGCCAGCCCGCGACCTGCAAACATTGGGCGAGAGTTTGGATATCTTTTCCGCGCTGAGCGAAAGCTGTGGGCACCGTGCTTCGATCGTTGCCGTTGCCGAGGGCAGGGCGGACGTCGCGGCGATCGATTGCGAGAGCTGGGCGCTGGCGCAGAGTTTCGAGCCGGCGGCGCAGAAGGTGACGGTCGTCGGCTGGACAAGGCGGCGCAAAGGCTTGCCGTTCATCACGGCCAGGACAACGCCGGAAACGATCGTCGCTGCGATGCGCGAGGCGATCGCCGCGCTCGCATAAAGCGCGTCGCGTTCGGTCGGCCTCATGCGACGCGCTTTAGATTCTTGTTTTATGCATGTCGTTATCGCAAAGCCGCTGCATACTTTTGCGCGACATGCATTAGCGTCGCTCAGCCGCCAAGCAGCCGATTGTCGAGCGGGTAGGTCGAAAGCTTCTCGTTGCCGGTTTCAGTGATCAGGATCTGTTCTTCGATCTTGACGCCTTCGTAGCCGCCAAGCCGACCGATATAGCTCTCGACGCACAGCACCATGCCAGGTTCGAGCACTCCGTCCGGTGTGTCGTCGGTCCAGTCGCTAGCATGCGGCAAAGTCGGGTATTCGTCGGCAAGGCCGACGCCGTGATAGAGCACCCCGTAACGGGCCGGGAAGCAGTCTCCCGGTGGCACTGACGAGCCCTCGACGAGGTCGCGGAACGATATGCCCGGCCGCATCAGCTCGGTGTTGTGGGCGATCTGGTCGGCGGCGATGCGGAACAGGTCGCGCTGCTCCTGCGACGGCGGCGCATCACCGCAAAGCCAGGTGCGCGAAAGGTCGGCGCAGAAGCCGTAAGGACCGATCAGGTCGGTGTCGAAAGCGACGAGCTCGCCGGCCTCGATCGTCCGCGACGAACACTCCTGGAACCATGGATTGGTGCGCGGGCCCGACGACAGGAGCCGGGTTTCGATCCATTCGCCGCCGCGCGCGATGTTGCCGCGATGGAGTTCGGCCCACAATTCGTTCTCGGAGATGCCAGGCCTCAGCGCCTTCTCCATCTCGCCCATTGCCGCCTCGCAAGCGGCGATCGCCCGGCGCATGGCAAGGATTTCGTCGGGCGATTTGATCAGCCGCGCATTTTCCATCACCGCCTCGCCATTGCCGGTCGAGATGCCGAGGCGGGCGAGCTCTTCGATGCCCTCGGGATTGATGTGGTCGACTGCGATGCGGCGATTGCCGCCGCCATGTTCCAATACCAGGTCGGCGATGCCGGCTGCCCAGCGGCGGACTTTTTGACTGGTCAGCTCGCCGCTGTACAGATAAGCCCACGACACCGCCGGCCGCACCTCGTCGACGACGCCGGAATGATCGGAAAGGTGCTCGCAGGAGAAATAGTCGAACAGCACCACCGGGCCATCGGTGGCAACGAAACAATGCCTGGTCCGATTGTGTGCGACCCAGAGCTGCATGTTGGTTGCGTCGGTGGCATAGCGGATATTGACCGGATCGTAGAGCAGGGCTCCCGCATAGTCGCGGCGCTTCAGCTCGGCGCGGATGCGCTCGAGCCGGTATCGGCGCATGGCGGGCAGGTCAGGAGCAGCAATGCCCGCCGCCTGCCATTCGGCTTCCGCCAGCGCTCCATAGCCCAGTGCATGCTGGTTGAGTTCAGCGGCCTTCATCTGCGATTTTTTGCGCAGCACATCATTCGAGCCGTCGGGCTCGAACGGCATGATCTTGCGGTGATGACGGGGCCGGTCAGTCGGGTTCCTGTCCACCCTCGGCTCCTCCGCTAACGCCTTCCTTGGGCGCCGTGGCTTCTCCCACCGCCATTCTCTTCAATCTTACATAGGCGCCGGCCCGGGCGGACTTGCCGGTGCCGCGCAACAGCGGAACCATCATTTGCCGTGGTTGGCCGTCCGGCTCATAGCCGGCCGCTTTGAGCTGCTCCAAAATGACCGGCCGCGGATCGTCGCGGTCAAGCCAGACGAGTACGGCCGGCTCCTGCATCAGCGTTTCGAAATTAGGCACTTCCTGGTCAAGTGCGACCAGTTTTTCGTCGACCAGCCGCAGGTTTCCGACCCATGCACCATCAGATATTGCGGTTTTGACCGGTCCGTCCGCAGTCAGTTGGCGATAGAGGGCGGGGTAATCCACGCGGATCATCCGCGAGAGGCCACTGGTCCCGTTTATCTGGACGTACCAGGTGGCGGGCGCGAGCAGCACGGCGATGATCGCTCCAGCCGCGATCACCATGAGCTGCGCATTCCTGCCGCGCGGCGCCAGCCGTTCCATAGTGGCGACGATGGCCAGCGGCAACATGAACAGGACCGGTAGCAGCCAGCGGTCCTTGACCACCGTCACGCCGGTGGCAAGTACAAGTATTGCCAGCATGGCCAAGCCGAGCGCCAAGGTACGCCACAACAGAATTTCCCGGGGCGGACCTTCCGGATGCCGCTCCGAGAAACGGAACTTCGCCAGCCAGAAAGACAGGGCGGAAACGAGCACCGGCAAGACCGCGAAATTGAAGGTGCCCATGATAAACTTGCCGGCGCCGACAAAGGCCGCCGCCATGCGCCCTTGTTGCGAATCTATTCCGAACTTCTCGCCTCTCGACAATAAATCGGCGGGATGCATGAGGCTCCAATAGGTGGTTGGCGCCAGCACCAATATCGCGACCGCTATGCTGATGGCGAACTTCGGATCGAGGATCGCGCTGCGCCATTCGCGCAGCGACAGCACGGCCGCAACAAGGGCCACCACGAGGAAGACATCATTATATTTGGCAAGAATTGCCGCCGCCGTGGCTAGGCCAAACGCCGCACAGGCGATCATGCTTCGCCGCTCGAGAAGATAGGACATGGCCAGCAGGAGCAGCGAGCAGAAGCCGACGACGGCGACGGAATGCGACAAGGCGCGCTGCGATTCCCAGACGATCTGCGGGATCGTAAACAGGCCGAACATGGCCGCCGCCGCTGTCGCTTTGGTGTAGCCGAACCGCCGCATGGCGGCGAACACGCTGCAGGCGGCAAGGAACAGCACGGAGTATTTGACGAGCTTCAGCGTGAAGATACTGGTGCCGAAAATATGCGCGGCCAGCCAGTTGATCCAGGTGTACAGGGGTGGTTGCGAGCCGCCATATCCAGCCCAGAGATACGGAACATAGATCAGTTGCTCCGCATCATCGATGCCGACGCCGGTTCCCGCCCAAGAGCTCAACAGGGACAGTATGATGGTCTGCAAGGCAAAGTAAGCCGCGACCATGACGATCGCCGCCGGGAAGGGGCCGATCCGCGCCTCGGCAAGCCAGTCGGCCCATCTCAGATTGTACTTCAATGAAATCTCATCGCCCTTGCAGCAGAGTGTTGCCGGCTGCGCTAGCATGAAGAGTATGCTCCGCACAATGCGACCGGCTGGCTGCGCCTACGTCCTCATCTTTTCGCCGCTCGGGTCGAAGGGCGGCTCGACATTGATGCGTGCCGGCCGCCGGTGCCCGAGGATTTCGATCTCGAACAGCCCGGCGCTCTCGTTCTCGGCAAGCGCTGCCGGTACATAGCCTTGCGCCATCGACTTCTCGACATAATGCGCATAGCCGCCGGAGGTGACCCAGCCGACCACGCGCCAGTCGCCGTCGACGATGCCGCGCACGGCAGACGCGCCTTCGGCGGCGTTCGAGCCGCGCACTTCCTTGCCGCCCGCGTCGAAGCGCGGCGCGCCATAGCCATGCGGCTTTTCCACGGTGCCGTAATCCTTGCCGCCGACCTTGGCCCAGATCGGCTCGTCGCCCATGACGTCTGCATCCGCGGCATCGACGATGAAGGAGACACGGCGCAGTTTCGGCCCTTCTGCCTGTTCCTTGGCCGCTGCTTCCCGGCCGATGAAGTCGTTCTTCTCTAGCTTGATGAAGCGGTCCATCGAGCCTTCGAACGGTCCGTAGATCGGACGTAACTCGCGGAACCAGGTCGGGAAGTTCTTCTCAAGCCGCATCGAGAGCAAAGCCCGCATGCCGAAATCGACAAGCCCAAACTCTTCGCCGGCCTCCTTGATCGCCTTGTAGACCAGGCGCTGGTAGGCAGGCGCCATCCAGATCTCATAGCCGAGGTCGCCGGTGTAGGTGATGCGATTGACCATGCAAGGCGCGCCGCCGACCGCCATTTCGCGGAAATCCATAAAGCGGAAGGCCTTGGTCGAGATGTCAACATCGACCAGTTTCTGCAGCAGGTCGCGGGATTTCGGCCCGGCGATGGAGAGACCGACCAGCATCTGGTCGAAGCGGTGGATGCGGATGCTTCCATCCTTTGGCAGATGCTTCTCGAACCAGCGCATGTGGTATTTTTGCGCTGCCGAAGAACCCCAGATCATGAAGCGGTCTTCCCCACCCCTTGGGCCCGCCTTGGCGATGGTGAAGTCCCCGATCAGCCGGCCGAACTCGTTCAGCATGGGCGTCAGCACGATGCGGCCGGTCTTCGGCATGCGATTGGTCATCAGACGGTTGAGGAAGTCCTCGGCCCCTGGCCCGGAGACTTCGTATTTGGCGAAGTTGGCGATCTCGGTGACGCCGACCCTCTCGCGGGTGGCGCGCACCTCCTCGCCGATCGGGCGGAAATCATTGGAGCGGTGGAAGGACACGACGTCCTTCGGCTCCGAGCCTCTCGGCGCGAACCAGAGCGGGGTTTCGAGACCCCAGCTGTCGCCCATGACGGCGTTGTTGGCGAGCATGGTGTCGTAAAGCGGGGTCGTCTGCGCTGGTCTTGCCGCCGGTAATTCCTCGTTGGGAAAGCGGATGGAGAAACGGCGCGAATAATTTTCGCGGACCTTTGCGTTGGTATAGCGCAGCGTTGCCCATTCGCCGAAGCGCGCAACGTCCATGCCCCAGACGTCGAAGCCGGGGTCGCCATGGACCATCCAGTTCGACAGCGCCAGGCCGACGCCGCCGCCCTGGCTGAAGCCGGCCATGACGGCGCAGGCGCACCAGAAATTGGTCAGGCCCTGTACCGGGCCGACCAGCGGGTTGCCGTCCAGCGCGAAGGTGAAGGGGCCGTTGATGATCTGCTTGATGCCGGCCTTTTCGATGCCGGGGAAATGCTTGAAGCCGATCTCGAGCGACGGCGCGATGCGGTCGATGTCGGGCTGCAGCAGCTCGTGGCCGAAATCCCACGGCGTGTTGACCGGCGACCACGGCTTGCAGGCCTTTTCATAGGTGCCGAGCAGGATGCCGTTGCGTTCCTGGCGGGTATAGATCTCGCCCTTGAAATCGAGCACGCCAATCATCTCGCGGCCGGTCGACTTGTTGAATTCCTCGACCTCCGGCATCGGCTCGGTCAGAAGATACATGTGCTCCATGGCCAGCACCGGCAGTTCGACGCCGACCATGCGACCGATCTCGCGCGCCCACAGGCCGCCGCAGTTGACCACATGCTCGGCTTTGACTGTGCCTTGCTCAGTGACGACGTTCCAGGTGCCGTCGACCTCCTGCGTCAGTTCCACGACGCGGTTGCGCAGTACGATCTCGGCGCCTAGCTTCCTGGCGGCCTTGGCATAGGCATGGGTGGTGCCGGAAGGGTCGAGATGGCCCTCGACTGGATCCCACATGGCGCCGACGAAATTCGTCTCGTCCATCAGCGGGAACATCGCCTTGGCTTCGGACGGCGTGATCAGTTCGGTGTCCATGCCGAGATAGCGGCCCTTGGCGTGGGCGAGCCGCAAGAAGTCCATGCGCTCGGGCGTGTCGGCCATCATCACGCCGCCGGTCAGGTGCAGCGAGCAGGATTGGCCGGAAATCTCCTCGATCTCTTTGTAGAGCCGCACCGTATAGGCCTGCAGTTTGGCGACGTTGGGATCGCCGTTCAGCGTATGGAAGCCGCCCGCCGCATGCCAGGACGAGCCGGAAGTGAGCTCCGAACGCTCGATCAGCATGATGTCGGCCCAGCCAGCCTTGGCCAGATGATAGAGCACCGAGCAGCCAACGACCCCGCCGCCGATGACAACCGCTTTTGCATGAGATTTCATGAAGATAGATCCGTGTTTGAAGAGATTGAATCGAGTGAGCGGGGCGCGAAAACAAAGCGGAGATCGGATACAGCGATGTTTCCGGCCAGCCTGCCATCAAGACGGAGTGGGGGTCGACTACTCATCAGATGATCAAAAATCGGTCGGCGCGCCGCCTTCGGCCCGGCGCTTGTCGACGAAAGCGTTGAGCTCCTCCCGGATTGCCGGATCCATGTAGGGCTCTTCATAGGACGCCAGCCGTTCCTTCCAGACGCGATTGGCCTTTTCGAGTGCCGTCGGCGACCCGGCCTCCGCCCAACTCTCGAAATTGCGCCAGTCCGAGATAATAGGCGCATAGAACGCGGTCTTGTAGCGGTCCTGCGTGTGCTGGGTGCCGAAGAAATGGCCGCCGGGGCCGACGGACTGTATGGCGTCGAAACCGAGTGCTTCCTCGGAAAGATCGAGCGGCGTCAGGAACTCGGCGACCATCTGCAACAGGTCTATATCGAGGATGGTCTTCTCATAGGAGCAGCGCAGGCCGCCTTCGAGCCAGCCGGCGGCATGCATCATCAGATTGCCGCCGCCCTGGATGGCGCCCCACAGCGAGAACACGCTTTCATAGGCGGCCTGCGCGTCGACCGTGTTGGCTGCGCAGGTGTTGGAGGTGCGGTAGGGGATGTTGTAGCGGCGGGCGAGTTGCCCACCGACCAGCTGCGCCTTCATATATTCCGGCGTGCCGAAGGCCGGCGCGCCGGACTTCATGTCGACATTCGAGGTGAAGCCGCCGTAGCCGACAGGCGCGCCCTTGCGCACCATCTGCGCGAAGGCGATGCCGGACAGCGCCTCGGCATTCTGTTGCACCAGCGCGCCGGCAATCGTCACCGGCGCCATAGCGCCGGACAGGGTGAACGGCGTCACGATGACCACCTGGCCCTTGCTCGACATCTGGATGATGCCTTCCATCATCGGCACGTCGAGCTTGAGCGGCGAATTGGTGTTGATGATGGTGAATACCGACGGCTCTGCAAGCAACTGCTCATGGCTGATGCCACGTGCGATCCTGGTGATCTCGATGCCGTCGACGTTGCGCTCCTTGCCGAGCGAATAGATGTGGAACATCTTGTCGGTCAGCGTGGCGAGGTCACGGATGCATTCGAGGTGGCGCACGGACGGATGGATGTCGATCGGCTCGACCGGATAGCCGCCCGTGCAGTTCAATATGTTGTGCATCTGCGCAAGCTTGAGGAAGTTGCGGTAGTCCTGCTGGTTGCCCGGCCGGCGGCCGCGGTCGACGTCGGAGCAATTGGGCGCCGACGCCATCATCGAGATGATCAGATTATCACCGCCGAAGCGCACGTTGTGCGCCGGGTTGCGGGCGTGGATGGTGAATTCCGGCGGGCAGTGCGCAACCAGTTCCAGGATCATGTCGCTGTCGAAGCGCACCCGCTCGCTGCCTTCGCGGACATCGGCGCCATGCGCCTTCATGATGCGCCGGGCTTCGTCATGCAGCACGTCGACGCCGATTTCCCGCAGCACGCGCAGAGAGGCGAGGTGGATAGATTCCAGCTCGTCGTCGGAAACCAGCCGGGTCGGCGCCAGCGGGTTCTTCAACTGTCGAAACGGCGGCTGCTCGAACGCCGCCGATCCGCCGGCACGCTTTCCCGCGCGGCCGCCGCGACGGGCGCGGTCGTTTGCCAATGCAGGTTCGGCGGGCTGAAGGGCGGCGGTCATGATAGTCCTCGTACGCTGCGGCAATGCGGCGGCATAATGGACTGCCGGCCGGCCAGTCATTGCGGAGGCGGCGACCACTAGGACGAGGGAAGCGACATGCCTGAAGGGCAGCCGGAGGGATCGTCAGGCTCCTATCTCTTCCGGCTGGCGCAAGCGGTTTTCGTTGCCGGTGCTTACCGCGATGAAAGCGAAACGCTAGTCCTGCATCATGGACCGGGCGGAACAGGACAGCGGCGAGACAGTGCAATGGGCGGCGATCACCGGCGTGATCGCCACCGTCTCGGTGTTCGCCATCGCGCAAGGGCTGAGCTATCCGCTGTTGAGCTTCATCCTGCAGCGCCAGGGCGTCTCGCCGGCCATGATCGGCCTGTCGGCGGCGATGACGCCGATCGGCTTCATCGTCTCCTCGCCGTTGGTTCCGGCGCTGGCGCGCCGTTTCGGGGCAGGGCGCACCGCGCTTACTTGCGCGGCACTTTCCGCGCTGGTGCTGGCGCTGATCGGCTGGACGCAAAATGTCTATCTGTGGTTTCCGCTGCGCTTTTTGATCGGCGCCGTCACCAACCCGCTCTACGTGCTGAGCGAAGTCTGGGTGATCGCACTGGCGCCGCCGACACGCCGTGGCCGCGTCATGGGCATCTATTCGACCATCATTTCGGCGGGCTTTGCGGCGGGGCCGCTGTGCCTGCTTGCGGTCGGCACCGAGGGATGGCCGCCGTTTCTCGTCGGCATCGCCGCATTCCTGTTTTGCGGCGCCTGCCTCGCCTCGGTGCTGGCACGGCTGCCCAAGGTCGACGAGAGCGGGCACCGCGTTTCGGTGCTGGGGTTCGTGCCGCAGGCGTGGCTGCTGTTATCGGCGGTGATCGTGGCCGCCGGTTTCGAACAGGCGGTGCTCGCCTTGCTGCCGGTCTATGGAACGCATTACGGCATCGCCGAAGCGCGCATGTCGGCGCTGCTGTCGGTGATGATCGCCGGCAACATCGCTATGCAGGTGCCGCTCGGCCTGCTGGCGGAACGACTGACGGCGCGGCTGGTGCGGTTCATCTGTGTTTCGATGACGGTGCTCGGATGCGTTCTGTTGCCGGTTCTCATCGAGACGCCGCTGATCTGGCCGTGCGTCTTCATCTGGGGCGCGGTTTCCTACGGCATTTACACGATGTCGATCATTGAACTCGGCGAGCGGTTCACCGGCTCGGCACTGGTCGCCGGCAACGCCGCCTTCTCGCTGATGTGGGGCGTCGGCGGCATCGCCGTGCCGCCGCTGGCGGGCAGCGCCATGGATGTTGTTGGCGCCGGCGGCCTGCCAATGACGCTCGGTGCCATTTGCCTGGCGCTGGCTGTTGTAACGGTCATTCGAAGACGGATGGTCTGAATGCCAGAAAGCCGCCGTTTCTGACGAATGACTTGAATGTAAGCGGCCCCATGTCGATCTTGGCTATGTCGCCACCCGACTCAACCGGAGACCTCATGACCAAATCGAATACCAAGGGCCAGCCGGGTTCGGCGGCCGAAGACCCGTTTCTCTGGCTTGAGGACAGGAGGGGCAAGCAGGCGCTCGACTGGGTGCATCACCAAAATGCAGTTACGGTCGGGGAGCTGCACGGTGATCCGTCCTATCAGACGTCGTTCGAGACGGCGCTCGACCTGATGACAGCCGAGGATAACATCGCCGTCGGGGCCGCTATCAACGGCTATGTCTATAATTTCTGGCAGGACCGGACGAACGTACTCGGCCTTTGGCGGCGCACCACCGTCGCCTCCTACAAGACCGACAAGCCGGAATGGCAGACGATCATCGACTTCGACTGTCTGGCGGCGAAAGAGGGGGTGAAATGGGTGTTCAGCGGCGCCAGCCGGCTCTACCCCGACTTCAGTCGCTGCCTGCTCAACCTGTCGCCGGATGGCGGCGATGCCAGCGAGATGCGCGAATTCGATATCGAAAGCAGATCGTTCGTCGATGGCGGCTTTCGCGCTCCTGCCTCGAAATCGAGCTTTAGCTGGCTGGACGAGGACACGGTTATCGTTTCCGCCGCCTTCGAGGAGGACGACAAGACCCAGTCCGGTTATCCGCGCGTGGTCAAGCTTTGGCGGCGCGGCACGCCACTGGCAGCGGCGACGCCGATCTTCGAGGCGCTGAAGCAGGATCTTGCCGCCGGCGGGTCCGTCGAATTCGACGGCGACAAGCGTCATGTCTTCCTCGCCCGGACCATCGACTTCTTCGCCTCGCACAGTTTCCTGCGGCTGCCTTCCGGCGAGAACAGGCGCATCCCGTTGCCGGACGACGTCACCGATACAGCGCTGTTCAAGGGCCAGCTCGTCTTCGGCGTGCGTACCCCGTGGACTGCGCCGGACGGCACGCTGTGTAAGCCCGACGGGCTCTATTCACTCGATTTCGAGCGCTGGATCGAAACCGGGCTATTCGGATCCCTCGGTACCGTGCTCGAGCCGGCGCACCGTGTCTCGATCGCCGGTGTTGCCCGCACGCAGGACCGGCTGTTCATCAATTTGATGGACAATGTGCGCGGCAAGGTCGTCGCCGGCAAGCGCAGCGACAGCGGCTGGGAGTTCAAGCCCGTGGCGTTGCCCGAAAACGGCAATGTCGGCATCAGCCATGCCGAGCATTTCGGTTCCAGCGTCTCCTTCTCCTTCACCGATTTCCTGACGCCGAGCTCGATCATCTGGTCGGACGACAACGCCGCGGGGCTGGCAACGGTGAAGTCGCAGCCGGCGCGTTTCGATGCGTCGTCCCTGGTCTCCGAACAGTTCGAGGCGCGCTCGAAGGATGGCACGATGATCCCGTACTTCGTCGTCAGGAGGCGCGACTTGCATGGACCCGTGCCGACATTGCTTTACGGCTATGGCGGCTTCGAAGTGCCGCTGCTGCCGGGCTATGCCGGCGTGCGCGGCAGGCTGTGGCTGGAGAAGGGCAATGCCTATGTACAGGCCAACATCCGCGGCGGCGGCGAGTTCGGCCCGAACTGGCATCAGGCGGCGCTCAAGGCCAATCGCCAGAATGCCTTCGACGATTTCGCCGCGGTCGCGCAAGATCTGGTCCAACGCGGCATCGCTACGCCCGCCACGCTGGGCATCCAGGGCGGATCGAATGGTGGCTTGCTGACCGGCGTCTCGCTGACCCAGCACCCGGAATTGTTCGGTGCAGTGATCATCGACGTGCCGCTGCTCGATATGCTGCGCTACACCGAACTGCCGCCCGGCGCGTCGTGGATGGCCGAGTATGGCGATCCGGCGAAGCCGGAAGAGGCAGCCTGGCTCGCCGCCTATTCGCCCTACCAGCATGTAGACACGGATGCAGCCTATCCGCCGGTGTTGCTGACGACCTCGACCGCCGACGATCGCGTCCATCCCGGGCATGCCCGCAAGATGGCGGCACGGCTGCAGGCGGCCGGCCACGGCAAGACGCTGTTCTTTGAGGAGACCGAGGGCGGCCATGGCGGACGCGGCGATCGGCGGCCGCAGGCCGCACAGGCGGCGATGAAGTACGTCTTCCTGCAGCGGGCCCTGACTGGCACCAATTGACCGGCGTCGCTTGACCGGCACGGCTTGAACTGAGGGCTCGAGGCAGCCTAAGGTGCATGCATGGCTCGGCTGGCGAAATCGGGTTGCGCATTTGGGGTGGCGGTGACGCCGTCGTCGCGCACGCTACGCGCCGAGCTGTTGCGGCTCTGCGCTCGCATCGGCTATTCGCCGCCCGCTGTCCTCTGACGAATCCGCCCCGGCGCGAAAGCTGCCGGATTGGTTCAAGAGGAAAGACCAGACATGACCTACCAGAATTATTCGCTGAAGCAGCTTCAGCAGATCGATGCCGCGCATCACCTTCATCCGTTCACCGACCACAAAGAGATGCGCGAGACCGGCTCGCGCATCATCACCCACGCCAACGGGCCGTTCATCTATGATGCCGAAGGGACGGAAATCCTCGACGGCATGGCTGGGCTGTGGTGCGTCAATGTCGGCTATGGCCGCGACGAGCTGGCCGACGCCGCCTACGCCCAGATGAAGGAATTGCCCTACTACAACTCTTTCTTCAAATGCTCGACGCCGACGCCGGTTCTGCTGTCGAAAAAGCTGGCGGAGATCGCGCCAAGGCACATCAACCAGGTGTTCTACGGCTCGTCCGGTTCGGAGGCCAACGACACGGCGCTGCGCCTGGTCCGTCACTATTGGGTGCTGGAAGGCAGGCCCGAGAAGAACCGCATCATCTCACGCAAGATGGGCTACCACGGCTCGACCATCGCCGGCGCCTCGCTCGGCGGCATGGATTTGATGCACAAGCAGCTCGGCGGCGCCGTGCCCAACATCGTCCATGTGATGATGCCCTATGCCTATGAGCTCGCACTGCCCGGCGAAAGCGACCATGATTTCGGCCTGCGCGCGGCAAAAGCGGTCGAGGACGCGATCCTCGAAGCCGGCGCCGACAAGGTGGCCGCCTTCATCGGCGAGCCGGTGATGGGGGCAGGCGGGGTGAAGATCCCGCCGATGAGCTATTGGCCGGAGGTGCAGCGCATCTGCCGCAAATACGATGTCCTGCTGATGCTGGACGAGGTCATCACCGGATATGGCCGCACAGGCGAGTGGTTCGCCGCACAAGCCTTCGATGTCGAGCCCGACACAATCACCACGGCCAAGGCGCTGACCTCTGGCTATCAGCCGCTGTCGGCGCTGCTGGTCGGCGACCGTATCGCGGCGACGCTGGTCGAAAAGGGCGGCGAATTCTATCACGGCTATACCTATGCCGGGCATCCGGTGGCCTGCGCGGTGGCGCTGAAGAACCTCGAGATCATCGAGCGCGAAGGCCTGGTCGAGCGCGTGAGGAACGACACCGGGCCTTACTTCGCCAGGGCGCTGCAGGAACGTCTCGGTGGGCACGATCTGGTCGGCGAGGTGCGCTCGTTCGGGCTGATGGGGGCGATCGAGATCGTCAAGGACAAGGTGACCAAGGAGCGCTTCCTGCCGGCCGGCAGCGCGGCGGTGATGGTTCGCGACCACGCGATTGCCCAGGGCATGATGCTGCGCGCCACCGGCGACACGATGATCCTGTCGCCGCCGCTGATCTGGACCCGCGAGACGATCGACATGGCCTGCGACCGCATCGCCACGGCGCTCGACCTTGCCGAAGCAGATTTGCGCAAGCGGTAAGATGGAACGTTCGCCGGGGGCCCGGGAAACGGGCGCCCGGCGTTTGAACGAGCGGTTGCCAGGCGACGATGCGAAACGCAAAAACCGCGCTCCATCGGAACGCGGCTTTGCCAGATACGCATGGCGCTTCGCCAACAATACACTTGCGAAACTAACGGCGAAACTTACGGGCTCCGGTACGCGAGACCTGATCCGGAGCGCCGGGCGGATGTCCGCCTCGCAATCCGTTTTAAACGCATATCGTTACTGCAGGGTTAGCAAGAGCTTAAGCAAACCTAAATTTGCCGACTTTCCGCTTTGGGCAGATCGAAACCTGTGAACTTGGAGCTTACGCCGGGTTACCACGGAGGAAATTAATGATGCCGGAAAAATCCGCGCCGGCATTCCCTTGTGCGTTGAACATCGCATAGAGCTGGGCTGCCTCCGCGCCGAGCGGTGTTGCTGCACCGACGCTCTGTGCGGCCTCCTGCGACAGTTTCAGGTCCTTCAGCATCAGTGCCGCCGCGAAGCCAGGCTTATAGCCATTGTTGGCGGGCGATGTCGGAACCGGGCCGGGCACCGGGCAATAGGTGGTCAGCGACCAGCACTGGCCGGACGAGGTCGAGGCGACGTCGAACAGCGCCTGGTGCGACAGGCCGAGCTTTTCCGCCAGCACGAAGGCCTCGGCAACGCCGATCATCGAAATGCCCAAAATCATATTGTTGCAGATCTTCGCCGCCTGTCCGGCGCCGTCGTCGCCGCAATGAACGATGCGGCCGGCCATCGGCTTGAGGATTGGTTCGGCCTTGGCGAAGGCGTCCTTCGAACCGCCGGCCATGAAGGTCAGCGTGCCGGCCGCCGCACCGCCCGTGCCGCCGGAGACCGGCGCGTCGATCGACAGCAACCCATGCTTGGCGGCGATGGCATGGGCCTTTCGAGCCGACTCGACATCGATGGTCGAGGAATCGATGAACAGCGCGCCTTTTTTTGCCTTGGACACGATGTCTGCGTAAACCGACAGAACATGCTTGCCGGCCGGCAACATGGTGATGACCGCATCGGCATCCTTCACCGCCGCAACGGCATTGGCCATGACGATGACGCCGTGCTCCCTGGCAATGACGAGGTTCTCCGGCACCAGGTCGAAGCCGTGCACGGCATACCCGGCCTTGACCAGGTTGGCGGCCATCGGATTGCCCATATTGCCGAGGCCGATGAAGGCGATGGTGGTCATAATGGCGCTCCGTGGTTTGGGTAGGCAGTAGGCAGTAGGCAGTAGGCAGTAGGCAGTAGGCGACCTATTCGGGCGCAAGTTTGCTAATAAGTTGGCGAAGCATTTTCCCGATGCCCTCGGTCGCTAAAAGCACGTGATAAGCTTGATCATGGGTAGCAAGGCCAATGCGTTCAGCGATCTGGAGGTGTGTCTCGAACTCCTTCAGCGATCCCTGGGCAATCCTGAGAAATTGCTGATAGGAGCCTCTGTTGTCTCGGCCGTAACCTTCCGCGATGTTTGCAGGAATAGAGGTTGCTGAGCGGCGGATTTGGCTGGTCAACCCATACAATTCCTCTTTTGGCCATGCCTTGGTCAGGGAGTAGGCGGTGACGGCTAGATCCATCGCCTGCTGCCATACGATAAGATCCTTGTGCGAATTGATCTTGCCGGTCATCTTTCTGCCTACTGCCTACTGCCTACTGCCTACTGCCTTACCGTCCGATCAGCGCGCGAGCGATGATGACGCGCATGATCTCGTTGGTGCCTTCGAGGATCTGGTGGACACGCAGGTCGCGCACCAGCTTCTCGATGCCGTAATCATGCAGATAACCATAGCCGCCGTGCAGCTGCAGGGCGTCGTTGGCGACATTGAAGCCGGTGTCGGTGACGAAGCGCTTCGCCATCGCCGACCATTTCGAGGCATCCGGCGCGTTGCGGTCGAGCTTCGAGGCGGCGGTGTAGAGGAAGATGCGTGCTGCCTGCAATTCGGTCTCCATGTCAGCAAGCTTGAACTGCAGCGCCTGGAACTGGTTGATCTTCGAGCCGAAAGCCTTGCGCTCGGCGGTGTAGGCGAGCGCCTTGTCGAGCGCCGATTGCGCGCCGCCGAGCGAACAGGCGGCGATGTTCAACCGGCCGCCGTCGAGCCCGGCCATGGCGATGCCGAAGCCGGCGCCTTCTGCCGACAGAAGGTTTTCCGCCGGCACCTTGCAGTCCTCGAAGACGACCTGGCGGGTCGACTGCATGTGCCAGCCCATCTTGCGCTCGTTGGCGCCGAAGGAAAGGCCGGGCGCATCGTTCGGCACGACGAAGGTGGAAATGCCTTTCGGCCCGTCGGCGCCGGTGCGCGCCATGACGACATAGAGGTCGCTGTCGCCGGCACCGGAGATAAACTGCTTGGCGCCGTTCAGCACATAGTCGCCGCCGCTTTTGACCGCACGCGTCTTCAGCGCCGCGGCATCGGATCCCGAACCCGGCTCGGTCAGGCAGTAGCTTGCCAGCCATTCCATCGAGGTCAGCTTCGGCAGGAAACGCCGGCGCTGCTCGTCGCTGCCGAAGCGGTCGATCATCGATGCCGCCATGTTGTGGATCGAGATGAAGGCGGAAAACGCCGGATCGGCCCGCGAAAGCGCCTCGAAGATCAGCACGGCGTCGAGCCGGCCGAGCCCCGAGCCGCCGACGTCGTCGCGGACATAGATGCCGCCAAGGCCGAGCGGACCTGTCTCGCGGATCACATCGGCCGGGAAATGCTTGTTGCGATCCCAGTCGAGTGCGTTCGGCGCCACGCGGTCGGCGGCGAAGGCTTGCGCCATCTCCTGGATGGCGCGCTGGTCCTCGTTGAGTTCGAACTGGCTGGTGCCCGCATCGACAGCGGCGTCCATGGCGTGCTCCCTGATGTTTCCGGCTGGCCTGTCGTTTTTGGCTTTGCGCGCAGTCCAATCTAGACCAATGATGCCGCCGCGCAACCCGATCGTCTCCATCCAACCATCTGGGCAGCGGCTGTGGGCGAATGCGCTTTGGAGCAAAGTGTGACGACAACTTTCGACGAACTGCTTGGATGCTTCCATGCCTATCTCCAGACGTTCGATGATGCGCTGGTGCGCGACGCCGTGGCCCGGATCGGCTGGGACATGCCGTCCCGTCCGCTCGAACCGCATGCACTGCCTTGTCTCGTCCAGCTCGACCGGATCGTCGAACTCGCTCCCGCTGCGGCCAAGTCGCTGGCGCGGCTGGTTGCGGAGCGTCGCGGCTATCTGCACTGGGGCCAGACCTATGGCGAGGCGGATTTCGGCAAGGTTTTCATCGACAATTACGGCTGGCTGGAGGTGTTCGGTACACGCGGGCATTTCGTCAATGACGAGGTCGCGGGCGGCCTGCTGATCCTTGGACCCGACACCGTCTACCCCGATCACCACCATGTCGCGGAGGAGATCTACATCCCGCTGACCGGCGGCACCGAATGGCGCATGGGCGATGGCGGTTTTCGCCTTCGAGCGGCGGGCGAGGTGATCCACCATGCCCCTGATATCAGCCACGCCATGCGCACCGGCAAGGAGCCGCTGCTGGCGCTCTACATCTGGCGCGGCGGGCCGCTGGCAGCCAAGTCGACGATCACCGGAACTGTTGCGCAGGGCAGGGGCTGATATGGCCAAGGCGATCATGCTGCAGGGCACGGGTTCGGATGTCGGCAAGACGGTGCTGGTTGCCGGCCTCTGCCGCGCGGCGAAGAAGCGCGGCCTGAAGGTGCGGCCGTTCAAGCCGCAGAACATGTCGAACAACGCGGCCGTCGCCGATATTCCGGGCGATTCAGGCGGCGGCGAGATCGGCCGCGCCCAATGGCTGCAGGCGATCGCCTGTGGCGTGGCGCCGACCATCCACATGAACCCGGTGCTGCTCAAGCCGCAGACCGACGTCGGCGCTCAAGTCGTCGTGCAGGGCAAGGTGTTCGGCGAGGCGCGGGCGCGCGACTACCAGGCGCTGAAGGGCCGGCTGATGGATGCGGTACTGGACTCCTGGGCAAAGGTCGGCGAGGGCGCCGATCTGGTCATTGTCGAGGGCGCCGGCTCGCCGGCCGAGATCAATCTCAGGAGCCGCGACATTGCCAATATGGGCTTTGCGACGCGCGCCGGCGTGCCGGTGATCCTGGTCGGCGATATCGATCGCGGCGGCGTCATCGCCTCGGTCGCCGGCACCCATCTGATCCTGCCGGAGGAGGACCGGCGCATGATCGTCGGTTACCTCATCAACAAGTTCCGCGGCGATGTCTCGCTGTTCGACGATGGCATCGAGGCGATCGAAAAATTCACCGGCTGGCGCTGTTTTGGCGTCGTGCCGTGGCTGAAGGCGGCGGCGCGGCTGCCATCGGAAGATTCCGTCGTGCTCGAGCGACTGGCGTCCGGCGAGAAGCGCGCGCTGAAGATCGCCGTGCCGGTGCTCTCGCGCATCGCCAATTTCGACGATCTCGACCCGCTCAAGGCCGAACCGCAAGTTGAGGTGGTGTTCGTGCCGCCTGGTGAGCGCTTGCCCGAAGATGCGGGTCTGGTGGTCATTCCCGGCTCGAAGTCGACGATCGGCGATCTCCTGAAATTTCGCGAGAACGGCTGGGACCGCGACCTTGCCGCGCATAGGAAACGCGGTGGTCATATCGTCGGCATTTGCGGCGGCTTCCAGATGCTTGGTCTAATCGTGCGCGATCCCGACGGCATCGAGGGCAGCGTTACAGAAACGCAAGGCCTCGGGCTGCTCGACCTCGAAACGGTGATGGAGCCGGAAAAGACGGTGCGCAATGTCAGCGCGCGCTCGGTGCAATTCGATCTGCCGCTCGAGGGCTACGAGATCCATCTCGGCCGCACCACCGGTCCGGACACGCTGCGGCCGTCCGCCGTTATCAACGGCATCGATGACGGCGCTATCTCGGCCGACGGCAAGGTGCTGGGCACCTATATGCACGGGCTGTTTTCCGCCGACGCCTTCCGGGCGAAATTCCTCGAAAGCCTCGGCGTCAAGGGCGGCGGCATCGACTACCGCGCCGAGGTCGAAGGGGCACTGGACGAGATCGCAGCCGAACTGGAAACCCACCTCGACTGCGACACGATTTTTGGGCTGGCGCGTTAGATACTTAGCGCGGAAGTTTTGCACGGGTCGTTGGCTTCGACGGATCACATGCCTTGGCGATTAGCGGAAACGTCCATGGCTTCGTCATCCTGGGGCGGAGCAAGGAGCGAAGCGACGCGGCGCAGACCCCAGGATCCATGCCCTGACTTCGGAGCGCCGCTGCGGCGCAGAATTCTGCTCCGCTGGCTCCTCGGCCAAGGTCACGGCATGATGGGGTGGACGGCGCCCGACGGCATCGGATGTGCCAGAATGAGTTCGTTGAGATCTCAAACAAGGGAGCCGTCCGT